>CAYSIV010000007.1:0-7494 GCA_964431175.1 uncultured Anaerolineales bacterium
AACTTGGATTGATCCTATTGAACGACTCGAAATCAACCAACTTTAGTCACACCCATATCAATTGGGCCACTGGATTCCCGCCAAAAGCATGCGGCGCGAAGCGTGACACGCAGCATTAGGCTGAGTAGTTACTATTTGTCTCAATAATACCTATAGAGGCTCAAGGCAAACAGATAGTCACCGGAGTATATCGCAAGCATTTACTCTGAAGGCGAGGGCCGCGCCGCCCCAGGACACTGTTCAATACGAATCGCTGGCGTCGCCAACAGCTTCAATTAGGGAGGTGGTTCTAACACGCATTGGGATGTTATAAACCACGTAATCATTTTCGATGGGGATGCTTTCATCTTTTAGAAAGCCTGGACTGGATCACCTGATCCAGAACATTTTGAGGAGATAAGCATGGTGAAAGCCAGCCGACTACTAAAAGCGGTTCACATACTTGTAAGTCTTTCGCTTATTCTTTCGGTGGCGGCGTCAGCCGCCGCTCAGGGCGATGGGGGAGGGTTCACTGCAACACCGTTGACTCCCGAGTCGACGTTTAGCAATGACAAAGGGGATGGGCAGGCCCTGGCCGCGCCCGGTATTGCCCGAGTTCAATCTAATGCTGCGGCCGGCTTCGCTGGCGACGAAGCAATGGTCAGTGTCATCGTCAAACTGTCCGATGAATCGCTGGCAACTTATGAAGGCGGGATAGATGGCCTACCGGCCACCAGCCCCAAAGCCACCGGCGCAGAAAAGTTGGATGTCAACTCGCCGGAAAGCCAACTGTATTTGAGCTACCTGGCCGAACAACAGGACGCCTTCGAAATCAGCGCTACCCAAAAGATAGCTCGAGCCGTCATCACCAATCATTACAATGTGGTCATTGGCGGTGTGTCCATGCTCGTCCCGGCCAGCCAGGTTGAGCAGGTGGCCAACCTGCCCGGGGTCGAGGCTGTTTACCCGGACGAGATGCTTCAAATTGAGACCGACCGCACTCCGGCTTTTATCGGCGCTCCGACTGTCTGGAATGATCTCGGCGGGCAGGAAAGCGCCGGGGAAGGCGTCGTCGTCGGCGTGCTTGATACCGGCATCTGGCCGGAGCACCCGTCGTTCTCCGATCCGGATCCGTCCGGCAAATCATACGCTGCCCCGCCGGCCTCTTGGCATGGCACGACCTGCGAGTTCGGCAGTGCAATCCCCGGTGATGTGCCTTTCACCTGCAACAACAAACTGATCGGCGCATATCGCTTCATGGCCACCTATGATAAGTTTGGACCGGCCTTGTTGCCTGGCGAATTTCTTTCGGCCCGTGATGACAACGGCCATGGCACGCACACCACCAGCACAGCGGCTGGAAATTCCGGTGTGGCCGCCTCGATCTTCGGTGTGCCTCGTGGCACCATCTCCGGTATTGCCCCACGCGCACACGTGGTGATGTATAAGGTCTGCGGTAATGATGGATGTTTCAACAGCGACTCAGCCGCGGCTGTTCAGCAAGCTATTCTTGATGGCGTGAACGTGATCAACTTCTCGATCGGCGGCGGCTCTAACCCGTACTCTGATGCCGTCGAGCTCGCGTTCCTGGATGCCTATGATGCCGGCGTGTTCGTGGCCGCTTCGGCTGGCGATTCCGGCCCCGGCGCTGACACGACTGACCACCGCGGCCCGTGGGTGACAACCGTGGCCGCCAGCACAGCGGATCGAGCTTTCACGAACACCCTGACGCTCTCAAGCGGCAGTACATTGAGTATCAAAGGCACCTCGCTGACCGCAGGCGCCGGCCCGGCTCCTGTCGTCAACGCCGCCGACGCGCCCTATAACGATCCGCTCTGTCTGAATAGCACGGCGGATAGCGCGTTCGCCGGCAAGATCGTCGTTTGTAAGCGTGGCACCAATGGCCGCGCAGAGAAGGGTTTCAACGTCTCAAAGCGCGGCGCAGTCGGCATGATTCTGTATAACCAGGCCGCCAACGTCACCGACCCGGAGACCGATAATCACTACCTGCCGACAACCCATCTCCAGTTCAGCCAGGGCCAGCAGGTCCTGGCCTTCCTGGCGGCCAACCCCGGCGCAACCGCAACGCTGTCGGCGGGTGTGACGGATACCCAGCAGGGTGACGTGATGGCTTCGTTCAGCTCGCGCGGCGGCCCCGGCCAAACCCTGGGCGTCAGCAAGCCCGATATTACCGCTCCGGGTGTCCAGATCCTGGCGGGCTCCAGCCCACTACACGTGGACGTCGCCATCGGCCCGCAAGGCCAATTGTTCCAGGCCATCGCCGGTACATCCATGTCCAGCCCGCACATCGCCGGTTCCGGTGCTCTGCTCAAGGCTCTGCATCCCGACTGGACGCCAGGCCAGATCAAGTCGGCGTTGATGACGACCGCCTGGACAAAGGTGGTCAAAGAAGACGGCGTCACCCCGGCCAATGCCTTTGACGACGGCTCCGGTCGCGTTGACCTGAACGTGGCCGGTGACCCCGGCCTCACCTTCGACGTTACCAGTGCCGATTACGCGGCTCATCAAAATGATCTCTGGTCGGTGAACTATCCGAGTGTTTACTTCCCGGTCATGCCGGGCCGGGTCACAGTGCAACGCACCGCGCACAGCGTCCTGCCCTACGACAGCAAGTGGGAAGTAAAAGTCAGCGCGCCAAAGGATGTCAAGATCAAGGTCAAGAAAAACGAACTTAAAGTTCCGGCTGGCGGCGATGCGACGTTTAGCATCACTGTGGATGGGCGTGACGTGCCGCTGGGCGAGGTTCGCTTCGCGATGCTCACCCTCACGGAAGATGATGGGCACGGCGAAGATGATAAGCACGGCGAAGATGATAAGCACGGCGAAGATGATAAACACGGCGAAGATGATAAACACGGCGAAGATGATAAACACGGCGAAGATGATAAGCACGACAATAAGCGCGTCCTGCACATCCCGATCTCGTTCGTCCGCCAACAACCGGCGGCGGTGTCGATGACCAAATCCTGCGACCCGGCCACCTTTGCGAAGAAGGCCACGACGACCTGCACGATCACGATGTCGAACACCTCATTCACCACGGCCAACGTGACCATGACCGATAAACTGCCCAAGCAACTCAAGCTGGTTCGTGGCAGTGTGGTGGGCGGTAACACCAGCGGTAATAAGGTTGTCTTCTCTGGCTCATTGGCTGGGGTCAAACCACCGGATGTGACGATTGCCCCTGGAGTTTCGCCTGCTAGGTACCTGCCGTTGAGTCTCTTTGGCATCGCGCCCATCTCCGGCGTTGGTGACGAAACCATCACCAACTTCACTGTGCCGGCCTTTAGCTACGCTGGTAAGACTTACACCAGCATCGGCGTCGTCAGCAATGGCTATGTGGTGGTAGGCGTCGGCACGGGCACGGGCGCGGACGTTGACTTCATCAATCAGCGCTTGCCCAACTCGGCCCCGCCCAACAATGTGCTGGCGCCGTTCTGGACTAACCTGAATCCGGGCGCCGGTGGTGCAATGCGTGTGGCAATCCTTGCCTCTGGTACAAACCGCTGGATTGTGGTGGACTGGGGGGCTGTGAAAGAGTTTAGCACTGCTAATACTGACTCCTTCCAAATCTGGATTGGCATCAACGGCGTACAAGACATCAGCTTCACCTATGGCACACTCAATGGCAACGGTGACGGCGGATTCCTGACCGTCGGCGCTGAAAATCTGTCCGGCAACCGTGGCCAAAACTACTACTTCAACGGCACTGGCACACTGCCGACGTCTGCCACAGAACTGGTAGTTACCGGAACACCAGGGATAGCAGGTGAAACGCACACAGTTACCTTCACTGCCAGGGGCGACGAGAAGGGCAACTGGGTGAACTATGCCGAGTTGGTGAGTAACGACGACAACGACGACAGCTTCTTTGGCACCAACATCGCCCGGTTCGCCGGCACAGTCACCAAGTAGTTCAATATCCATCTAGCGCTCACCGGCGCTTGCACCCGCGCGGGTGAGTGACAACAAAAAACGGCGGGCCAGAGTTTTCTGGCCCGCCGTTTTGATTCGAGAGCAATTTTATTTGACCGGGCTCTCACACAGAAACGGAGCATGTGTGCCGCCGCCATGATACTCATATACTTTTTTGCCCGCCCCTAGCCGGATGAGATAACCATCCACCATCACCTGTAAATACGCCATGTCGGGGCGAGGGCACCCCAGGCTGTTGTCGGGCCAGGACACCTCACGATATTCGATCAACGCAATCTGGGCCGGGTCCATTGCCAGCCGCGCCGCCAGGTCATCCCTGGCTTGCTTCACCAGCGGGTTCAAACTTTGATCGGGCAAAGCGGAATCGGTTGAAACAGGAGTCACGGGCAAAACCTCCTCGATGCTGACGGGTGTCAGGGCTTCTATCGTCACTGCTGTCAGGTTGAGCGTGGGTCTGGGAGCAGGGGTGGAAACAGGCGCGGCGGGAATCGCTGTCGCGGTATTGTTCGCCGGCTGGCTTGTATTCCGGGCCGGTGGCGCCTGACCGCAAGCGGCCAGGGCCAACAAAGAAACAACCATGCTGGCCGCCAACGGCCAGATCGATTTGCTTTTATTCATGATGCGCCTGCCTCCAGATCGTCTCAGTTTAATATCACTAAGAGGCTGCCTTAAAACTGCTCTCCAACCGCGTCCTCGCGGTTGCCCGAAGGGGCCCGCGAGGACGCGGGCTTTGGAGCGACTTTTAAGACACTCTCTAAGACGCTTCCGGCAGGCGCAAAGTTCCAACGCAATTTACTGCTTTCGACCGACGACGCCGCCTTTATGCTTCTCCCAATCCTCATCGCTCTCGAGTGTCACCACCCGGAAGACTTCGGCATAGTGCATCTCTTTGCCTTTGGCGCGCTCGGCGGCCCACTCTTTGATGCGCGGCTCGGGGTCCCAATCGCCCATCTGACTCTGGTGAGCGCGTAAGGCTGTGATCTTCGTCTCGATCGTCTCGTCAATCGAAATGTAGGTGTCGCCGTCTCGCCAGTTGAGGCTGTACACTTTGCGCGGCTTGTGGGCCGTCAGTCCTTCAGATTCAAGTTCCTGAAAGAGGTTGGGCTGGCCGGCCGCCGGAAAGATGGCGTCAATGGCGGCCAGACCGGCGGCCCGGTGATCGGGGTGATTGATGTAGCCGTCGCCGGCCCACAAAAGAGTCGGGTCCATCACAAACACCACCTCGGGTTTAAAGCGTCGTATCTCGCGCACCAGTTTCTGGCGCAGTTCTATCGTCGCCTGCAACATCCCGTCCGGCTCGCGCAAGAACACCACTTCCTTTACACCCGAAATTTCGGCCGCGGCCTTCTGTTCGCCTTCACGGATTTGAATTGCTTGATCTTTGGTCATGCCGCCGGTGGCAATGCCCACGTCGCCGCTGGTGCACAACACGTAACACACGCGCGCTCCGGCTTTGGCCCAACGGGCGATTGTGCCGGCGCAACCGAACTCGGCGTCGTCGGGGTGAGCGACAATGACCATGGCCGACTCAGGAATGTAAGTTTTGGAGTTGTTCATCAAAAAAACCGGCAATTAGTTATCGGTTATTGGTTATTGAGGCGCTCAATAACCAATAACTCATAACCAATCACTTTACAAGAGATGTCTCGCCACTCATTAGAATTAGCACGTCCATATCGCGGCGGTAATACATGCCATCCACCGTCTGGGCCGGGTCAGGCACGGAAATTTTACTGAAGCCGATTCCTTTATGGGCGGCTTTGTTCAACATCATGGGTTCGTCGGCGCGCTTCATCACCAGCACCCAGGTCTTAAAGCTGACCTGCGGCCAGATTTTTTTGGCGGCTTCAATTTGCGAGTCGTTGATCAAAAAGTATTTTCGGGGGGCGTCAGGCATAGGCTAATTGTAATCGGGTTTGCAATGGGGTCAACGGATTAAGCGTATTCAACGTATAGACCAAATCCGGTCAATTCGTTCAATCCGTTGACCCTTTGGCCGCGGCTTCGACAAATGCTTCAAACAACGCGCGCTGTTCCGGCCCGTCGGGCAAACACTCCGGGTGCCATTGCACCGCCAGGGCGAACGGGTGATGCGGCAATTCGACGGCTTCCACTAAACCATCCGGCGAACGCGCCGAGACGGCCAGACCGGGGGCGATGTCTTTGCAGGCTTGATGGTGCAGGCTGTTCACGGCGATGACGGGGTGGCCGACGACTCGGGCCAGGGTCGACTCTTCCTCAATCTTTATCTCATGGGGGCGCCGGGCGGCGTATTCGGCCGTTGGGTAGGTGTGGCGGATCGCGCCCGGATGTTCGTCAATGTCGCGGTAAAGCGTGCCGCCCAGGGCGACGTTGAGCACTTGCGTTCCACGGCAAATTCCAAATAGCGGCCTCCTCGCCTCATCGGCGGTTGCCCAGCGCGCCAGGGCCAACTCTGCCCGGTCGCGCTCGGCATTCACGCCGCCGATCGTTGCATGCCACTCCGCGCCATATTGCGCCGGGTCAATGTCGCCGCCGCCCGAGAGGAGCAGGCCAGCAAGTTGAGTATACAGGCCGCGCAGAGTTTCTTCGCTCAGGCCGAGTGGAATGAGAACCGGCAGGCCGCCGGCGCGCTCCACCGCACGAACAATCAGCTCAAGCAGTTCGTCAAGCTCGGCCCGGTCGGGAGAAGTGTTGGGATGAATGGTGATGCCGATAAGGGGAGAGGACATGGTCACGAATTATAACGGCTGAATGAACTCGATCCGGTTGCCAAACGGATCGCGGATTTCAAAGCGGCGGCAGCCTGGAATGGGAACCGACTCTTGAACGGCAACGCCAAATCGCTTCAGCCGTGTCCGCCATGCTTCAAGGTCGGCTACTTCGTAGGCCAGGTGCGCTTTCGTGGCGGCGCGATCCACGCCGTTCTCTGTTCCCAGGTGCAGTTGCTGTTCGCCAACTTGCAACCAGAAACCGCCGCGCCCTTGCAGTGAGGCCGGCTTCTCAATCTCGCGCAGGCCCAACACGCCGCAATAAAACTGGCGGCCCGCTTCTTCTTCGCCGGTCGGAATCGTGATTTGCGCGTGGTGCAGACGGAGAATGGCCGGGAGGGTGAGTGGTGCGGGAGCGAAGTCGGCGAAGGTTTTGCCGTCGAGGTAGTCGGGGAAGGTATGGATGCCGGTGATCTGCAAATAGCATCGCTCTGGATATTTCTCCCAGCCGCGGGCCAAGCCAATGCGGAGATAGACGGTACTGGCGTTGAATGTCGCCGTGAGTTGAGCCGAGATTCCGTCGGGGGCGCGGCCTCCTTTGCGTTGCGAGTCGCAATAGTAGCGAAAGGCCAGGTCGGTGATCTTCAGCCGGTAGGTTGCGCCGCTTCCGTCTGTGAACTCAAGGCGGTAATCCCATTTGCCCTCGCGTTGCTCGTAACTTGCTTTGCCAAGCGAACGCGGCTGAATAGTGCCGAGCGAGCGTGGCCCTTGCCCGTCAATCACGTAGCAGCCTACATCGCGTTGAATTGGCTGTTCAAAGATGGCGGCCACATTAGAGAAGAGAGATTTTTCGAGCGTGCTTTGCTTC
>CAYSIV010000007.1:7504-24888 GCA_964431175.1 uncultured Anaerolineales bacterium
GCCCGCTTCACAAAACGCACCGAGGCCGGGTCGTAGCGCCAGTCTTCGGTGTGCGGCGGCTCGGGCTTGTGGCCGAGAAAATTGTATTCGACGACGGCGAACGGGAACACAACCGGCTGGCCCTTCACCGACAGGCTCGGCTCGACGATGCCCGTGTGTGGGAGCACAGGACGGATGCACTGACCGCTTTCGTCGTAACCGGCCACGCACACCCGGTTGCCTTGCATACGAGTCAGGTCGGTGATGATCAATTGTTTTTTCATAGATGAACCTTGGTGGGCGAATTGGCAATTCGCCCTACAGATGGAAAATCTCCACACCCGGCCAATGGGCGGCCAGCCGCTCGGCTACCAGGCGGCGGTGACACTGTTCGGGCGTGGATTCACTGCACAGCAGGCACGAGGCTATCGCTTCAAACTCGTCACGGTTGAGGGCTGAAGGGACGTTCCGGTCGTCCATCAACTGCTCGAACCGGATCGCGTAACGTTCCCAATCATCGTCGGCGCGATAGTCTTTGAGGATTTCTTTGGTCGGGGCCAGAATCGGCAAATGACTATACTGGCAACCGCCAGCCAGTTCGCGCAGGAAGTAGGGCAGGTCTTCCTGCTTGGCAAAACCGGAGAGCTGGCCGCCGGGGTTGAGGCGGATGTCCATCAAGCGTTGGACGCCATGCGTTTGTAGGAGGCCGAAAAATTCTTCGGCGCGCTTTTGGGTAAAGCCGATTGTATAAAGCTTCATGCCGTCATCGTGAGGGCGGTTTATTAACGCGACCCTCTTCGCATCGCGCGTACAACGCGCTCCCACGGTCAAGGAGAAAAATCACAACAACGCAGGCTGTTCGCCCTCTACTTCATCTACCGACTTAAGCAGTGATGCCGCATTGAACACTACCCCATCGCCGCGAATGTGCTGCACGACTACGTCCGGGTGTTCGCGCAAAAGATATTTGGCGATGAGGTGGTGGCGGTGGCAGTCCGCTGGATTCTCTTCACTACACATAATGGCCGTCGTGCCCTCGTCGGCGATTTCGAGCAGGCGGGCAATGCCTTTGACGAACCATTCGCGCTTCATCACCTCCTGATAATCCACTTCGCGCAGATAGTCCCCGCCCTCGGCGGGCAGAGCCCCGGATTTGTAGCAGGTTGGGTCAGGGGGACGGCCCCCCAGGAATTTTCCGGCGAAGACGTATTGAATCTCGCGGCGCGGCAATTCCTGTTCGAGACTGCTTTTGTTGAACTGCGGGTTGTAGCGGCTGGCCGGGGCTGAGCGCACATCCACCAGCGTCAGCACGCCGTTCGCTTCCAGCAGGCGGGTGAATTTGTCGAGGCTGTGGTTGCTGTGGCCGAGGGTGAGGAGCTTCATGGACAAAGGCAGTATACCACCGCGCAATTTCTGCCCCACTTTTGCGCTCTAATGACTATAATACGCCCACTTCAATGCCACGCAACGGCGCACAGAGTCGAGCCTGTAGCAAAAATCCGGCTACAGCCTCGACTCTTGTCTTTTGCCAGCAATAGCCAGACTTCCGAAATCTTTGAGATTTCGGAAGTCTGAGTCAAACATCAGAAGGAGATTTACAAGATGAAAATTTCTTTTGGGGGCCGGGCCCTGATCCTGGGCTGTGGGTCGGTGTCGCGCTGTCTTCAGCCGCTCATCTTGCGGCACTTCGAGATGGACTTCTCAAAGTTGACGGTATTGGATTTTGATGATTTGCGTCAGACCATTCCTGACACTTTAGCGGCGGGCGCGACGTACGCGCGGGATCGAGTCACTCGCGATAATCTGCCGACGCTGTTGAGCCAGCACGTTGGCTCCGGTGACCTGCTGATTGACCTGGCCTGGAACATTGACTGCGGTGAGATCATGCAGTGGTGCCACGACCACAACGTGCTCTATCTCAACACCTCAGTCGAGTTGTGGGATCCCTATGAGGACGCTGGCGCAGTTCGACCGGCAGATCGTACATTGTACGTTCGGCATATGGACATGCGCCGCCGGGTCAGTGGGTGGCGTGAACCCGGCCCGACCGGAGTCGTCGAACACGGCGCGAACCCCGGATTGGTGAGTCACTGGACAAAGGTCGCTCTCGCTGACATTGCCACGGCAACGTTGAAACAGGGCCTGGGCGGCGAACGACGACCCCTCATCGAAAAGGCGCTGGCCGACTCTGACTACGCCCGGCTGGCGATGGCGACGGGTGTCAAGGTCATTCACGTTTCCGAGCGCGACACACAGATCAGCGACAGGCCGAAGGAAGTGGACGAGTTCGTCAACACCTGGTCGGTGGCCGGGCTTCACGAAGAGGGCGTGGCCCCGGCCGAGATGGGCTGGGGTACCCACGAGAGGCGGCTTCCCCCGAATGCCCACGTTCATCATTACGGCCCGTGCAATCAAATCTGCCTGGCGCAGATGGGCATGAACACTTACGTGCGCTCGTGGGTTCCTCTCGGCGGCGAGATCATCGGCATGGTCGTGCGGCACGGCGAAGCCTTCACCATTTGTGATCACCTCACGGTGTGGGATGCTGACGCAGGCAAGCCCGTTTATCGCCCAACGGTGCATTACGCTTACTTGCCCACCGACGCGGCCATTGCTTCTCTGCACGAGTTGAAGATGCGGTCTTACGAACTGCAATCCAAACAACGCATCATGAACGACGAGATCACGAGCGGCATGGATGAGTTGGGCGTGCTTTTGCTCGGCCACGATCTCAACGGCTGGTGGACAGGCTCGCAATTGGATATTCACCAAGCGCGCAAACTTGTGCCGCACCAGAACGTGACGACTTTGCAAGTGGCGGCCTCGATTCTGGGGGCCATCGCCTGGATGATTCGCAACCCGCGCAAAGGATTCTGCGTGCCGGACGATTTGCCCCACACCGAAGTGCTGGAAGCCGCCAACCCTTATCTTGGCCCGTGCCCCTCAGTGCAAACCGACTGGACGCCGCTGAAGAACCGCTTCGACCCGTTCGAGCGCTGGAACGCCAAAGGCCGCCCCGCCGACGAGGACGTGTGGCAGTTTGAGACGTTTGCGGCGTTTTGAAAATGAACGCGCCGACTCAATTGAGTCGGCGCATGTGTCTTGATATGGACAAAAGGAAACCGGGAGCTATGGTGGAGCAAATACTGTGAAATCATCAGCCCGCGACCAATCACTGTCAAGTGTAGCCACAGTACGAATGCCTAGCCGTTCGGCTTCACTAAGGATAGTGGCATCTTTGGGTAATACAGCGAAACTGTTAATGAAGTCGCCCATTCGAGTAGCTAATGAAGGTTCACGACCTTTGGGGTATATAGCAATATCTTCGGGTTCAGTAATTTCAATGGGAAATGCTGCCAGAGCTTGATAGAACTGCATGAGGGTTGGATAAATATTGCGAATCGCGGATGGATTTTGTTTGTAGTAAACCTTCCACGGCAACTTTTGGGATTTGCTCATAACATCCAAGATACGCCAGCACAACTTAAAGTAACATTCTTCAAAAGCAAGTAACGGCAAAATTGGTTTGACTTCACCTTGCCGTGCAGCTTGTCTGAGCCGGTTGAGAAAGTTCACCGCAAATACATGGTTTGGGTGAAGGTGTGCGGGATCAGGCATAAGTTCCAGAACAATGCTAGCGTCCAGCACTATGAACTCAGGGAGCAAAATATTCGGGTTGCTAATATCAAGCAGTGTAGCTGGCACGTTCTAACCGTAAGGCTCTTCGATTATTTCTCGCCAAGTGGTGTAATCACCTGGCAAACTGCTCAGCAAATCAACGATAGACTGAACCGGATCAGGATTTGTCTTTTGGAGTTCCTGCGCTCTAGCCATAATTGCCGGCCATCGGGATCTAAGTCGCGATTGAAGTTCCAAGGCAGTCGGCAGAATAGTTTTAATGTCGTTAGGTTCGGAAAGCTTAATACCGCCAATTCTTCTAATGGGTATGCCAGCAACTCTGGTTTGTCGAACTACCAAAGTATCGCTTGATACGGACTTAAATCTTGCGGCATTGTTTCCTGTGCCAGCAACATAAGCAACTAGCTGAACAAAGATCATGCCATTGGAAATGGATTGTGGTATGAACATTAATAGCTCTTTCTCAATCAGCCGACTATTTTTTGCCCATGTAGCCTGTCAGCAAGCCAGCAAAGGCTTTAAGACCTTCAGGAGACAAGACAACTTTGGCTACTAGTTTTACACTTGCATTCTTTATATATTCCTCTACTTCTTGTTTGGAACGGTTCGCAAAGCTGGCGGGCAAGAACTCCCCAAAAGTAATCACAATCTCTGGCCCAAACTGAGAAATGGCAAACTGGTTAGCATAAACAGTTTGAATGTTATCATCCAGCGGCCACTTTAGTTTAAGTTCAACACCTTCTTCTTCAGTTGTTTGGTCAGGCATTGGGTTTTTATCCTTTGACGCCTATTTTCTGATACCAGTCAAAGTATAACATGATTCTATTTCGCTTTCACCAAAAAACACGCCGTCTCGATTAAGTTGACTATATTATCATCTCGTGTTGCAGGGTTTCAAAACCTAAGGTATCCATCAATGCTTGAAATGCACAAACACCCGCCCAAAGTTCTTATCATCCTTCTCAAGCCGGTGATAAAGCGCTTTGATGTGGGGCTGGTTGAGAAAGCGCAAAACCTTCTTCTTTAGTTGACCACTTCCTTTGCCGGGGATAATTTCAACCAGACTGATCTTCTTGCGCACGGCCTCTTCGATGATGCGATTGAGTTCCTCATCAAGAGCGCGGCTGTCGTTGTAGATGTCGTGAAGGTCAAGTTTGAGTTTGGCCACCGGCTATTCCTTTGCCACTTTCGTAGAGTGGCGACATGATATTGCATTGCAGGGCGATTGTAAACACAGTGTCTATCCAGGTTGGCGGTTTGGAAGTTGGGATAGGAAAAGCTTTAGTCACCCTCGCTTCGCGTGGAAGCCAGGCCCAGCCACTCCAGTAGAATCGGCTTTGCTTTTTGGGCGGCGCGGGCGCGGTGGCTCACTTTGTTTTTGATGGCTTCGTCGAGTTCGGCCATGGTGCAACCGTATTCTGGCAAGTAGAAGAGCGGGTCGTAGCCGAAGCCGCCGGTTCCGGCAGGCGTGAAGGCGATTTGCCCCTCGCATGCGCCTTCCACCGTCACCGGCTCACGGCCCGGCGCGCATAACGCAATTGCGCAACGAAAGCGAGCAGTGCGTCCTGCCTGAGGCGTCTCCCCAAGCTCACCCAATAATTTGGCCCAGCGGTCGGCGTTGGTGGCGTTTGGCCCGGCGTAACGAGCGGCGTACAAGCCGGGGCGGCCACCCAAAGTATCCACTTCGAGGCCAGAGTCATCGGCCAAGGTGAAGAGTCCAGTGGCCCGGCACGCGGCGATTGCCTTGAGCAAGGCGTTGGCGACATAAGAGTCGCCTGTCTCCGGGATCGACTCGTTGATTCCCACATCATTAAGAGTTAGATACTCAACAGCCAAATCATCAAAAACTGCGTTAAACTCCCGGGTTTTTCCTGGGTTGTGAGTGGCGACGAGAACTTTAGGGCGTTGGGCTGAGTTCATTGTTTATGTAATCCTTATCTGGAAATACCGGGGAAGAAAGGGGGTGGCCGCCTTTATATGGTGTAACATGACCGATGTACTTTATCATTATGTATAAATTTTACACGGAATCCTTGACTTGACGTATTACAAAGTGCTATACTGACCGCATCTTATTGGCAAGTTGCAAATAACAAACCCTCTTAATTCCTGAGAGATTAACCTGTACAAGACACGACGAGACGTTCTCCGGCTGAACGTCGGCTTCTTGCTAAAGGAAAGTGTCGGCTATAGCCGGAAGATGGACTTTGAGTTCCCCATCCTCGAAGTTGCCGACGATTTAGACGTGATGAACTTCCACGGCTCTGTGCGCCTGACGCACACGGCCCAGGGAGTTTACTTGGAAGGCCGCTTCAAAGGCGAACAGCCTGCTGAATGCGTTCGTTGCCTTACCACCGTCAACCAGCCCCTCAAGACTGAAATTAAACAACTTTATGAATTCCCGCCTAATTCTAAGGCAGAGTTTGTTATTGCCGAGACGGGGTTTTTGGATTTGGCGCCTGTTCTGCGCGAGGATTTGTTATTGTCTACACCAATACGCCCTCTTTGCCGCCCGGATTGCAAGGGCCTTTGCCCAAACTGCGGCCAGGATTGGAACGAAGGCCCATGTGGTTGCGAAAAAGAAGACATTAACCCGCGCCTGGCGATGTTGAAAAAACTGCTTGAGAACAAAGAGTCGTAAGCCGAGTGTAGTCTAACAGGGAGGGGTCAATGAATCACCGCGAAAAGACTGCGAAGAAAACAAAGACGAAAGCCCGAGATGCCGGTTTGCCCGTTGATGAGTCCGATGTTGCGCATCGCATGGCGAAGCAAATACAGGCCGTTGTTGGCTCGGAGAACGACCCGGAGCAATTTGCCGATTTGATGCTGTTTATGCCTGGCCCCGAAGAGGCCCAGATTGACAAACGAGCGGTCCTGAGCAAACTGCGCGCCCGCCGGGGCCGGAGCGACGAGTTTGACCTCTCGGCCATCTCGTCCGATGACACCGTTGGCCTGTATCTCAAAGAAATGGCCCGCGTTCCCCTGCTCACCACCGAGCAGGAAGTAGACTTGGCCAAACGCCTCGAGCGCGGCCTCAATGCCGACGCCCGGCTGGAACAATTGAGCGCCAAAGCGCACAAGAGCCGGGAACGACTCCTCGGCCATGTTGAAGACGGCAAAACTGCCCGCGACCACCTGATCAAAGCCAACACCCGCCTTGTGGTCTCCATTGCCAAAAAGTACATGAACCGGGGCGTGCCTTTCCTCGACCTGATTCAAGAAGGCAACTTGGGGCTGATGAAAGCCGTCGAAAAGTTCGACTATCGGCGCGGCTACCGCTTCAGCACCTACGCCACCTGGTGGATTCGTCAAACGATCACCCGCGCCATTGCCGACCAGAGCCGCACCATCCGCGTGCCGGTTCACATGAGCGACCGCATCCGCCGCCTCTACAAAGTGGCCCGCGAGCTGGAGCAGTCCCTGGGCCGCAAGCCCACGCCCGAAGAAATTGCTCACGAACTGAACGTTGAGCCACGCAAAGTGCAATGGATGTTGAAGGTGTCCTGGCAACCGCTTTCGCTAGAACAGCCGGTGGGCGAAGACGAAGATGACGAACTAGGTTCATTTGTCGAAGACGACAGCGTCCTCTCGCCCGCCCAGAGCGCCCAACAGAACCTTCTGCGCGAAACAGTGGAAGAAGTCCTCGGCACACTCCCGCCGCGCGAGGCCCGCATCCTGCGCCTGCGCTTCGGCCTGCAAAACGGCCGGGCCTACACTCTCGAAGAAGTGGGGCAGAAGTTCGGCCTTACCCGCGAGCGCATTCGCCAGATTGAAGGCCGTGCTCTGCGCCGCCTGCGCCACCCCCGCCGGAGCCGCCAACTGCGCGACTATCTGACATGAAGCTTTTGCCGCAGAGCACCCGGAGAGCGCAAAGATTAAAAAGCCCTTCGTGTTCTCGGTGGTGAATATCCAAAACCGCTGGTACTATCCGGCGGTTTTTTTTCTGTCTGGAAGTAAAATACAGGTATGGCCGCCGGCGCCCTTCCCCTCAAGCCTAATGGCTCAGGCCTCCGCCCTGTTGACTTACGGCGCGACCTGGGCAACATTGCCGCCTTGATGGAAATGTGCTTCGGCGAAACGCTCGACGCGGGCGGGCGCGGGGCCATGCGCGAGATGCAAATGCTCTCGCGCTCCAGTTTCCTGCAATGGATCATTGGCTCGGTGGCCCCGGCCTGGCAATTTGGCTACGTGTGGGTGGAAGATGGCCGCGTCGTTGGCAACACCAGCACCCAGCCGGCCGAGGCAGATAATCGCGCCTGGCTTATTGCCAATGTCGCCGTTCACCCCGACTATCGGCGGCGTGGCATTGCCCGGGCTCTCACCGAAGCCGCCACGCGCCTGGCGGCTGAACACCGCGCCACTCGCGTCCTCTTGCAAGTCAATCACGACAACACTGGCGCGCGCGAGTTATACACCACGCTCGGTTTTCAGCCAATCACCACCCGAACCGTGTGGGAGCGTGTGGGCCGTTTTCAACCACAGCCATTGTCCGTGCCCGGCATCGAAATTCGCCCCGAACGTTCTGCCGAATGGCAACCCAGCTTCGAATTTGCCTCAAGGTTCCGGCCTGAAGGTTTTCTCTGGCCGCACCCTCTGCGCCAGGATGAGTGGCGGTCCTCGTGGCGGCGCTGGCTCACCCAAATGGCCTCCGGCCAACGTACAGAACGTTGGGCGGCCGTGGCCACGGCCACGGGCGGCCTCGTTGGCCTCTTCCGAATCAGCCTGATGTTTGGGCCGGTTGATCATCTTGACCTGCTGATTCACCCTGACTGGCAAACCCGCCTCGAACGCCCTATGCTGGTTGCCGCGATTCGCCGACTGCGCGAACGGCACTGGCCGGTCCGAATCGACCATCCTCTCGGCCAGGCTGAAGTGCCTCTGCGCGAACTCGGTTTTTGCCCGACTCAGTCTCTGCTGTGGATGCAAAGAACTTTATAGGAGCGAATTCATGCAACGACTCCATTTGCTACTCATGGCGTTCGGGCTGACCGCCTGTATTGCCTCGCCTGCGGCGGCAACTCTCACGGTGGAACCGCCAACCATTCCCCCAGCCTCCACTTTCGCATCGGGGCCATCGCCGACGGCCGACTCGTTAGCAACACCATTGCCCCCGGCCACGGCGGCCTCCACCGAAGCCCCAGCGCTCACCCCGACACTCGCCTCTCCATCCATTCCAAACAACGCGTGTTGTGGCCTTCAACTTGTGGCCGATGGCCTCTATCGGCCAACACTCGTCACCCACGCTGGCGATGATCGTCTCTTCATCCTTGAGCAATCCGGCCAGATACGAGTTGTGGTGAATGGCCAATTGCTCAAACAACCGTTCTTGGACATTGATAATCTGGTGAATGATCGGTCCAACGAGCAGGGCTTACTTGGCCTCGCGTTCCACCCCGACTATGCTCAAAACGGCCAGTTCTTTGTGAATTACACCGATGCCAAAGGTGACACTGTCGTCGCCAGGTATACCGTCTCGGCTGCTCCCAATGCCGCCGACCCGGCCTCGGCGGAAACACTGTTCACCGTTGATCAGCCTTACCCGAATCATAATGGTGGCAATCTCGTCTTTGGCCCGGACGGCTTGCTCTATGTTGGCATGGGCGACGGCGGCAGCGCCGGCGACCCGCAGGGCAACGGCCAGAATCCGTATTCGTATTTAGGCAAGATGTTACGAGTGGATGTGGATAAGACTCCCATTCAACCCCTCATCTGGGCGCTGGGCTTGCGCAACCCGTGGCGCTTCTCGTTCGACCGGGCGACCGGCGACCTGTTCATCGGCGACGTGGGGCAGGGCGATTGGGAAGAGATCGACTCGGTGCCGGCCTCGGCCCTGGCTGAACCCGGCCCAAACTTTGGCTGGAACATCTTTGAGGGCACGCACCGTTATTCCGACGGTCCGGCGGATCTGGTCGTGCCGCCGATTGCTGAATACTCACACGCCGAAGGCGGTTGCTCGGTGACGGGCGGCTACGTGTATCGCGGCGCAGATTTGCCGGAGCTAACCGGCAACTACTTCTTCGCCGACTACTGCTCCGGCATTATCTGGAGCCTGACACCAGCCGCCGACGGCACGTGGGAACGCAACGTGTTTATGCAAACCGGCTTCACCATCAGCTCCTTTGGCGAGGATGTGGATGGGGAGTTGTATGTAGTGGATCACGGAGGGGCGGTGTATCGGCTGGTGAGGAAGTAGAGGCAAACAGGTGGCTCGCGCCGGGTTCACTCAAGAACGAGGCGCGAGCCGCTTCTGTATTTGCCCGGCCTGACACTTTTCATTACTGGTCAGGTCGCGGCCAGGGCCAGAGCCGGTCCGGCTCTCAACCGGCGCCTCGGCGATTCAGCCCGTAGGCCAAACCGCATTTCCGGCAATCTGCTTTAGCCATGGGAGACCACCAGCCGAAACCCGATGTTGTCGTTACGGTTGTCGGGATGGTTGTTGTTGCGGCACGCGCACCGGGCGTTCCTACGATTGTTGTTGAAGGAACCGCCGCGCAACACCCGGTCTCCATCGGCCCGGCCCTGCAGGCAGGGGCAGACCTTTGTGTCTACCCAAATGGGCGACAATGATGATTGACCCCACAAGGGCAATCACACAGGATTGCCCCTACATGCCACTGATTTTGATCCAGCCGCCCAACAGCCGCCCCATTTCGGCAATCATCCGGGCGGCGTGCTCGTACTGCCCTGCCGTCAGCCACTGCCACTCGCGGCATAGCCGCAAATACAATCGCACTTTGCCCAACGCGGCATCGGCCAGCCGCAGGCGTTCGGCCCGCGCCGGGCCGCGCAAGGCTTCGGCTTCGACAATCAATTCCTGGAAGTCGAAGGCAGAATCTTGCAATCGTTGGGTGACGCCAAAACGTTGAGGGCGTGGGAAGCTTTGCGTTCGCGGCAATAGCCACGACAGAAAATCGAACGTCCGGGCAAACAGAGGTGACGTTTCCATTTGTCAATTCCCTGAAATTCGGGCCGCGCCCAGCACGGCCCGGCGCAAGCCCCAGGTGTCGCCATAGCGAACGTGGTTGATCCAGCCGCGCACTGAAGCGTGCAGGTCGGCAATCGCGATCTGCCCGGCGGCGAATGCAGTTAGCCGTTGCTTGAGCTTGCGCCGAAACGAAATGACCTTCTGCGCTTTCAGCCGCCGATGTGTCGGAAACACAGTGAAGCCGAGAAATGGCACGCCTTCGGCGACAGGGTGTGGATGGGCGCGTTCCAAATGAACGGTGAGCCGGAGGCCGGCTAAAAAGTCCATCACTGCCGCCCGCCATTCCCACAACGTCCGTTTGTCGTCGGCGAACAGAATCAGATCGTCCACGTAACGCGCGTAAGCGCGGCACTTCAGTATGCGCTTGACGAAGTGGTCGAGCGGGTCCAAGTAGACGTTAGCCCAGAACTGCGAAGTCAGGTTGCCTATCGGCAGGCCGCGCGGGCGGTTAATTGCAAACAGGTCGTCGCCCGGAAAATAGGCCATGCGGTATTCTTCGGCCAGCACCCCTTGCCCGCTGGCGAGAATAGTCTCACCCAACCACAATGTCTGTTCGTCGCCGATGACACGCCTCAGGATGGCTCTCAGAATGGCGTGGTCAATGCTGGGGAAGAACTGCACCACGTCTAATTGCAATACGTAAGGATAGCGGCGCGTAAATTGCTGACAGCGGTCGAGGGCGCGGTGCGTGCCTTTGCCCAGCCGGTTGGCGTAAGAGTCAAAGATGAAGCGGGGCTCGAATAACGGCTCGATGATGCGGCACAGGGCGTGGTGAACAACCCGGTCGCGGAAAGGGGCGGCGGAGATCAGGCGGCGCTTGGGTTCGTGGATGTAGAAACTGTGGTACGGGCCAGGCCGGTAAGTTTGCGCTTGCAGGTCGTCTTGCAGGGCCACCAAGTTATCTTCCAACTTGCGCTCAAAAGTGGCCGCCGGGGCCAGGCCGCGCTTGCCGGCCCGCGCCCGGTAATAGGCCAGTTCCAGATTTTCCCAGGCACATATTTTAGGGTAGAGTTCAGCGTAAGGCTTCATCATCCAATCCGTTAAATTCCCCGCATCCGTTGTTCTCTCCCCAACCCCAAAAAATTTCGCGATCCGCGCTACGCGCGGAGTTTAAATGGGAGATCAGGGATCAGAGACGCTTCGCGCAGGGATCAGGGAGTCAAGAGCGAGAGCCGGGGGAGACCACCAGCCGAAACCCGATGTAGACGTTACGGTTGACGGGAAGGGCGTCGTCGCGGCACGCGCACCGGGCGACCCAACGATAGGTGCTCAAGGAACCGCCGCGCATCACCCGGGCATCATTGCCCTTCAAGTCCTCTCGCCCATCGTTGGGTTTGTAAGGATATTTTTTGCTTTTGGACAGCGTCCATTCCCAGACGTTGCCGGCCATATCCAAACAGCCATAGGGTGACTCGCCGGGTGGGAAGAGTCCCACCGCGCTCGTCCGGCCAATCCCGGCCTCGCTGGTATTCGCGTGATTTGAGTCAAAATCGCCTTTCCACGGCCATTCGCGTTTGTCATCGCCTCGCGCCGCTTTCTCCCATTCGGCTTCGCTTGGCAAGCGGGCGCGCTCATTCGGGCCGATTCTGTTTGCTTTGCGCCATTCGGCAGTCAGCCAATCACAATAGGTGCAAGCATCGTGCCAGGACACGTCGTGCGCCGGTTGGTTGTCGAATCCCTTGAGCGAGACGGGATCGTATTGATGGTTGGGGTTGGCGGCCAGGAATTTCTTCCATTGCCCGACTGTCACCGGGTATTTGCCGATCCGGTAGGCGGGCAGGGTGACTTGATGTTGCGGACTCTCGTCAAGAACAGTCCCTTTTTCTTTGCTCCCCATCCAAAACGGCCCGGCGGGAATGGCGACCAGTTCTTCCAGGTCGCGGGGGTCGCCAATGACGGCCAATGCTTCACCGGCTTGAGCGCGATCAACTGGCGATAGTTCGCCTTGAGCCACAAGATGGGCCAGCCAGCGGCGAATGCGCTCTACTTTGGGCTGATGGCGTTCGGCGATGTGAAGGAGACTGTTGTTTTCAATCAGCACCTGGGCGGCAAGCAACGCGCCCCACAGATCAGAGTCCTTTATCCCTGCTGATAGGTCGTTGAAACAGAGGGCCTCGGCCAGAGTCCAGGCAACAGCGTCAGCGCCGCGGGCGGCTTTGGCCCCGGCCAGCAGAGTTACTTCGCGCCAGCGGTTCGGCTCGGCCCGCAATAAGTCGGCCAGTTCGTCGGGAAAGGTTTGGCCGGTGAGGTGGCAGGCGGCCAGGTACTCCTGAAAGGTGCGGTGCGGAAAGGCATACACGCCCACGCCGCGCGGTTCCAACAGTCCGGCCCGGATGCTGAGGTATTCGACCAGCCGCGCCGGGCGCGCGTCCGGGTTGAGGTTCAGTTTCATCAACTCGCCCACCAATTTGTCCTGGCCAATGTCGGCTGTGCCTTTCAGGTCTGGCTGGTCGCGGTGCGCTTCAAAGGCCAGGCGGTTGAGCAGACTCCGCATGGCTTTTTGATCCACTTTCAACCACTCGGCCAAACTGGGCTGGAGCGCTTCGTAGGCGCCATCCGGCTTGCGCCGCATCTTCTGGCTTTCCCACTGATCGAGCAATAATTCCACCGCGTCGGCGTAAAGTTCTTCGCGTTGTTCGGGCAGGGTGCCGCCGCGCCAGGCGTGGAGCGAGGCCATCAGAGTGAGCAGGAGCGGGCGGGAGGCCAGTTCTGAGAGGCGCGGATTGCGCTGGATGGCGGACTTGAGTTGCGAGGCGCGGCCCTGCGCGTCTTCCGGCGAGAGATGGCGAGCGACGCCTACATAGGTATACCACCGCTCGACGAACCGTTCAATTTGCCCGCGCCCGAACGGGGCCAATACCACCTCGGCAAAGCCATCCAGTTTCCAGGCTTGCTTTTGGTAAGCGTAAGTGCGGCTAGTGACCAGCACCCGCACTTTGGGGAACATGGCGGCGAAGCCCTGCACGGCGGCCTTCACCTGTTCGCGCCGCTGGTCAGCCTCTGGCACTTCGTCCAGCCCGTCGAGCAACAGCAGGCCGCCTGCTTTGAGTAGTTCGTCTCGCAGAGGCTTGGCGAAATCGCTCAGGGTTTCCGGCAATTCGCTGACGATGAACTTCCACAGGGTATCGCCGCTCACCGGCTGGCCGAGGGCGGGCAAGCCGCGTGCGGCGAAATCGCGCAGTATCACCCGAACGGGAATGAGTGGGCCGTGATCCCAGGGCTGGGGTCCAGGCTTCTCTTCTTTTGCGGCGAGGAGGCGGCGCAACTGGGAGTCGTCAGGCAAGGGCGAGGTGAGCAAGGCCAGGTTGGCGTCGGCGCGGCCCAGCAGTTCTCCGGCCAGGCACAAGGCCACAAAGTTGACGAAGGTGCTCTTGCCGGAACCGGGGTCGCCGAGCAGGGCCAGAGTCTTTTCGGCGTTGAGGGCGGCTAACGCCGAGAGGCGTTTCAGTTCGCGGTCAGGGCGCTCAAGGGCCTCGCGCTCTGCCGCTTCTGCGCGCTGAGTCATCAGCGCCGTGTACACGGCGGCCAAATCCAGATCACTGCGCGTGTCTTCGCTGATGCTCTTGCGATCCACACCGGCCAGGGGCACGGCGCGAGACTGATCGATTAACCAGTTGAGATAAGCCGGGCGCAGGCCTTCGGGCGGCAGGGGCGCGCCGCCGATGTTGATCCGCGCGTAATCTCCGGCGATGACAAGGTTGCTGTTATTCTCAGCCGTCAGCTTGTCGCGCCCGGCGAGGTCTCCCGCGCCCAGCGTCACACTGCTTGCTTCGCCAAGAGTAACACCGCCTTCTCTCTGCGCTTCGAGCGTAGCGAGCGCGGCGACGGCGGCGCGATAGGTGTCTTCGTCCAGCGCGCCGCTCTCGTAGGCCTGGCGGAGATTAGCCAGGCGCTTTGCGCGTTCGTCGGTCATAGCAACCACATTCGCCACATAGCCAGGCCAGTCATATTGTTACGTTGTGTCATATTATTTCGGGGATTGGTATCGGCTGACCAGTAACTTCACTGTAAAGAACGTCGGGGCAAAAGTCTACGTCGTTCGGCCAGACCAGAGCGCCAACTTCCGGGTCAACACGCACCTGCCGAAAGAACTCAATATCCTCGAGCGGAGCAAAAACGCCGCCCCGGCCTACAATTCGGTTCCGAAAGTCGAGTTCGGCAGTGACGCCATCAGAGAACGTGAGTTTGAGGCGATACTGCTGGATATGAGCGACACTGGCAACTCTTGGAAACATGATGTTACCTCTCAGGCGAGCGGCGGTATTTTCTGCGCGGGTTTGCTGGAGTGGAGCCATTCCCAGTTGTCTCGCAGTTCGCGCTGGTGCAGAGCCGCCCATTCAAGCACCATCGAGTTAGCACGCGCTGGAAGTTCGCCGTTCAGGACACGAATAGGGTCAATGGTGTACTGGGCCTCGGCGCCGCCGTAGATGGCGTGAAAGTGTGGCGGGTCGTGGTCGTCAAAATACATTCGGATGATGATCCCGAAGAAGCGGCTTATTTCAGGCATGTCATTCTCTACAAAAATTATACTACCTGGCAGGCGACGGGCACAAAACTGGGGCGGCTTAGGTTTTACGCACCACTCCCTCTCTCCACGCAAACACCGCCGCCTGCGTCCGGTCAGCCAACTGTAGCTTGCTTAGAATATTGCTGACATGGCCCTTCACCGTCTTCTCGCTCAACACCAGCTTCGCGGCCATGTCGGCGTTTGATAGTCCTTCGGCGATCAACCGCAGAACTTCCATCTCGCGATCGCTCAACTCGTGGAAGGCGTTCACCGGCTCGTGTGGCGCGCCTTGCAATTCCTTGATCACCCGCGCCGCCACCCGGGGATGAAGCACGGCCTCGCCCAACGCCGCTTTGCGCACGGCAGTCGTCAACTCATTCGGACTCACGTCTTTCAGAATGTATGAGAGCGCCCCGCCTTCAGCGCCAGAAAGTATGTTCGTCTTCGTGATACGAGGTGAGAACGACGATTTGGGTTCGCGGGCTGACTCGTTTCACTTGCCGGGCCGCCTCCACTCCGTCCAGGCCCGGCATTACCAAATCCATCAGCACCACGTCCGGCACATGCAGGGCGGCCAGCCTCACTCCTTCTTCGCCTGATCCGGCTTCGCCGACCACGTTGAGGTCGGTTTGTGTTGCCAGAAAGGCGCGCACGCCCTGCCGCACGACAGCGTGATCGTCCACCAGTAAAACGGAAATAGGGTCTCTCATTTGTTTGGCCCTCTCTGGCAAGAGGCGATGACGCGTGTTCCGGTGCCCGAGTGTAGAGATGCTTCGCTTCGCTCAGCATGACAGGCTTTGGTGATCTACTGAGTATCGGTGTTCATGGATCTGCCTCCTGGCTTCGAGTCAAGGATATAGCCGTTCTATTACTTTGTGATGCGTCTGGAGGCGGGATGAGTCGAAAGGGTGAGAGGTGCTGAGGCATTTGGAGTCGATGAAGGCGTTGTCTCACTATTCAAACGAGATGTGCCTGATGATATTGGCCTTATACACCTGACCTATCTGATACAACGACAGTCAAGTGTTGAAACAGAGTTGTGACATATGGCCGTAACTCTGTGACATTCATCAATTCACTTTGGTTTGTCATGTTCGTAGAATGTAACCACTTGGTAAGAGGCGTTGAACTGTGGACCCGCTGACTCTCGATCAGCTTCAGAAGGCGAGAGCAAAATGGGCACTAGGGACACAGGGAGCCAGTGGTGCAACCGACTGCCGCAGGGGCGAGTCGGTTTTTGTTTTTTTTACACAACCCAAAGATTAGACCTGGGCTTCTCAGGCAACTCGGCGGTCTTTGAGACTTATACCCAACAAGATGTCAGCCTGATTGAGTATGTCTCAACGCCAAAATTCCACTCTTGCAGTAAATCATCGAAGCGTTTCTACGCCACGTTGCGGGCGAGCCGGCACGTGGCTTCATAGCGTTTAAGGGCATCAGCATTCTGCGTTGCCGGGGCACAACTTTATATAGGGGGAATTCCATGTCCAAAAAACAACCTCTACTCAGCATCATCCTTCTAGCGGCGATGGTGGTTTCGTTGGCGGTTCCGCTCGCGGCCTCTGCCGCCCCTGCCGGGACGGCTTTGCAATTTAACGGCAACGCTACAGACAAACAGCACGTAACGTTCGGCGCAGCACCAGGGTTGGGTGTTACAACGTTTACCTTGGAATCTTGGGTTAAGCGTGCTGCTGGCGGTGTTGCAATGAGTACCGGCTCATTGGGTTTTGATAATACGGGTGGCCGTCCCAATATTTATCCTGTTGTGACCAAAGGCATGGGCGAAGGGGAAACACCAGCTAATGTAAATATGAACTACTTCCTTGGGATTACATCCACGGGTTTTGTTGGAGCAGATTTTGAAGATAAAGCTGGCGGAGTCAACCATCCTATTTGGGGCACGACAGTTGTTTCTACCGGACAGTGGCATCATATTGCAGTTACATATACCGGCAGTTGTTGGGCTGTCTATCTCGATGGCAATGCTGACACAATGAATGGTACAACTTGCCCGAATGCAACGCCAGAATCAATTAGTGTTCAACATGCAGGATTGGCTGCTGGTTTAAATTCGACAGGCGGACTCGGTGCTGGCTTCTTCTCAGGTTCTATTGATGAAGCACGGGTTTGGAATCGTGCATTATTGCAGAGCGAAATTCAAGCGAATAGATTTGTTGAACTTACAAGTGGGACTGGCTTACTTGCGCGCTGGGGACTTAACGAAGGTTCTGGAATAGCAGTTAGTAGTTCGGTTGGTTCATTCTCTGGCACTGT
>CAYSIV010000007.1:24898-44095 GCA_964431175.1 uncultured Anaerolineales bacterium
ACAACCACTATGCCTGCCTGGGTTACTGGCTTCCCAATGCCAGATACCACGCCTCCTGCCGCGCCAACCGCCTTAACTGCCACTCCGGGTAGTGGAGTTGTGAGCTTATCCTGGACAGCACCAGCTGACCTGGATATAGCGGGTTACAACGTTTATCGTAGCACGTCTCCCTCTGTTCCTTTAACTGGGCCGATCAACGGCGGCATGCTCGTCTCTGGGACAAGTTATTTGGATGCGGGCCGAACCAACGGCACTCCTTATTATTATGTTGTCACCGCAGTAGATGCCAGCACAAATCAATCTGTTGCTTCCAATGAAGTTAACGCGACGCCGCTGGCAAGTTTAGGCACAGGGCTAAGTTTCGATGGCACGAATGATTACGTTACGTTCGGGCCTACCACGGCATTGGGGTCACAAAACTTCACTGTGGAAACCTGGTTCAAGCGGACAGCCAATGGGACGAGCATCAGTACCGGCTCCAATGGCGTTACGCTCGTCCCATTAATTGCCAAGGGCGCGCCACAGGCAGAAGGCACAAGTGTTGATGAGAACTATGTGCTGGGTATCCGAGCTTCAGATAACGTCCTCGCTGGCGATTTTGAAATATTCGCGGTATGCAATAGCAGACCGGCAGGTGACAACAATCCTATAGTGGGTGTCACACCGATCGTCAATAACACCTGGTATCACGCTGCGTTTACCTATGACGGCGCTGCGTTGAAACTTTATCTAAACGGCAACCTGGAAAATACATTAGCCAGCACATGTATTCCCCGATACGATAATTCTCAACCCGCTGCTCTTGGAACAACGATAACAACAGGACCACTTGCCCAAGGATTTTTTGCGGGTGTTATGGACGAAGCCCGAATATGGTCCGTTGCGCGAACGCAGGCGCAGATCCGGGCTGAAATTAATAACGAACTTACCTCAGGGACGAATCTGATCGCGCGTTGGGGTATGAACGAAGGGACCGGCACCTTAATTGCCAGTTCGGTTGGCACAATCCCAGGCGCGCTGACCAACGGCCCGACCTGGGTTACTCCCGGTTCGCCGTTCAACATCGTGATCAATCCGGTCACGCCTCCCACAGCGCCTTCGAATCTAAAAGCTGCACCCACATCCAGCGATCAGATGTATATGCTCTGGCAAGATGATTCCACCGACGAGACAAGTTTTAAGATTGAGCGCTCGACCAATGGCGGCAGTACGTTTACCCCGGCTGGAACCCTCAGCGCGAATGTGGTCACATTCAACGATACAGGGCTGACTCCCTCTACGCAATATTGTTATCGGGTTTACGCTGAAAACAGCGGCGGCGCCTCCACTTACAGCAACACCGCCTGCGCCTCCACGACCGCCACGCCCGGGTACGCGCTGGATTTTGGCTCTGGCAACGCCTACGTTACCTTTGGGACCGCGCCTAGCTTAGGTGCAACCAATTTCACTGTCGAAACCTGGTTCAAACGGACTGGCGCAGGGGTAGCCGTAAGTACGGGAACCAATGGTGTT
This sequence comes from uncultured Anaerolineales bacterium, assembly GCA_964431175.1. Taxonomy (GTDB): domain Bacteria; phylum Chloroflexota; class Anaerolineae; order Anaerolineales; family VGOW01; genus VGOW01. The sequence continues at coordinate 26,411 of CAYSIV010000007.1, forward strand.
ACTGCCGTCCCACTGGTGACAAAAGGATCACCTGAACAGGATGGCACTACTGTTGATGAAAACTATATACTGGGCATTCGATCATCTGATAATGTCCTTGCGGCGGATTTTGAAACATTCGCTCTTTGCAATTCAAGGCCGGCAGGCGATAACAATCCCATCGTAGGTACCACGCCCATTGTAAATAACACCTGGTACCATGCCGCTTTTACATATGATGGAACAGCCCTGAAGTTATATCTGAACGGGAACCTGGAAGCCACTCTGGCCAACACCTGTATTCCGCGTTATGACAGCATCCAGCACGCTGGTCTTGGCACTTATTTGACGTCAACCGGCGCCTTCTCCGGCTATTTCCAAGGCGTACTCGATGAAGTCCGTATTTGGAATTATCCCCGCACACAGACGGAAATCCAAAATGCAATCAACGATGAGATAACGACCGCCCAGTCCGGCCTGGTGGCGCGCTGGGATCTGAACTCGAGCAGCGGAACGGCGGTGAACGGCTCCGCCGGGACGACTGTCAACGGCACGGTCACGGGCACTGGTTCCACCTGGGTTGCCGGAGCGCCGTTCAATATCAATAACACTGCGCCTGCCATTCCCACCCCCGTTGCCCCCTCCAATGGCGCAACAGGGGTTTCCACTTCTCCGACCCTCACCGTCAATGTGACCGATCCTGAGGCAGATACTATGACCGTCAGCTTCTATGGGCGGCTCAAGAACAGCGTGGGCGCAGATTTCACCCTCGTTTCCCTGCCTGATACGCAGAATTATTCGGCCGGCGCCAACGGCGGCAGTCCGGCAATCTTTAATTCGCAAACACAGTGGATCGCCAACAACTACGCCACTGAAAATATCGTCTTTGTCAGCCATGTGGGCGATGTGGTCGAAAGTGGCGATAACGTGCCTGCTCAGTGGGGTGCGGCAGACACGGCCATGAGCTATCTGGAGGACCCGACCACAACCGGGCTGCTCGATGGCATCCCGTATGGGATCACAATCGGGAACCACGACCAGACGGGTGGCACCACCCAATACAACAGCCACTTTGGAAGCACGCGTTTCATTGGAAGAGGGTACTACGGAGGCTATTACGGCAGTAATAATAACAATAACTACGAGTTGTTCAGCGCCAGCGGGATGGACTTTATCGTCATCAACCTGGAAAACAATCCATCGACCGGAGCGATTACCTGGGCAGACGGGCTGTTAAAGACCTACAGCGGCCGGCGGGCTATCGTGGCCAGCCATGACATGACTGGAACTGGTAATCCAGCCGCCTTTTCAACATCTGGGAGTAATGTCTATAACGGTTTGAAGAGCAACCCCAACCTGTTCCTGATTCTGGCCGGACATGCGCCGGGCGTTGGCCGGCGCACGGATACGTTCAATGGGAATACGGTCTATACGGTAATGGCAGATTATCAGAATGATACTAATGGCGGCAACGGTTGGCTGCGGTTGATGAAGTTCGCGCCATCTCTTAACCAAATTCAAGTTAAGACTTATTCACCCTATATTACTCCCCCTATCAGCCAATGGAAAACAACAGCTGATCATCAATTTACTCTACCCTATACCATGGGCGGCAGCTATGCCCTGATCGGCACAGCCAACAACGTCCCATCCGGTACGAATGCCAGCATTTCCTGGCCCGCATTAACCAACAACACGGAATATGAATGGTATGCCATCAGTAGTGATGGCAATAAATCCGCCACTAGCGCCACTTGGGGCTTTACCACAGCCTCGGCATCCAATCAGGCCCCAGTCATCATCGAAGGTGAATCAACCAGCGTGACCATGTCTGAAGACGGCACACCTACCGCTTTCAGCCTGACTCTCAATGCTACGGATGCAGATGGCAATACGCTCACTTGGAGCGTTTCAACTCCTGCTTCGAACGGCACCGCCTCCGCAAGCGGAACTGGCTTATCCAAGGTTATCGGTTATACACCCACTGCCAACTACAACGGTAGTGATTCCTTTGTTGTCACGGTTGATGATGGTAATGGCGGCAGCGACACCATCACCGTCAATGTCACTATTCAACCTGTCAACGATGCAGCGGTCTGCTCGAATGTGACACTCACCACACCCAAAGATACGGCTGGCGAGGTTTCACCCTCCTGCATCGACGTGGACACTGGCGATACCCTGACTTACAGCATTGTGGCGCAACCCACGAATGGCTTAGCCTCGGTTGTAGCTGGCAAACTGAGATACGCACCCGCCGCCAACTATAGCGGTGCGGACAGCTTCACTTACAAAGCCAACGATACTTTGATCGACAGCAATACCGCCACCGTCAACGTGACAGTGACAACCCCTCTGTGCGGGAGCGATCCCAATCTGGTTGCCTGCTGGCCGATGGAAGAAGGCAGCGGTACAACCCTGATTGATGCCACCAGCAATGGAAACAATGGCACTATTACCGGCAGTCCCACCTGGGTAGCCGGCAAGAACGGCCTGGCTCTGAGTTTGAGCGGCACAGGTCAATATGCCGTCGTCCCGAACAATAGTAGTTTAAATATCACAAATGCGATCACTCTGGCTGTCTGGGTCAGGCCGGAACAACAAGCTACACAATATTTAATTAAAAAAGTCGGAAGCAGCGATGGTTATGAATTATCGCTGGCAAGTGGAACGTCGACAAAAAAGATTTTCGTACGTTTGAACAATAGCGCGACCTACCGTATAGATTCCACATTAGACTATATCTATGATGGTACTACCTGGACACACATCGCTGCGACTTATGATGGAACAACAATCAAACTTTATATAAATGGTGTTCTGGATAAATCTATCGCGGGACCTGCTTCTATTGTTTCCAATACCCAACCTTTGGGTATTGGCGCCCAGGGTAACGGCACCAGTCCATTTAAAGGCGCACTAGATGATGCGCGCGTTTACAACCGTGCGCTCAGTGCAACCGAGATCGCCGCCCTCGCTAACGTTGTTGTCAACCAACCGCCAAATGCGCCCACCGTCAACGCGCCGGCCAATGGCGCAACGGGCATTGGCGTCTCACCAACCCTCGACGTCAGTGTCTCCGATCCCAACACCAGCGACCCGCTCACCGTAACCTTCTTCGGCCGGCCCTATGCCAGCGGCTTCTTTACCCAGATTGTGCAGAACACGGGTGTTGTCTCCGGGAGTAGCACCACGACAACCTGGGCAAGCCTCGGTGCCGGTCAGACGTTCGAATGGTACGTTACCGTAAGCGATGGCACTGCCACGATTACCGGCCCGACCTGGACCTTCCATACCACCCCAAGTGCCGATCCGGTATTTGTGGGTGTCGGTGACATCGCCGCGTGCGATCCTGTCATCGCTGACACCGCGACCGGCAACATCGTCCAGGCCATCGACGGGGTCGTCTTCACCACTGGCGACGACGTTTACTACTATGGGACGGCTGAGGAGTACGCGAATTGCTACGCGCCTACGCCGTGGGGCAGCACCTCCGTCCTATCTCGAACGCGTCCTATCGCAGGCAACCACGACTGGGGAATCGGCGGCACAATCAATAGAAACAACCTCGACCCCTACTTCGCCTACTTCGGCGGGAACGCAACCGATGCCGGCGGCAAAAGCTACTACAGCTACAACATTGGTGCCAACTGGCACGTTGTCAACCTCGAGACCGAGTGCGCGCTCGTCGGCGGCTGTGGCGTCGGGTCAGCGCAGGAGATCTGGCTGAAGGCCGACCTGGCCGCGAACAGCACGAAGAACGTCATCGCTCTCATTCACAAGCCGCGCTACAGCTCGGGGACAACGAACCTAACGGAACTCCAGCCGCTGTGGGATGATCTCTACGCGGCCGGCGTGGACATCCTCCTGGATGGGCACGACCACGTTTACGAGCGGTTGGCACCGATGAAGTCGGGCGCGACTCTTTCCAGTTCGCCAGTGGCAGATCCGCTCTATGGAATTCGCCAGTTCACGGTCGGCACCGGCGGCGAATCACATCATGGCCTCGGCGCGACCCTCCCAACCAGCGAGGTTCTAAATAACACAACCTACGGCATATTCAAGTTAACATTGCATGCCACAACCTATGACTGGAAGTTCCTGCCAATCGCCGGCAGTACGTTTACTGATTCAGGTACAGGCTCTGTACATGGACCGCCGCCGATCTGTTATGCGCTGACCCTCGGTCACACGGGGAATGGGAGCACACCAACGGCCTCGCCGACCAACTCGACGGGCTGTCCGGCAGTTCAGTATGTATTTGACGAGGTGATTGGCTTAAGCGGCGCAGTACCCACCAGCGGTTGGCAGATCAGCAGTTGGACGGGCACCAACAACGACGCCAGCACAGCGAACACCAACACTGTAACCATGCCGGCTGGTATTCACACAGCCGGTGTGAACTACACTCAAAGTCAATACACGATCTCCGGCAATGCCGGCGTAGCTGGTGCGACTCTCGCCTATACAGGTGGTTCTACAACTGCCGATGGCAGTGGCGACTATTCGTTTGGCATTTCATCCGGATGGTCTGGCACGGTCACGCCTTCCATGGCGGGTTATACCTTTGCGCCTGCCAATAGAACGTATACCAGTGTGATGGCGAACCAGACTGCTCAGAATTACAGCGCGACCCCGGTCATCCCGCCACCCAGTGACTTAGTCTGTACGAACCTGACGCCTGTCCCGATGACGGCGAGCACGGGTGAAAAACCGCAGTCCAAGGTTTGGAACTATAACGGCGCCTGGTATGCAGTCTTCCCAACAAACGCATCCGGCGCAACCTCAGCCGGCACCTGGTTGTGGAAACTTCAAGGTACAAGCTGGACCGAAGTGTTGAAGTTGTCCACTGCCACGAACACAAAGACCGATGTGAGATCGATCGGCAATCTGGCCCACATCCTGCTTTATAACGAGCCGGCGACTCAACTGGTCTCTGTTGAATTTAGCGGCGGAACGTATCAACTGTGGAGCGCACGCTCAACGTTGACTTCCATTAATTTACCGGGCAGTGAGATCGCCACGATCGATGTCGATTCGACCGGGCGCATGTGGCTGGCAACGCGGCAGGATTCACCTGGTCCCGCGAAGATCGTGGTGTATTACAGCGATTCACCGTATACGGCCTTCCAGGGTCCCGTGGAAATTGCCAGTGGTGTCCTGAGTGCTGATGATATTTCAGTGGTCACGGCCATGCCCGGCAACAAGATCGGGGTGTTATGGTCGAACCAGAACACGAAGCGCTTTGGCTTCCGTGTCCATAATGACGCGGATGGCCCCACAACCTGGTCTGTAGATGAATTACCGGCTTCGCAATCCGCGATCGACAATGTCGGCGCCGGTATGGCAGACGATCATCTCAATGTGAAGGTTGCCACTGACGGGACACTCTATGCCGCAGTGAAGACCGGCTACGATACGGCTGGTTATCCAAAGATGGCGTTGCTCGTTCGCCGTCCAAATGGAACGTGGGACAACCTGTATGGAGTCGATGAAGCCGGCACACGCGGCAATATTGAACTCGACGAGGCGCGCGGCGTCCTGACATTTATCTATACCCAATCTGAAGGCTTTAACCCCATCGTTTACCGGCAGTCCAATCTGGCGCCGATATCTTTTGGCGCAAGGAAGATCCTGCGCGCGGAAAGCTTCAACGATGTTTCCAGCACCAAACAAAACTATAGCAATGAATTGGTCGTCATTTACGGCAGCAGTACGGAGGTCGGTGGGCAGATCTGTACCCCCACCCCGGTTAGCGGCGCTGATCTCGCCATCACCAAGACCGATGGCGCGGCAACGGTTCGACCGGGCGATCCGCTGACCTATACGATTCAGGTCACGAACAATGGACCACAGGCTGTCAGCGGGGCGACGGTCACCGACACGCTTCCTGCCACGCTGAAAACTGTCACTTGGACCTGCGCCGGCGCGAACGCTGGGACATGCGCCGCGAGCGGCTCGGGCAATATCAACGATTCGGTCAACCTGCCGCTGAGTGCATCGGCCACCTACACTGTATCTGCCACCCTCGATCTGGGCGCGCGCGGCAGTCTGGCGAATACCGCCTCGGTCACGCCGCCTGCAGGTGTGACGGATGTAATCACAAGCAACAACACTGCCACCGACACCGATGCGATCATCGCCGACGGCACCTCCTGTGGATCTGATTCATCCCTGGTGGGTTGCTGGCAAATGGAAGAGGGCAGTGGTTCGACGGTGCTCGTTGATGGTTCGAATTTTACCAACGATGCCAATGTGATCGGGGCACCCATCTGGGCAGCCGGCAAGGTCGGAACGTACGCGCTCGACTTGAATGGCACTTCGCAATACGCGCTCGTCCCCGATGACGCCTCGCTCGATCTAACCAATCAGATCACCATCATGGCCTGGATCAAGCCCGAGATACTTTCTGCCAACCCACAGGATTTGATCAAGAAAGCTACAAATGGCGGTGTAAATGGATACGAGCTAAGTCTCTCGTCCACGGGCTCAACTTGGCCGGGGAAAGTCTTCTTCCGCATCAATCAGGTAACCAATGGTGATACATACCGAGTCAACTCGGCGACACTTTACCCAACCGATGGAAATACGTGGATGCACGTTGCGGCAACCTTTGATGGCACAAACTTGAAACTTTATATCAATGGCCAATTGGAGAGCACAGTATCCGCCTCTGGACAGACCATTTCAACTAATACTCTCACGCTTGGTATCGGCGCACAAAGCGATGGAGCCCGAAAATACCAGGGCTGGATGGATGATGCGCGCGTGTATAACCGTGCTCTAAGCCTTGCTGAGATCCAGTCATTGTTTGGAAACACTTCGCCGCTGGCAGTGAATGATTCCTATGTCACGGACGAAGATACCACACTGAATATCGCCGCACCAGGTGTGCTTGCCAACGACACGGATGCGGAGAACAATCCGCTGACTGCCATCCAAGTCACCGATCCTGCCAATGGCAGCCTGACCTTCAACAGTGATGGTTCGTTCACTTATATCCCTGCCTCCAACTTCAACGGCAGTGACAGCTTCACCTATAAAGCCAATGATGGAACGGATAGCAACATTGCCACGGTGAACATCACGGTCAACGCAGTCAACGATGCGCCGGTTGCTAATGCCCAGACGAAATCCACAGATGAGGATATGGCCGTATCCGTCACACTGACTGGTTCCGATGTGGAAAGCTCTTCACTCACCTTCAGTGTGACGGACCCGGCTCACGGTACGCTCAGTGGCACGGCACCTGATCTGACATACACACCCGAAACCAACTATCACGGGTCGGATTTCTTCACCTTCACAGTCAATGATGGCACAGTAGATAGTGCTCCTGCAACTGTATCCATTACAGTTAATGCGGTGAATGATGCGCCGGTTGCAGTCGCCGATAGTTACACAACCGCCGAAGATACAGCATTGACTGTATCCGCGCCTGGTGTGTTGACCAACGATACTGATGCAGACAGCAATCCTCTCACAGCGGTCAAAGTTGCTGATCCTGGAAAAGGCACGCTTACTTTTAATGCCAATGGCTCGTTCATATACACACCGAATAGCTGCTTCACGGGTGATGACACGTTCACCTATCAGGCCAATGATGGCACGGAAAACAGCAATGTTGCAACAGTCACCATCAATGTGAATCCGGTCAACCAGCCTCCGTCTGCCAACGCAGGCGGACCGTACACGGCCGATCTTGGTAGTGCGATGGCGCTCAACGGAACGGCCTCGACAGATCCGAATGCAGGCTGTGGAGACTCGATCGTAGCCTACGAATGGGACCTCGATGACAATGGCAGTGTTGACTTCACCGGTGCCGCACTCACGATACCGGCATCGACGATAGACGCGTTGGGCTTGGGCTCTCATCCGATTCGTTTGCGAGTGATTGACTCATTTGGTGAGCCTGGAACGGCTACGACGACGCTGGCGATCTACGACAACCGCCCGGTTGCCAGTTTCTCGGCGAGTCCAAATCCGGCGGCATGTACCCAGTCAATTACCTTTAACGCGGGTAGTTCGTATCATGGCAGACCCGATCGGTCAATCGTGAATTACAGTTGGGACTTTGGTGATGGCGGGAGTGCGACGGGGATGGTTGTGAATCATGCTTACCCCACCTTCAGGGTCTACAGGGCAGCCCTTACCATCACGGATGACAATGTCCCTGCGAAGACCGACTCAAGCATAGTCACCATCCAAGTCGATCAGGGCAACCTGCCTCCCGTTGCCAACGCGGGTGGACCATATACCGCTGATCTTGGCAGTGGGATGGCACTCAACGGGTCGGGTTCGTCGGATCCGAATGCAGGTTGCGGAGACTCGATTGTGTCGTATCAGTGGCTTGTCGCTGGTTCGATAAGTCTGACTGGTCCGACACCAACGCTCACAGCCGCGCAGATAGACGCGTTGGGACTGGGTTCTTATCAGGTTCGATTGACCGTGACCGACGCGTTTGGTGCAACTGGAACTTCTACGACGACGCTGACGATCTACGACAATCGCCCGGTTGCCAGGTTTGTGGCGAATCCGAATCCTGCGGCTTGCAGCCAGTCAATTAGCTTTGATGCGAGTATTTCGTCTCATGGCAGACCCGATCGGTCAATCGTGAATTACAGCTGGGACTTTGGTGATGGCGGGAGTGCGACGGGGATGGTTGTGAATCATGCTTACTCCTTCTTCGGATACGTCGCGGCAACCCTTACCGTCACGGATAACAATGTCCCTGCGAAGACCTCCTCAAGCGCAGCGGGCATCGCTGTGGATCAGGGCAACCTGTCTCCGGTTGCTAACGCGGGTGGACCATACCCGGCTGATCTTGGCAGTGGGATGGCACTCAACGGAACAGGTTCGTCGGATCCGAATGCAGGTTGTGGAGACTCGATTGTTTTGTATCAGTGGGATGTCGATAACGATGGCACTTACGAGCTGACTGGTGCATCGGCTGCAATCAGTGCAGCGCAGATAGACGCGTTGGGACTGGGTTCTCATCCGATTCGTTTGCGGGTGACCGACGCGTTTGGTGCAACTGGAACGGCTACAACGACGCTGACGATCTACGACAATCGCCCGTTTGCCAGCTTCATGGCGAGTCCGAATCCGGCGGCATATACCCAGTCAATTAGCTTTGATGCGAGTAGTTCACATCATGGCAGGCCCGATCGGTCGATCGCGAGTTACAGTTGGGACTTTGGTGATGGCGGGAGTGCGACGGGGGTGACTGCGGATCATGCTTACCCCTCCTTCGGACACTACATAGCAACCCTTACCGTCACGGATGACAATGTCCCTGCGAAGACCTCCTCAAGCGCAGTGACCATCAATGTCATCAACGATGCGCCTGTTGCTGTCGATGACTCAAATTATGTCGTTAGCGAAGATGGTACATTGAATGTTTTGGCGATCGCTGGCGTGCTTGTAAATGACAGCGATATCGATGGCAATCCTCTTACCGCCATCAAGGTCACCGACCCTGCAAATGGCAGCCTCACGCTCAATGCGAATGGATCGTTCACGTACACTCCCAACACGAATTTCAACGGCGCAGATTCATTCACATACAAAGCGAATGACGGATCACTGGATAGCAATACCGCCACCGTGAGCATTACCGTCAACGCGGTGAACGACGCGCCAGTGCTCGATGCAATCGGGCCCAAAACTGTCGATGAACTGGTTCAGTTGGCCTTCATCGCCACTGCCTCTGATGCCGATCTCCCAGCTAACACGCTGACCTTCAGCCTGGATGGCGCACCAACCGGTGCGGCCATCACTGCTGGCGGCGCCTTCACCTGGATGCCAACCGAAGCGCAAGGACCGGGCATCTATACCTTTGATGTCTGCGTCAGTGATGGAGCTCTCTCTGATTGCGAAACCATCACCATCACTGTCAATGAGGTCACCGTGACTCACAGCCTCTCCTTGGCGCCAGGCTGGAATCTGATCTCCTTCAATGTGCATCCAATCAACGCCAATATCGCAGCCGTACTTTCCAGCATTGCCGGCCATTACGACCTGGTCTATGCCTGGGATGCAACGGGCGCTCACAGCTCCAGCGGTAACTGGATGAAGTACGCGCCAGGCGCGCCACCGTACTCGAATTCACTGAACAGTCTGGATGAGACGATGGGATTCTGGATCCACATGACCGCCGCAGACACATTGGAGGTGGTGGGCAGTGTTCCTGTAACAACCAGCATCAATTTGTCGACCACTGCCGGTGGCTGGAACCTGGTGGCCTATCCATCCGTGATGAATCGTCCACTGCCCGAGGCGTTGAGTGAGCACGGCGCCGATTTCTCGTTGGTGTATGCGTATCACGCAAGCGAGACAGCTGATCCGTGGAAGCTGTTTGATCGGACATCACCCGCCTGGGCGAATGATCTGACCGAGTTGGCCCCCGGCTGGGGCTACTGGATCAAGGTCAGTGCGGATCACACCTGGAGCGTGAAGTATCAAGTAGATTATTAGTTAATCCATATCGAAAAGGTTTGCTCTCGAAATTTAGGCGGCTCTATCCTGGGAGGGATGCCATGAATACCAAATCTCAAAAGACCCTGTTCGTTCAACTCTCGCGGATCAATTCGATGGTTATGATCCTGGCTATGCTTGTCTCGGCGGTTGGAGTGAATCCCACCAGCGTCACAGCTGCTCCAGATCTCACTCCTGCCTGCAGCACCGGTGTTTTCCCGTGCAGTGTCTGGGGGACGAGCGGTTCACCGGTAACCCCAAATCAGCGTAACCTTCCATCAATCGAACTCGGCGTGAAATTTCGCACGGATGTAAATGGTGAAATCCAGGGAATCCGTTTCTACAAGGGCAGTTCGTTCTCCGGGGATTTCACCGGACACCTTTGGAATATGGCTGGGACCTTGTTAGCCACGACAGAATCTATTAATTTTACCGGTGATACCTCCTCGGGTTGGAAAGAGTTACAGTTCTCCACGCCTTACCCTGTCTCTGCCAATACAACCTATGTCGCGTCATTCTTCTCTTCAGCAGGTTATTTTAATTCGTCTTCTGGTAGCGCTGGTTTTCAGAATCAAGGCGTCGACAGCCCCCCGTTGCACATCCTGAAGGGCGGCGCTGATGGACCGAATGGGGTTTATAACTCGAGTAGTTCAGGCTACCCGGCAACCCCAGGCTACCTATCCAGCAACTACTGGGTGGATGTGATCTTTTATACCAAACAACTGACCGTGACCGGGGTTTCACCTGTGAATGGCCTCTCGGGCGTGCCGGTCAATTCCAGCGTCACCGCCAGCTTCAGCGACACGATGGACGAAACAACAATTACTGCATCCACTTTTGTTTTGCTCCATGGCAGCACACCGGTGCCCGCCTCGGTCACTTATGATTCGGGAACCCGGACTGCGACGCTGACCCCCACTCTACCGCTGGGTCGTGTCACTACCTACACCGCCACCGTGAAGGGTGGGGCCTCAGGTGTGAAAACCTCAGGCGGCGGGACGCTGGCTGCTGATTATTCCTGGTCGTTCGCCACGGAGTCAACACCCGCCTGTACGACCGGCGTTTACCCATGCACCATCTGGGGATCCAGTGGTGCTCCGGTTACCCCCCTGAAGCAAGATACGGGTTTCACGTACGAACTAGGCATGAAGTTCAAATCGTCGGTAGATGGATTGGTGCGCGGGATACGTTTCTACAAGGGCGCGGGCAACACCGGGGCGCATTACGGGCATTTGTGGGTAGCGAGCGGCGGTTCACCCCTCGCCAGCGTACTCTTCATGGATGAAACCATCTCGGGCTGGCAGGAAGCTACATTTGCATCCCCGGTAGCGATCACTGCGGGCACCAAGTACATCGTCTCCTATTATTCGGTGGATGGCTGGTATGCCACTACGAATTCTTTCTTTACAAATACATCGGTCATTAGCGGCCCATTGGAAGCCACCAAGAACATCGATGGCAGTGACCCGAACGGCGTTTTGGCCGCGTGTACGGTCTCGACAGGTTGTTTCCCCATTTCACCAGCCTACATGGCCAGCAACTACTGGGCGGATGTGATCTTCGATGCGTCAACAACCTTGTCGGTCTCCAATGTTACTCCAGCAAACGGCTCACAGTATCTCGATGTCGACGGCGTCATCAGCGCCTCCTTCAGTCAGGATATGGTCGCGGACTCGGTTACCGGCCATTTCACGTTGAGCTCGATAAGCGGACCGGTTCTCGCCACGGTGGCATTGGGTGCGGACAACAGGACTGCGACGCTGACCCCTTCTGGCCCGTTAACTCCCGGCACAACCTACACGGTCACCATCACGGGCGGTTCTGGCGGTGTGCAAGCCAGTTCTGGCAGCACCCTCTCTGTAGATTACACGTGGTCATTTACCACTGCTACTATTGACTTTTACCCGATCAGCATCTGGAACGACAGCGTCATCCCAGGGACAACAAGTTCCCCCGATACCGAGGGCGTTGAATTGGGTGTCAAATTCCGCTCGGATGTGGCAGGTTATATCACCGGGCTGCGATTCTATAAGGGAGCTGGTAACACCGGGACGCACTATGGGCACCTCTGGTCAACCAGCGGCACCAAGCTGGCTGAAGTCGCTTTTACGAATGAAACAAGCTCTGGCTGGCAGACCATGTTGTTGCCAGCGCCGGTGGCCATTCAGGCCAATACTACCTATATCGCTTCCTACTATTCGCCCGCCGGCCATTGGTCGGTGGACCGCTTCTTCTTCACCAACACAGGAGTGGATCACCCGCCACTGCATGCCCCGCTCAGCGTTTCGGTCGGCGGGAACGGTGTCGCGGCCTATCCAAACCCACCCTCATCAACCGGGACTTTCCCAAATGCGCCCGGTTACCAGGATAGCAACTACTGGGTGGATGTTGTCTTTAATGCGAGTCTGGCTGACCATACTGCGCCAGTTGTCACCAGCACCTCACCTGCCGACGGCGCCAGCCATGTCCGCGCCACGATCAACATCTCTGCCACCTTCAGTGAATCGGTCACCGGAACGACTGACGTTGGCAATTTCACCCTGAGCACCGGCGGCGCACCCGTGGACGCCACCGTTACCTACAGTGACAGCACCCATACTGCCACTCTCACCCCCACTTCTCAGCTGGCTTACTCCACCACTTACACCGTTCTCATCAAGGGCGGTCCGAGCGGCGTGAGAGACCTGGCAACCCCGACCCCCAACCCGATGGCTGCCGACAAAACCTGGTCGTTTAGCACATCCTCAGAACCCCCAGCACCACACCCGAATATGAAGGCAGTCGTGCTGGTCAACTCCGAAAGCCCGGCTTTTGCCGATTTCCAGCATCTCATCCAGCCCTACCTAGACAACTTTGGCATTCCCTATGATGTCTGCGATATCAAAACGGAATGCGAGTGGGCCAACATCGGCGATTACGGCCTGATCATCATCGGTCACCGCCAGATGGATCCTTCCGGAACCTATCTGACCCCCGGGGATTCAGGCACGCAGAGCGATATCACCGCTGCGGTGGAGGCTGGTAGTGGCCTGGTGAATTTCGATAATGACCTTGCCAATGGTGTGACTGCAAGATATGAGTTCGTGCAGAACCTGTTTGGTTTTGCCTACGATTCTGCCGCCCATGCTGGCTCGGGAGTGACATTCCTTACACAACCCACGCCCCACTACATCACCCAGCGGCATGCCAATGGATCAACGATCAGCACGGGCGGCATGACCCTGGCCAGTATTGTAAGCGGGGCGAACGCCACCCGGCTGGCAGGCACAGGCAACGACTGGTTCCTGTCGGTCTCCAACGCTCAGCGCGCCGTGCAGTTTGGCACCTACAACTGGATGTCGCTCAACGTCAAAGGGCCTGTTTTTGGCCTGGATGATCTGCTCTGGCGCAGCATGGTCTGGGCGGCACGCAAACCTTTTGCCATGCAAGGCATTCCGCCCTTTGCCACATTCCGCGCAGACGATGTCTCCGGTCCGTTGGATTGGGTGCACATCGCCAATGAGGTCGGCTTCAAGCCCTGGCTGGGTTTCTATCTTAACGACTTTAGATACAATCCTGCCAAGACCGCGGACTTGAAAGCTCTGACTACCAGTGGAAATGCTACTGCCTCCATTCATGCCTTGGGTGGTGGTACTTTCTTCTATTTTGATCAATTTGGCACGCTTGGAAATGGTGTCACCGATTTTCCGGACGCTGTGATCGGTCAAAACTTCATTGACGCTTCACAATGGTATGCCGAGACCGGGATCCCCATATCCAAGTTCATGCTGGGCCATTATTACGGTACCGGCACCAACATTTTCGGGCCATTGCTACCGGACTACCCGAATAGCGGCCTCCAGAATTGGGGTATGGAATTTATTGGAATTCCCCATGCACCCGGCCCTGCCACTGACGTGCCCTTCCTAGTGGGTCCGTACAGGCTTTACGAAAACCCGGGCGAACAACTCACCATCCCGCTCTATTACGCTGACTACTTGGGCATCCCTGGGCACACCGAATTAAATGGCAAGTTCTTCAACTGCTTCAACGAGCTTCGCGATATCCAGGGCTACGACTGGGTACCTGATCCCAATAACCTGCCTAAAGTAATCTCGGATGGCACTCAGTGGTTCACCAGAAATTTCGATAGCATGACACTTGCTACCTTGTTCGTACACGAACAAGGCAAGCAGTACATCGTGAGCAGCGGCGCGGATTGGCGCACCGTCATGCAGGGTATCGCCAGCAACATCGCGCCCTATCATCCGCGCTACGTCACCCTGGACTATGCCTGCCAGTACTTGCGCGCAACGCATGATTCAAACATCGCAAACGGCGTCTACAATTCCGTTAGCAACGAGGTGACTGTTGATCTCTCCGGCAAGACTGACATGGATACGGAGTTCTACCTGTTCACCGATGAAGGTGGGAATATCCGGCAGGGTTTTGTCAACGTTCCAACATTCGACGGCTCCACGCAGGTTGTATACACTGTCCCCGGCCCATTGGATCACATTGACATCACCCCCAGTCCGGCATCCGTTGTGGCTGGGGCCACCCAACAGTTTACCGCCGTAGGAAAAGATGCCAGCAATAACGCCATCAATGACCCCGACATAACCTTCACCTGGAGTGTGGCCAACGGCGGTGGAACGATCAATTCCAATGGCTTGTTCACTGCCGGTTTGGTCGGTGGCATTTTCACGGAAACCGTGACAGCCACCTATGGCAGTATAAGCAGTCATGTTACGGTCACAGTGACAGAACCGGTATTTGACCACTTCAGCATCGAACCGATTTCCAGCCCGCAGTACGCCACGCTGCCCTTCCAGGTGAGCATCTCTGTCCGGGATAGCAACGATAACCTGGTGGTGACCTATAATGGCAACCCAGGATTGGTCCTTGATGACACAACCGGCACACTGGCTCCCACAGCCACCGGAAACTTTGCCAGTGGCCGCTGGAGTGGCTACGTCACCATTAACCAGAATGCTATTGGTGATTCCATTAACGCCAGCAGCAGTATGGGAAACGCCACGAGCAACGCGTTTGATGTGAACTCAAAGCCCGTCTGCCCGTGCAAGATCTGGCCATCCAACCCGATACCGGGCAGAGTGAATGCGAAAGATGTGGGCGGCGACACAATCGAAACAGGCGTGAGATTCCGCAGCGAGGTGGATGGGTATATTACCGGGGTGCGGTATTACAAAGGCTCAGAGGATACAGGCAGCCACACCGGGCATCTCTGGACCAACACCGGCACTTTGTTGGCTACGGTAAGCTTCACTAACGAAACCTCCTCCGGATGGCAAGAAGCCCTCTTCACTACCCCCCTGCCAATCCTGGCAAATACCACCTATGTTGTTTCCGTCTACTCCTCAAATGGGTACTATGTTCAAAATACGAATTACTTTACCACCGCAGTCAACACTCCACCCCTGCATGCCCTGATGAGTGGAACCGACGGGCCGAACGGGGTATCTATATATGCTGAAGGCTTCCCGACCGCAACGTATCTCGCCAGCAATTACTGGGTGGATGTCATCTTCGACTATAACACCCCTCCCGTAGCTGGTAACGATACCTACAACACAAACGCAGGTGTTGCCTTGAGCATCGCCGCACCCGGCGTTCTGACCAACGACACGGATGCCGACTTGGATCCGCTTAAGGCGCTCAAGGTCAACGACCCCGCACACGGCACGCTCCTACTGAATGCGAATGGCTCGTTCACCTACACACCCCCTTCCGGCTTCAGCAGTAACGATACGTTTACCTACAAGGCCAACGATGGGTCTGCGGACAGCAACATCGCAATAGTGACGATCCACGTGAGTTCTCCTCCTCCGACACTGCCCTCCGGTTTCTACGGTGAGATCCACATCCGCATCGACGACAACCCGCCAGGATCCGAAGATAAGGTTGAAGTCTTCGCCCCCGGAATAAGCGGGCCGGTGGCTACTGCTACGATCAGCCTGTTTGGATCTGACCTGGTCCTGGTTTACTCTGTTGATGTGCCCGGCGATATCAGTGGCACGCCAACCAAGGAAGGCGGCGCCGAAGGCGACCCGCTTACCTTCAAGATCAACGGGCGCATAGTCGCCACAACAGGCACATGGCACAGCGGCACAAGCGTTCAATTGAACTTGCACCCGCCGCAGGCCATCCCCGGCGGCTCATACTCTGGTAATGCGGGCGCCCCGATCAGCTTTAGCGGCTCGGCCAATGACTGGCTCCTCAGTGATACCGCCGCTTATGAATGGGACTGGAATAACGATGGTACCTATGATGAGATGGGTCAAAACCTCAGCCACACCTGGCCGGACAATGGGAGTTATACGGTCGGTCTGAAAGTGACCGACTCTCAGGGTGGTGTAGGTACTGCAACCGTAACAGTCATAGTGAACAAAATACCTGTCACGGTGACGTTGAGTAATCTCAGCCAGACCTACAACGGCACGCCAAGAGAGGTCACAGTCACCACCGATCCGGCTGGCCTGAGCTTCAGCATCAGTTATGGTGGCTTGCCCACTGTACCGATGAATGCGGGGAGCTATGCCGTGGTTGCCACCATTACTGAGCCGAACTACATCGGTTCTGCCAGTGACATGCTGATCATCGCGCCTGCAGCCCTGACCATCACAGCCGATAACGAGAGCAAGGTCTACGGCGCAGCCAACCCTGTTCTCACGGCTTCCTACTCTGGCTTCGTCAATGGCGACACGACTTCTGACCTGGACACCCCCGTCTCGCTCAGCACTCTCGCCGATGAATCCAGTCCGGTGGGCACGTATGCCATCACAGCCAGCGGTGCAGCCGATGCCAACTACACCATCACCTTTGTGAACGGCACGCTGACTATCAACAAAGCTGCGCTGACCATCACGGCGGACGACAAGAGCAAGACCTATGGCGCTGCCAACCCAGTGTTCACCGCCACCTACGAAGGTTTCGTCAATGGCGACACGACTTCTGACCTGGACACCCCTGTCTCGCTCAACACGCTCGCCGATGTTTCCAGCCCGGTGGGCACGTATGCCATCACAGCCAACGGCGCGGCGGACGCCAACTACACCATCGCGTTTGTGAACGGCACACTGGCTATCAACAAAGCTGCGCTGACCATCACGGCAGACGACAAGAGCAAGACCTATGGCGCTGCCAACCCAGTGTTCACCGCCACCTACGAAGGTTTCGTCAATGGCGACACGACTTCTGACCTGGACACCCCCGTCTCGCTCAGCACTC
>CAYSIV010000008.1:0-7183 GCA_964431175.1 uncultured Anaerolineales bacterium
CGCGACTCGCGGGCAACCGCCATCCTTCTTTACCCCTGGCTCTACTTCGCGGCTTTCGCCATCGCCAATCCTCTCATCTTTCGCTGGTACCTCACCCCGCCTCTGCCTTTCTACTTCATCGGCCTCCTCGGCGGCCTATCGCGAATAGCAGATGGCTTATCGCGTATGGCCTCACTCAAACGTCTGTCGCTGGCACAGCCTCCTGCGGGTGACGTTTCACGTTTCACGTTTTACGCTGTCACTACAATCTTCCTTTTCTTCTCCCTCCGCGCCTGGATCATCACACCCGATCACGGCCCTAACCGCCCCGCACCCGACATGGCCTGGTTCAAACTCGAAGAACTTTACACCCAGGTTGGCCGAGAACTTGCGCCACAACTCACGCCGCAAACCGTCATCGCCGCTGGCGACATTGGCGCGCTCGGCTACTTTTCTGACGGGCGCCTCCTCGACACCATTGGCCTCGTCTCGCCCGAGTCGGTACCCTACTATCCACTGCCACGCCAGCAATTGATCATCAACTACGCCATCTCGGCTGACCTCATCGCTGACCACAAGCCTGATTACGTCGTCTTTCTTGAAGTGTACGGCCGGCGCACGTTGCTGGCCGATCCGCGTTTCACCGCCAATTACACACTGAGCAAAAAGATACCAACGGATATTTATGGCAGTGACGGGATGTTGGTATATCAAAAAATTTCCAGATAATCCAGATCAATTCAATGAAAAGACCAAATAGTAGCCAGCCAAAAGGTTTATATCGCACGTTATCGAAATTGATGACGCCCATATTACTCCCCACTTTAGTTGTGGGCAGCACCCGAATTGTCGCCGACGTCCGAACGCCGTTACTCGTTGCCTTTGACTTAGTGCTTTATTATCTATGAAAATTTTCTTCTCGTGGATACTTCCTGCCAGCCGACCCTCGGGCTAATCTTGACAATCCTTTTGACAAATGGCTATTGGGCCTTTACCACCTTTTTCGGCAACGAGGATTCGTGTTGACGCCCCTTTTCTTTGTCAGCATCACAACATTATTGCGCCACAAGCGCTATCCATTCTTTTGCGCCAATTTGTTAGTGGGGGTAATTTCCGTTACAATTCTGCACAGCCTTTTTCTAGCCAACTTAGATCGTTATCACTGGGTTATGGAACCGGTTATGCTTGCCGTCTCTACCGGCATCGTCTATCAACAAGCAACCAGGAAATAATCTGCGATGCGTACACCTCTCCCTATGCGAGGCCCTGCTGTCTACAATTTAGCCTTGGGGTTGCTCATCGTCTCACCTTTGATTGTTTACATCTTTGCTGTTTACCTGCCATATACGGTGGATTGGTATGACGGCGCTGGCATTGCTGCGCGAAACCCTCTTCATCCATATCAAATTCCAGCATTCATCAATCCCCCATGGTACGCTCTTCTATTGTCACCGCTTGGGCTGCTGCCGCCGCAAGTTGGCCAGGCGCTCAACACATTTCTCAATCTGGCTGTTACTGCGCTGGTGGTTGTGCGCTATCGTGGCAGTAAATCGAGTTTGCTCCTCACGCTCACCTCGCTCCCGTTCGCGGCGTTGGTTCTCAACGGCAATGTCGAATGGATTTCAATGACGGCCTTTCTTCTTCCGTCAGAGTGGGCATTGCCATTCATCTTCGCCAAGCCTCAAACCGGCGGGGCTTGCCACCCTGATTTGGTTTAAGCAAGCGCAAAACAAATTCCGCTTTGTGCTGCCGCTGATCGCCGTGGTTCTTATATCGTTTCTAATCTGGGGATGGTGGCCTGCCGTTATGGCGGCTAACATCATCGGCAGGCCGAAAGAATTCATTGCCAACGCCAACGCCGCACCCTGGCCGTGGCTGATCCCCTTGGGGCTGGCATTGTTATATCTCGCCTGGAAACGCAATGACGAAATGCTGGCGGTCGGCGCGACGCTGTGCCTTGTGCCTTACTTCGTTATCCACTCCGTCACCCTGTTCTTCGCATTGCTTTCGGCGCGCCAACCGCGCATCGCCGTGGCGGCATGGGTCTTATTATGGGTTGGCGCAATTGCCAAAAACTGGCATTTGCTCGTGCGATAAGCTATTTTGGCTTCCTCGCGTACGCGGTGAAGAGGTCGAGGGTGTTGATGGGCACGGGCAACCCGTTGAGGCCGAGAGCCGACACGAGAGCCTCCAGCGGCCCGCCCGCCAGCGGCCCAAACGCGGCCCGTACCCGCCCGGCCAAATAACCCAGCCGCAAGTAGCGCCCCTCGGTGTGATCGCCCAAATACTCAAAACCAACTTTCTCCAGCATTGCTCTCAGCGTCGGGCGCGAGAAAAACATGACGTGCATCTCCATCAAGAACGGCCAGCGCTCGCCCATCAGCTTGGCCGTCACGCTCCCAACATCAATCGTGTGGATCACAATCACCCCGCCCGGCTTGAGCAGGCGGAAAGCATGAGTCAACTCGCCAAGGGGATTGTCAAAATGCTCGATCACATCCCACATGGTCACCGCCTCGAAAGACTCGTCAGGCCAGCCGCCGCTTGCCAGAGTCCCTTGTTTCACCGCCAATCCATTTTGTTGCGCGTGCCGCGCCGCCCATGCCGACAGCTCAATGCCCTCGGCGGCCCACCCGGCCTCGCGCGCCACTTCCACAAACACGCCAATGAAAGCGCCCACATCCAGCAAGCGCCGCCCGTTTGGCTCACCCGTGAGCTTATGAATGGGCTTCAGGTGCTCGCGGAAGGTGATCACCCGCCCCTCGCGCTCCTGCAAGTACAGCGGGTCTTCAACCGCCTCATAAGCCTGCAACACCTCGGCGCTGGCGCCACGCGGGTTGGCATACACCAGTCCGCACTGCTCGCATTGCACAATTCGATAATGCTGGCCGTAGTCGGGCGAAGTGCAGTTGAACGCCGGCCCGGCTTTTATTTGATGCGTTTCCGGCAGAGTGGCCGGGTACAACTCGCGGCTCTGCTCCGAGTTGCACAGATTGCAAGAAACAAACTTCATGATGATTTGCCGATCGCTTCCCGATAAACCGCTTCAAATTTTTCCACCGCCGCCGGCCAGTCAAATTTCGCCGCCGTCGCTTTGGCCGTCATACTCAACTGTCGCTTCTGCGCTGGCGGCAGGCCCTCTACCCGGACCAGAGTCCGGGCCGCAGAGTCGGCGGCCCGATAATCAACCAGGAATCCATTCCGTCCGTCGATGATTACATCCCGAAATGCTTCGATGTCATTCACCACCGGGATCAATCCGGCGGCCATTGCTTCGAGCAGAGCCAGGCCAAAGCCTTCGTAGGAGGCCGCGCTCAAAAAAATTTCCGCCGCGCCAAGTTCGGCGCGCAAACTGGCATCGTCAATCTCGCCGGTCCAGCGCACTGCGCCAGCAATGTTCAAATCAGCCGCTTGCCGTTCAAGCCCGGCCCGAAGGTGGCCGTCGCCGACCACGACGAGCGACAAATTGGAATCGATCTTGTGGGCGCTGGCAAAAGTCCGTAACATCGCTGGCAGGTTTTTATTTGGGGCCAGGCGGCCCACGGTCATCACTCGCCCCGGCACAGGCTGGCGGTCAACCCCGCCCGGGGCGGGGTTGACCGCCGCAAAGGCCGGATAGTTTATCGCATTATCAATTCGCGTGGCGTGGCGGGCGTAAGGCGCAAACTTTCGCTCATCGCTGGCGCTGTTGGGGACGACCGTGGCCGCCTTCAGCGAGTGGCGGGTGATCAAATTGAAATACAATCGTTTGAGGGCGGCGTGGTCGGCAGTGTGAAAGAAGCCGCCGTGGGTGGAGACGACGAGCGGGCGACGATGAATGAAGCGCGTGGCGGCCAGAAAGTCCAAAAAGAAATCGGTGTTATGAATGTGAAGCACATCGAAGTGGCTGACGAGGCCTAGCACGCCCGGAGCGGCAAAGAAGAGCGGCCCGCCTACGAAGGGCAAGCGGTGAACCGAGAGGCCGTTCACCATTTGGTGGCGGCTCAACCGCGCCGGCTTGCGCCAACAGTGATCGAGAGTCGCCACTTCCACTGTATGTCCACGCGCACTTAATCGCGCCGCCAGTTCAGCCACAAATCGCTCCACACCGCCGAGACAGGGATGGAATTGTCGGCAGAGGTGAAGAATCTTCAACTTGCTCTCCGTTTTGCGGTCAACGACGAATGGCGGCATAGACTTCGACATCGCCGACGCGGGTGAGCAACGTCAGGTTGTCGAGGCAGTTTCGAGAATCGCCGCTCAAGGCCGTCTCACGCGAGCCGAAGATGACATAGGCGACATCGTGCGCCGCAAGAATCGCCAGCCGCCGCGCAGGAGAAGTAGAGTCGGCGTAGAATTCAATCACTTCGGCCTCGGTTGCTTCAGCATTAATTGTCTCCATGCCATGGCCCGAGACGGCCCGCCCGGCGCTGTACACCGGCACGAACCGGCCCAGTTCGGTGGACGAGAGAATGGCGGTATCCGGTTCGGCATTGTCTCTCAGCCAGACGAGGGCGGCTTCTTCATTTTTCGTCAAATACAGTTTAGAATTATGAAGAAGCGGCCCGGCTGAATATAGGATCGCAATCACGCCGGTCGTCATCATTGTCAGCACTGTCAAGCCGCGAATGATCAGCCACCGGCGCGGCAAAGGCCAGCGCTTGGCCCAGTGGCCCAAACCCGGCGCCGCCAAAATTGCCAGCGGGATGTGCAGGCCTGCCGCAAACCGCCGTTGTACCGAGACGGGAGCGTAGAGCAGAGCCAGTGTCACGCCGATCCAAATCAGCAACACCAGATCAATGGGCCGCCGCCGTTTGAATGCGATGACGCCACCGGGAACTGCCGCCGCCAAAACAAGGCCGTAGCCGGAAATGTAATGCCACACCGGCGGCGTGATCAACTGTTGGCCAAGCGACCACGCTCTGAGCAACGGGTCGGTGTTGAGAACATACCACATCAAGGCAAACAGCGGCACAGCGGCCACTAAAGCCAACCCGATCTGGGCGGCGAGGGCCAGCGGGAAACGTTTGTCTTTTAGCCAGCGGGCCGCGAGGTAGAACAAGGCCACACCGGCAACCGGCGCAATCTCAAACGGTTGAAGCAAAGTGAGGAACATCGTCGCCAGCGCAAACAAGCCCGCCCGCCGCCAGGCACGTGTGGTCGAAACTGCCAACAACAAGAGCGCCGAAGCCAGCAGTGCTTGCGCCAGAGAAAAGTGAGCGTTGTCGAACAGCGTGAGGAAGGTGTTGGACTCGGGGCTAGTGAGATCGGTGGAAAGGTAGAAGCCCAACGGCAAGACCAGCCAGCCGAAGCCGGAAGAGAGGCCCACCAACATAAAGGCTGTCCGTCGTTCTTGCAGGTCGTCGCTTGCCTGAACGATCAGCAAATAGGCAATCGTTAGCAGAAAGAATCCGTTGAACAAACGGGCCAGATGAAACACAACCAGATTTGGCAGGCTCGACCAGCGCGCAACGTGGCCCAGAAGAATGTAGTAGCCGTAAACGAGCGGCACGCCGGCGTGGTTTTGGCCAGTGTAGGGCAAGTGAAACACCCAACTGCCCAATCGGCCCTGTTGCATTTTAGCCAGATAGCTCAATGTGTCGTCGGGGGCGATGAGGGCTCCGGCAAACTTGAGGCCGGGCGGCTCACTGAGGTGGCCGATGGCGTAAGGAATGCTGGTAAGCGTCAAAATAAAAACGGAGGCGAGCACAAACCATGTCAGTTCTTGTCGGCGATCATTCATAGGCGGCGACGGGCGTAGTAAACAGCCCACCCAATCAGGATGAGCACCATGCTTGCACTTACCCAGCGTCCAATTTCGTAGCTTATCGGGCGGTATTCAAACTTTACCCGGTGAGGCCCTGCATCAAGCCAGACTCCTTGTAGCGCGCAATCTACGCGCTCAAGCTTGGCCGGGCTGTCATCCACGAAAACGCGCCAGCCCGGCGCCCACGCCTCTGAGCGAATCAAAAGGCCGGGAGTGGCGGCGTCAACCACAAACGTCTCTCCATTTACGCCTGTCTCGCGTAAACGCACGCTGGGCGCAACTGCATTTGGCACAACAGGGAGAATCGATTCGGCTACTAAGGCTTGCGTAGCGGGATTGATTTCTATCAGCCGGTTGATACAACCACTGGACGGGGCTGTTTCCCAACTCACTACGCCAAAAGCCGGGCCATTGCCGTGCCCAACTTCATAAACCCAGCGATCGGCGTTTGTGAATACCAAAGGCATATCCGCCAGGTTGGCGGGCGCGGGCAGGATCACGTAACGAATGTTGAGCAGAGCCAGCAAACGCTTCACAGGTTGAAAATGCGGGCAAGCTATCGTCGCCTCAGGGCTAGCCTGAGTGGGCGGCACGGCGACGGCATATCCATCAAAAGCACAACCGCCCGCCCGCCGCGCAAGTTCGGCATAGGATGCTAACTGAAACGGATCATATCCATCCGCCGCCCGCAAATTGTAAGTGACTAACATCGGCGCAGACAAACCGCCATACGGGGCAAAACTGCGTTCCCCATTTTCGGCAGAAGGGGCCAGAAACAAGGCAACCGGGTCGGCATGGGTGACGTTGGACTCTGGTTCAGGCCTTATCAACCCACCGGCGATCCACCATAAATCGGCGATCACGATCAGCGCCACTACGATCCCTTTCCAAAGGGATGGCGGCTGAAGCAGGAGAATAATCAGCGCCAACGCTGTTACTGCCGGTGGAACAGTCTCAAAGGGGAAAGCGTCTGGCAAAAAGAAATTTATCCCGGCAGTTAGAAGGTAAAGCAACCCGAAAATAGATAAGGTCAAGGTAACATGCCGTTTCGAAAGTGGTTGCCCACTTAACCACTTGTCGGCGGCATAGGCCGCCAGAACCGACAGTGCCGACAGTGTGAAAATTGACCACCGGCTGGGATTGCGGAACATGGAGAAGCCCGGCAGACGGTACAACAGCCAGTATAAGGGCGTGTTGCCTCCCAGACTCATTACCAAACCAATCAATGCCGCTATCGCCCATTTTCGCTCCCGGTTTGACCAACCTCCTGCCCAACCCAAAGCGACCAGCATGATCGCTCCTGTTCCCGGCACAATGAACCATTCTGGAAATTTGAGTTTTGGCGGGAAGAAAAGCGCAACCAGTAATGAGGGTGGCAAACTGCCAAAAGCCGCTTCTGCCGAAGTGAGAGTTGTGCGTGTAGTGTAAGGCAACAGTTCAAGCAACGGCCATATTTGG
>CAYSIV010000008.1:7193-8062 GCA_964431175.1 uncultured Anaerolineales bacterium
CAGTCAACCCAGCCAATACGATGAGCGCCACCCCCCAACCAGCTGTAGCACGCCTTAGCCAGTCGAACAGAGACGGGCGAATATGAGCAACCGTTGCCGGGAGCAGTCCAACCAGGCTGATCGCCAGATAAGTTCCATGATTAAGCGCCTGAGCGGCAAGCGCAACACCCAAAAACACAGCCCATCGCATCCTGCCGGTTGACCAGTATGAGGCAAAGGCCAGCCAAACCCAGGGCCACCACGCAATCGCCACAAAGGTCGGCCAATGCCCCCCGCTCAAGTGTGCGATCCACTTGGGAGAGTGAGCCAGCAACACTGCGCCGATAAAAGCCGCCAGAGGGTGCAGGTTTGCCTGCCAGCGCAAATACAAATAGAGGCCTGCGCCGCACCACCACAAATGAAATAAGGCGCCGAGGTTAAGCGCCAGCGGCAAAGGCAACACCAGCGCCAGCCAGTGCAAGGGATAGAATACCGGCGCGACCGGATGCCCGATGAGCGGCGCGCCGCTTGTTTGATATGGCCGCCACAATGGAATTTCCCCGGTCTGCTTCAATGTGTCGGCAATAAATCGAGCCAGCGGCCACACTTCGCGCGGCAAATCCGTCCCCAGCGACGACTTCGGAAAGATGAGCGGAGTCGGCCATGTGAAAAGATATTGCCAGAGCAGAAGCGCCGTTGCGCCAAACAGCGCCGCTAACGCAAGGCCATCCCAGGAATTGAGTCCTGCCAACGCCAACAGCCTTTTCGGCCCGCCATTCAGTCTATCCATTACGTTGCTCATCAAGCAAAGAGTCGGCTGATCGCTTATCAGCTATCGTTGCAGTCGGCTCTTCGCCTCGGCCTGGTCGGGAAGGCGCCCGCGCGCGCCA
>CAYSIV010000008.1:8072-12124 GCA_964431175.1 uncultured Anaerolineales bacterium
CTGGTCGGGAACAAGCGCCAGTAAATCTCTGTAGATCGAACTGGCTCGCGCCTCATCGCCCATCAACTTGTTCCAGTCACCCACTTGCAACATGCGCCTCGCCCACAAATCGGTGAACGGCGCGGGCGTTAACTGGGGCGCAAGATCAACCGCCATTGTCTCCTGCCGGAAAACAATCAGTCCATAGGTTGCTTCGCCAAACGCGCCCGGCCCAAACGCTGATTGCTGTTGATAGCCGTTCATGGCCTGCTCGCCTTTCGTCGCCGCCTCTCCCAAGTCGCCTCGCGCCGCCGCCAACTCAGCCTCCACCCAAAGCAGTTCCAAGCGATCTTCGCCTGCGCCAAAAAAAGAAAGCGTTGCTTTCTGCAAAAGAGTCTCGGCCTCATCCAACCGCCCCATTGTCACATAAGCGCCAGCCAGGCGAACGTAAATGCTCGCACGATCTGCGCCTTGAGCCGCCGCTTCAAGTTCGGCCAGGGTTGGCATGGGCGCTGGCGTTGCAGTTTGCCGCCACTGCGCCAGCACTCGTTGGCGAAACGGCCTGGCTCGCCAAAAATATGCTTCGGCCCAGTCCGGGCGCAAGTTGAGCGTGGCCTGATACGCCTGCTCGGCCACCAGCGGCTCACTCGCGCCCTCGGCGGCCACCCCCAGATTCAAACGCGTCAATGCTGATTTGGGAGCAAGCTCCGCCGCAGTTTTCATTTCAGCTAAAGCAGAAGCGTAATTGTTTTGCGACTCGTATAGCGCGCCGAGATTGGCATGATTCAACCACCAGTCCGGATCCAGTTGAGCCGCCATCGTAAAAGCGGCGGTTGCCTGTTCCAGAGCGTCCGCTTGGCCCTGCCCGGCCAGAATGCTTTTCGCCAGACCCAACTGTTGATAAGCAATCGCCGATCTGGAATCTCGCCGGACAGCTTCCTCCAACAAAGTCGCGGTCTCTAGCCATTGCCCTTGTTGCGAAACTTTAACAGCCTTGTGCAGGGGGGTGAGCCGCCACACGTTGTAGAACCCGGTGGCCGAAAGCGCCAAGCCAAGAATGATTGGCAGGCGGACAAGAACCGCCGAAAGAAATCCGGGGCGCACCAGAGTTCGTTCGGCATTTTCGTGAGGAGCCAGCGCCACACCCAGGATAACCGCAAACGTTACTGCATTCACCGGCTCCACCTGAACCGTGTCCACCAGACTGTGAGCGGCGAAGGCGACCGCGCCAGCCAGCGCACCGAGCGCCACCGCCCGGTCGTCGCCGCGCAAAACATTCGCCTGCTTCCACAAGGCGCGGAACGCGCTCGCGGCCAAAATTCCAAAGGCGGCTACCCCGGCCACGCCGGTCTCGGCCAGCAGGTTGAAGAAGATGCTGTGCGCGTGAGGGTAAAACACAAAGGGCGGCACTGAGTTCCCCAACAGGTAAATGCTTCCAAAAGTGAGCGGCCCTCTCCCAACAAACGGCGACTGTAAAAACGCGCGCCAGGCCGGAACCCAGAATTCGGTGCGCGCCTCGAACGCTGCGGGTTTCAGCGGACTGTCCAACTGACGGGCGGCCAACCAACCAACGGCCGCTAATCCGGCTAGGCCGACAGCCAGAGTTACAAGAGAAAGAGTCAGGTTAGCCCGCAGGCGGCTCCACAGAGTTTGTAAAAACGAAAATCCTCCTGCGCCACGGACTTTCAAGACAAACAGCATGGCATTCCCGGCCGCAAAGCCAAGCCAGCCGCCGCGCGAGACAGTGAGGAAGATGAGGCCGAGCATGATCACGCCCCAGCCTACCAACAGCAGGCGAGGCAGGCGGGCGCGCGTTTCTATGAATCGGGCCAATGCGGCCATGAAGAGCAAATTGAAGAAAGTGGCAAGGCCGTTGGCTAGCGGCAAGCGATAAGCGATCTCTGGAAGCCAAACACCGGGGGCAGCAGCCAACCAGGCTTGATACCAACTCAATGCCGTCCACCAGGCCAGTCCGGTGATTAATGCCCCGGCGATCAACAACGCTTTGATAAACAACTCACGCGGCCAGACCGCTCTCACCAACTCTGCTGTAAGGGCAAAGACAAACACATACATACCCGTCACCCATACTTCGTCTAACGAACGTCGCGGGTCGTGAGAGGTGAACGCCGTCAACAAGTAAACAACGAGAAACAGGATGAGCGGGCCGACGAGTGGCATTGGTAGAGGCGCGCCTCGCCCCGGCCAAACACTACGAGCCAGCCAAACGACGGAGACCAGAGCCAGAACGGCCACTCCGAAACGGATATGATTGTAGCTTGCCAGCAAGCGCCAGGTGTTGGCGAAAAACACTAAATAGCAAAAAGCTATGATGAGAATGGATTCTTTTAGCAAGTAGCCGGGGGGTGCAGAAGAGGCTCTAGTCATATTGTTATATTCTACCTTCCTGCACCAGCAATCTCAACCAGGGTGGCGCAAAGTGCTTGCGGTAGTAGCGCCACATGCTCTGCAGGTGATACCACGAATAACGGCTGAACAACTTTCTATCGCTTACGGCCAGATGATGATGCGTGAGGCGCGCTTCGGCCACATAAACGACCTGCCAGCCAGCCTGCCACGCTCGATAGCACCAGTCAATATCTTCCACGTACAAAAAATAGCCTTCGTCCATCAAGCCAACGGTTTGCAAAAACTCGCGCCGGGCCATCAGGCACGCGCCCAGCATCCAATCCACCGGGCTGGTTTGGCTGTGGTCAAAGTCGGCCATCAAATGGCGGGCATTGAGCGATGAATCCCACAACCATCGCCGCAAGGGCGTACGGCGGGCGACTACCGAAGCCAGGGTGGGGAAGCGGCGGCACGACGGCTGAACCTGTCCACCGGGAAAGACCAACTGCGGCCCGCAAATCCCCGCTCGTGGATGCGCGTCCATATAAGCCACCAGCACCTCCAACGTTCCGGGTTGGGCCGCCGTGTCCGGATTGAGCAGTAACACATAGCGCCCCTGACATTGACGGAGGGCGCGATTGTTGTTGGCGGCGAATCCTTGCCGCCGCGTGTTGGCGATCAACTGCGCCCAAGCGTGTCGGCGGACAATCTCGGCAGTGTTGTCAGCGGATGTATTGTCCACCACAAACACTTCCAGCGTCAGCGAGTGCTGTGCAGGGGCCAGAGGTCTCAGGCACGTGTCGAGGTAGGCGGCGTGGTTGTGGCTGACTATAACGATGGAGAGGTCAGGACGACTCATCTAAAGTTTGTCGAGCGTATGGTGGTAAATTTGCTCGGTCTGCCCGGCCAGCTTCTGCCAGGTATAATGGGCCAGCATTTTAGCCCGCCCGCGCTGGCCCATTTCTGCCCGCAAGTCCGGTCGCTCCAGCAAGTAAATCAGCCGCTCGGCAATCGCGCCGGAATTTGAGGCCGTCAGGAAGCCGTCCTGCCCGTCGTCAATCACGGCGCGCGTAGCAGGGATGTCACAGCCGATGACTGGCTTGCCCAGGCTCCACGCCTCAGTGAATACGCCGCCAAAGCTCTCTTGAGATGACGGCAAACAGAAAACATCGCATGCATCCAGAGCGTCTGTTTTTTCCTGTAAGTTTACTGTGTCCAACTCAATGATCCGCCGGTCATGAACACTTTCGAAGAGGCGGCGTGAATATGGAGTGCGCGGGCCAACGAAGGCAAATCGGGTGTCGGGCAAACGCCGCCACACTAACTGCGCCGCTTCCAGCAAAGCCGCCACGCCTTTATAGGCATATTTCTGCCCCAGGAACAGCACCAGCGGTTCAACGCCCAACTCATGTTGCGATCGGAATTGGGCGCCATCATGGGTCTCCGCAAGAATCGGCCCCATCCCGGTAACGAACACCCGGCGTTCGTCTACGCCCAGCGCAACCAGGATTTGCCGTTCGGCCTCTGTCAAGGCAATGACTGCATCTGCCTGACGATAGAGATGATGATAGTAACGATGCCACCAGCCGCCCCAACGCGGATGGTGTACTGGCGTAAAGACGAACGGGATGCCATGCTGGCGCGCTATTCTGAGCGAAGCGTAACTCAACCCTTCACGTCCAATGCGGCAATTATGAATCAGATCAACGTCGCCGGCCCAAGGG
>CAYSIV010000008.1:12134-13643 GCA_964431175.1 uncultured Anaerolineales bacterium
CGTGCGGGAGAGAAGCCCGTGCCCCCGCTCAACCTTGTCGGCGACTTCGGCGGCCAGGGCGCCAGCAATATGCTTCAAGGCCGGTCCCTGGGCCACATAATAGGCCAGCACCCACGGCGCAAGGTGGCGGCGCGCCTCACCCGAGAGAGTGATTCGTTGAACCGGAATGCCGTCCACCACATAAGCGCGGGCGGGAGAAGGTGCTTTGAGCGTCGTGCCCAACAGCCAATCGGTGCGGCGCTCGTCCCACTGAGTCACTACCTGTATCTGATGGCGCGAGTGCAGTTCGCGAGCTAGATGGTGCATCAACAACTGCGCGCCGCCAATGAATGGCGGGTAAGCGGTGAGGGTGAACAGCAGGTTCAAATTACAGAGCCGGTTCTTTTTGTCTGAGACTACGGGTTAGATTCCCAATCGTTTCGATCAGGCGCAACAAGGGCTTCTTCAAGGCACGGGGGACAGGCACATAGACCAGCAACTCCAACACTCTGGAAATCAGATCATAAACCTGGAACAGACGGTCGGTTGACGCTGCTACCAACAACTGCGCTTTAGCTTTTTTATACTCTTGCAACATCTCAGCATCGCCAGAGGCTATTAAGTCGGCGAGAAGAAGGTGATATCGCCCGTTGAAAGTTACCCGGACAAGATGGCGCGCCAGCGCGGCGTTGGCCGGCGAGACGAAATAATCGCTTTGCGAAAGAAACGCCAGGTATTGTTTGGAGGCCTTGTACAGACTCGGAAGAGCGACGAGTTGAGAAGCGCTTTGAGCGTGGTGCCGATAGGCAAACAGGTAGCTGGGACTGCAAACCTTCGAAGACAGACTTGCCAGGCGATACCAGGCAACATCATCGGCATATAACAGCATAGGAAATGGCGGCAAACCGCCGACCTTTTTGTAGTCCGCCGACCTCGTCACGTAACCCGTGCCAAACGTATCTCGCTTGAAACAGTGACGCGCCCGGAGAAAATCCTCGGCTGTTTCCTTGTATGGAATCGGCTTGCACGGGCGAATAACATTTCCCCGCTCATCAATCAGATGAAAGTGGGCGCAATACAAAGACGCTCGCGGTTGGGCGTCAATTAAGTCTGCGATCTCTTGCAAGAAGCCGGGGTAGAGCAAATCATCGTAACTTAGAATGGTCAAGTATTCCGACAGATCAAGATCGAGTATCCGCCGCCAGTTGTCTTCAATGCTGAGAGGGGCAGGAGCGGGAAAAATGGAAATTCGGGGATCGCCAAAGGCGGTGATAATTAAGACGGTGTCGTCTGTAGAGCAGTTTTCCAGGACGACAACATTGAAATGCCGGTAAGTCTGATTCAAAATACTTTCGACAGCGGCGGAAATATATTTGCCGCCGTTGCGGACGGGGATGACTATCGAAAAAGCTTTTTCGCGGTACGGCTTAAGCATGGCGAGGCGGCATTCGTTCAAAAACGTCTAGAATGGTTTTGAAGTCGGAAACGCGCCATTGTTCCCCGACAAAAATATTCTCATGTTGCCCGCCT
>CAYSIV010000008.1:13653-19120 GCA_964431175.1 uncultured Anaerolineales bacterium
GCAAAAAGTTGAAGAGAGATTTACGGCTATTGTTGTCCAGTCGGCCTAGAGTTTTGAAAAGAAGGCTGAGTCCCAGGCCGTAAACAAGCCTTTCCCGGCCTCGCATTAGCCGCTTCAGTTGAGCAAACTCCTCATCGGGAATTCGTCTGTCAACATAGTAATTCTTGTAGTTATAAACGATCTGCAAGCGCCGATAATGGTTATAATCAACGGCTAGGCGATATTGCTCCAACTCTCTGTCGTAGTTGGCTTTGATGGTATCCATTGCCGAGAGCCAGCCAGTGTATTCCCAGGCGCCGGGCAGGAGAACTTCCCGCAAATGATCTGGATTCTGCTCCGGCAAGGAAGAGTAGAGCAATGCCTGGCCGCTCTTTTGTCTCCGGTTGAAGTGATAGAAGCCGTAGGATTTAGGGGTGATGCCAATCGTCACCACCGGCTGTTGATAAATCATCACACGCTCCGACTTCAAGAAGGCCACAACCGTCGCGTAATAATCTGGGAAAAGCGACTGATAGAAAGGCCCTCTGTCTGCGAGGGCGTTGATCAGATCGCGGCTGACTACCGAAAGCTGCATGTTGTAGTTAATCGTCGTGATCAGGGAGAGCGATTTTTGGACAATTTCGAGCGTCGTGGCGCTATCCAAAATGCCTTGTGTTGAGGGCGCAAAGAAGCGGTTATAGCCGCGACGGAGATAGCCGGATGGATAATCAGGCAGAACGCCGGGATAACCAAACAGATAAGCGTCCGTGAAAATGAACGGCGGACGCTCGTAGGCGTCAATTAACTCAGCCATCGTGCTGAAGAAGCCACGCATAAGACAGTCGTCATCGCCCAACATAATGACGTAGTCGCCGCCGCTTTTCTGCAGAGCGTTGTTCCAGTTGTCGGTGACGGCGACAAAACGGTCGGTGCGGTAATACTTTAGCCGCGGGTCGCCAACGGATTGGACGTAGCCAGCAATATCGTCCGTGGAGTCATTATCGGAAATGATTAACTCCCAGTCTGTATAATCCTGCCGCAAAACTGTCTCCACCGCATATCGAAGATATTCGAGGCGATTGTGAGTGGGGAGGAGGACGGAGAATTTCATACTGATTGAACTTTCTGAAAAATGGCGGTGTAGGCATTGCCACGCCAGCCGCTTCGCTCAACCGGGCCGAATAATTTGGCCAACACGCGCCCGGCGAAATGGGCAATGGCGCGAACGCCCGGGTTGGTGAAAAAGTTCCTCAGACTCGCCGACCACCCAAAAGAGTTCCAACCAATGCTGCCTTTGTCTGTCGTGGTGAGTAATAGCGGTGTGAGGCCAAAGGTTTGCATCTTCCGTGTTAGTAAGGAAGCGGGGATCAATGCCAAATGGCGGGGAGCATCTATGTGCGCCCAGAAAACTCCAAAGAGTCGAAGCTGGAACGCCTCAGGGTTAGGAGTAGCCACAACCAAGATGCCATTCGGAAGCAGTTGTCGGGCGGCGGCTTCGAGCACTTGCCACGGATCTGGCAAGTGCTCAATCACTTGCCACAAGGCAATGACATCATAAGGGCCGGCGGCGGCCAGCGCCTGCGCAGCCTGGGCGCTATGAATTGCCCGAACCCCTACCACCTCCGACAAGAACCGACAGCACTCTTCGTCCATCTCAATGGTATGCACCTCAAATCCAGCTTGCCTGGCAAGGAAAGCAAAACTCCCATAGGCAGGGCCGATTTCCAAGAGCCGCCCACCCGAGGCAAACTTCCGAACCAGGTCTATCTTGTACCGGTCGCTTTGGGCCTGAAACGTCAATTGTTCTAACGAAGCTGGAATTGAGTAGTAATCGCGCGGGTAGTAGCCGCCCAAATCATTGGGAACAGGCGATAAAAAAATAAGGCCGCAACCGAGACATTGATAATAGTTAAACTTCTCTGATGTGAGGCGGCGATTTACATCCCAAGCCTGAAACTTAAGCATGACTGGCGTGTTACAGAGCGGGCACCAATTATTTTTTGGATCCATTAGTAGCGGAGACAGGAATAGTTATGAACTTCCTGAATGTATGGAGGATATCTTGTCGTAGCGCAAAATCAAGGGACATAAAGCCGAGGGCAGTATAAATGCCTGCCGCCATCACATAAATACTCCAGATAGCAATTTCATTTTGCGCCCCTAACCCGCGAACCACAGCCCAGCCTAGCCCTAAGGATAAAAACCCTGCTAGTAAAAAGGGCAGGAGGTTCTTCGTAAACCACACAGCAATACTCGCCTGCATAACACGCTTCTGAACCAACGGTAACAGCGTGAACAGGTAATACAAATTCAAAAGGAGCCACATCATCGCCGCCCCTAAGATGCCTAGCTTGATAATTAGAAAATAGAGGCCGGGGAGGTAAAGCAGGAAGGCGGCAACATTGACGGCCAGAGGTAGCCGCGTATGGCCGGTAGCAACAGCAAGCGTATAACAAACAGACACCGAAGCGTTCAGCAAGAAGCCGAGAGCCAGGAGGCCTAAAACACGGGAAGCTTGCTCGGCTGTCTCAAACGATACCAGGAGCCGCAACAGATCATGCCCGTAGAAGACGAGTGCAAAGGCAGGCAACGTGAGCAGGTAGACCAAAATCTGGGTGGCTTTCTCGTAACGAGAGGCCAGGCTGCTCACCCGCCCGAAACTGTAGTCGGAGGCCAGGGCCGGGAATACAGCAGAAGTAATAAAGTTTTGAATCACCGAAAGCCCAAAAGAGGCGTTGTAGGCCAGCGAATAGTAGCCTAACGCTTCCACTGACACCAGTTTGCTAATTATCAACCGGTCAGTTTGAGTAAATATGATTGCCAGGATGGATATTAAGTTGATGTCGAGCGAAAAACGCCAAATACGTTTCAGAACGTCAAATGAAATGCGCGGGCGAAAC
This sequence comes from uncultured Anaerolineales bacterium, assembly GCA_964431175.1. Classification (GTDB taxonomy): domain Bacteria; phylum Chloroflexota; class Anaerolineae; order Anaerolineales; family VGOW01; genus VGOW01. Next base: position 16,533 of record CAYSIV010000008.1, read on the forward strand.
GACATTCCCGGAAGCAGATGCAGACAGGTTATTGCGTACAACCCCACTTCTAAAAGGGCGCTGACTGCTTGCCAAAGCAAAAAGAGGAGGAAAGAAGGCCACAGTAATAGGATGATAATGCCACCGCCGACTCGTAATGTTGCCGCCGAGGTCCGCAACAGATTTAGGGCCGCCATTTGTTGCAGACCCGATATGACTCCACTGTACATTGAAACCGGCCATCGCAACGCGATGGCGACCGCCATCGTCTGGACTGCCAGCATCGCGACTTCAGGAGAAAGAGCTTTCAAATCAAGCCAACGGTGAGCAATCCACTCGGCGCTTAGAAAAAGCCCCCGACCCAGCGCCAGACCCACTGGCCAGTACCCGGTGTTAATGGTTCGAATCAGCATCTGGCTGTTTCGGTAATCCTTTGAGATATCGCTCGCCACCTCCCGGGTCACTGTTGTTGACAAACCTAGATCGAGGATATTGAAAATGATCTGCAGGGAGGCAATCAAACTCAACAAGCCGTAGGCTTCGATGCCCAATATTCTGACTTGGATGGGAATGACGAGCAGATTAAGAAACGCCGTCCATATCCCCCCGACCATATTCGCGGCAATGTTGCGCTTGATTACTGAGAGCATTGCCGCCACCAGCCCACTGTTTGACGCAGGCCGTCTCGCAACGAATAACGAGGCGCCCAGCCCAGGGCCTTCAGCCGCTGGCTATCGCCGCAAATGAACATTGGCTCCCAGACTCGATATGGCAATGCCCCGAACTGTATCAAATCAAGCTGTCCTGTAATCTCTCCAATGATCTCCATCAATTGCCGCATAGTGACCGGACTGCCAGAAGCAATGTTGAAGACGCCGTTGGCATGCCGATCTACCAATGTGATCAACGCTGAAGCCACATCCGATACATGCAGGTAGTCACGAACTTGTTCGCCAAGCGTAGCTGGAAAGGGCTGGTTAGTCAGCAGAGCGCGAATGAGGGCTGGAGTCACCCGCTGGTCATTTTCGTAAGGCCCATAAAGATAAAAAACACGCGCCCAGGCAAAGCGAATGTCGTTGATTGCCGCTACCTGCTGGGCGATCAAGCTTAACGAGAGCTTTGTAGCGGCATAAAGTGATGTTGGGTAAGTCTGACTATCCTCACGCAGGAAGCCCAGGTCGGTGTCATATTCAGCACATGTCCCTGCCATCACCACCTGTTTACAGCCCACCCGAATCAGCCCGTCCAGCAAAGTTAAACTGGCAGTTAGCGCCAAGATGTTTTCAGGCGATTGTAAGTATTTTCCCGGTTCAGCATACCAGGCCAAGTGAATACATGCTTCCGGCTGCCACTTTGCAAGAGCCAAGTGAAATGAATTTGTATCGTAGAAGTCGCCTTCGATGATCGTGAGTTGAGGAACCACATCATGCAAACGCGGCACAGGCCGGTTTGGTCTGGCAAGAATCGCTACTTCATATCCTGCGGTCAACAAAGCGCGAGTCACGTGCGAGCCGATGAAACCGGAAGCGCCGGTCAAAAAAACTCTCACAACTCCAAGCCTTCGCTTAGAAAAGGATAGCTTTTGTCCCTATCCGACATGATCGGATTTGGCCAGGGCCACTTAATCCCAAATGCCGGATCATCCCAACGCGCCCCTCGCGCAAGTTCCGGATAATAGAATTCAGACATTTGATAAAACAATTCTGTATTGTCTTGCAATGTTTGGAACCCATGCGCAAACTTTGCCGGGACATACAGCATCAAGCGGTTTTCTGCGGTCAATTCAACTGCCAACCACTGCTTGAACGTTGGTGAATCGAGGCGCAGATCAACGATCACATCGTAAATCGCGCCCATGGTGCATCGCACCAGCTTGGCTTCCTGATGTGGAGCGGCCTGGTAGTGCATCCCGCGCAGTGTGCCTTTTTTGTTATTGGATGAAGTATTGCATTGCGCAAGCCGGGGATTGAGGCCGCGCGCTTCAAACTCGCGCTGGCACCAGGTGCGGGCAAAAAAGCCGCGCGAGTCCTCCACAAGTTGAAGCTCGATAATATACGAGCCGGCGAGTCTAGTCTCAGTGAAAATCACGATCCGACAATCTTCACTTCCGGAATCGGCAAAATGAATTTGCCGCCCCGATGCCGATATTCAGCCTGTTGAATCAAGATTTCTTGGCCAAAATTCCAAGTTAACAACAACACATAATCCGGCATTGTCTCCAAGAGTTTTGTCGGGGCAAAAACGGGCAAATGGCAACCGGGCATAAAGTGCCCTTGCTTATAAGGGCTGCGATCCACGACGTAACTCAGAATGTTGCTTCCAATACCAAACGTATTGAGCAAGATACTGCCCTTAGCGCCGGCGCCATAAGCAGCTAACTCTCGTCCCCGCGATTTTAAGCCGGTTAGCACGTCGCTTAACACATCCTGCAACCACCGCACCCGAGTCCCAAAGTTAGCGTAGAAATCAAAACGATGCACGCCCCAAGCGGCCTCCTCGGCCAACAATTGCCGCACCCGTTGTCGGTCGCCAGCGGCGGCAACGTGGGTTACGTACAAGCGTAAGGAGCCACCGTGAATGTCGTGCCGCTCTACATCGGCCACCATCAA
>CAYSIV010000008.1:19130-36080 GCA_964431175.1 uncultured Anaerolineales bacterium
TTCTGCCTGAACAAGGTGTTCAGAGCGGTTAATGAGTAGTAACATAAATGCTCGTGATAGATCGTATCGAATTCAGAGCGATCTACCAGGTCTTTCACATACGGCACCTCAAAAACCGCCACCCCGTCTCGCTTAAGCAAAATGCGCACACCCTCGACAAATCCATTCAGGTCAGCGACGTGAGCCAGCACATTATTGCCAATAATCACATCGGCTTCCTGGCCTTGCTCACGCAATTTGCGCGCCAACTCCAGGCTAAAGAATTCTTTCAGGGTGTTAACGCCACGCTCCTCGGCTACTTTGGCAACATTGAGTGCTGGTTCAATGCCCAACACGGGAATGCCGTTGCGCACAAAGTATTGCAACAAATAGCCGTCGTTACTGGCAATCTCCACAACTAGGCTGTTACTGTTCAGGTTGCGCATGCCCATCAAGCGCTCAACCAGCTCTTGTGAATGTAGCAGCATCGTTTCTGAAACGGAGGAGAAATAAAAATAATCCCGGAAGAGCACTTCCGGAGAAATAGTCGCTGTAATCTGCACCAATGAACAAACGGGGCAGAAAACAATATCCAACGGATACTTAGGCTCGGGCTGAGTTAGTTGTTCGGCGGTCAACAAGGAGTTCGCCAAGGGGATGTTGCCAAACTTCAGTATCTCATCCAGCCTGGCTCCGCCGCATATTCGACAAGAATTGATAATGCTGAAGTCAGTCATACGAACATCTCCCGTACTTGCAATATTTCCGCGCCGCTATCACCGCAGATACCTCTCCAGGCACATCTCGTAGTAATCCCTCGTTGGTCCCAGCCCTCGCGCCAAATCCCACTCCGGCGACCAGCCTAACACTTGTTTTATCTTCTGGTTGCTGATGATGGCGTCGCCAAATTCAATAATCTGGCGATCTTTGGGCCACTCGACAAACCTCACCCGGCTTTTCTTGATCACCTCCGTGATCGTCTGAGCGATCTCGACAATGCTATATTGCCGATCACTCACGGCGAAAAACACTTCGCCATTGCTCTTCTCGCTCTGCGAGGCCAAAATCAGCGCCGAAACACAATCCTCCACGTAGCTGATATTCCGCATTTGCAGGCCTTCGCCGAACACGGTCAAGTCTTTGCTCTGCAGGGCCAGGCCGACGAAATAGTTGACGAAGCCCAAGTCGCTGTTGCGAATGTTGGCGCGCGGGCCAAACGTGTTCGCCAGTCGCACCACCGTCGTTGCCAGGCCAAACGCGCTGTGATAGATCAACACATATTTCTCGGATACAACTTTGTTAGCCGAGTAAATATCCATTGGAAATTCGGGGTGCAGTTCATCCACCGGGTTGAGGTGCATCTTTCCGATCTGGGTGCTGGAAGCGACGTGGACGATCTTGAGGCGGGGGTTGAAGCGGCGGGCGGCTTCCAGCAAGTTGATGACCCCTTTACAATTGATGTCAATATCGGTCAACGGCTCCAGCATTGAGTTGGGATGCGAGGTGTAGGCGGCGCAACTGAACAGCACATCCTTGTTGCGCACACAGGCGCTCAAGCCGTCGAAGTTGCGAATGTCGTTGAGAATGATCTCGATCGAGTTCTCAATATCATAGACGTTATGCATGTTGCCGCCGGAGCGCGGGTCAAGACAGTCGTACACCGTCACCTGCGCGCCCAACTCAAGGCACTTGCGCGCCAGGTTACTGCCAATAAACCCCAGTCCGCCCGTAATCAGAACGCGTTGTCCCCTCAGAGACGGCAAATTCAATTTGACTCTCCTTGCAATAAGATCGACACAATTCGCTCTGCCGCGTGACCATCGCCAAATGGATTGACCGCCCGCGCCATCGCCGCGTGAGCCGAGGCATCATCTAACAGTTTAGCCGCCTCTGCCAGAATAACATCGGTGTCGGTCCCTACCAATCTGGCTGTGCCAGCGGCCACGGCTTCGGGGCGCTCGGTGACGGCGCGCATGACCAGCACCGGCACGCCCAGACCCGGCGCTTCTTCTTGTATGCCGCCCGAGTCGGTCAGGATGAGGTGTGCTTTCGCCATGAGATGGGCAAAGGCCAGGTAATCCATCGGCGGCAGAAGAGTGACGTGCGGATGACCGCCCAACACTTCATAGGCCGGGCCGCGCACGTTCGGGTTGGGGTGAACAGGATACAGCAAATGCACATCGCCGCGATCGGCGATGCGCCAGTATGTTGGCAAACGGCCGACCAAAGTTCTCGCGGCGGTGAGCAGTCACCAGCACCAAACGTTTGTTGGCCGGATAGGTTGGAAGCGAACCATTCGCCGGGCGGGCCACAATCACCCGCAGAGCGTCTATCACCGTATTGCCAGTGACATGAATTCGCTCCGGCGGAATCGCTTCTTTGAGCAAAGCGGCCCTGGCAGTCTCAGTCGGCGCGAAATGCAAATCCGAAAGCTGATCGGCCAGCACCCGGTTGATCTCTTCGGGAAAAGGATTATGGCGGTCGTAGGTTCGCAAGCCGGCTTCCACGTGGCCGACCCTGACCCGGTCGTAGAAGGCGGCTAGCGAGGCGGCCAGCACCGTCGTCGTGTCGCCCTGCACCAGAATCCAGTGGGGTCGTTCGTCGCGCAAAATGGGCTGGATGTGTTTGAGCACCTGGGCGGCTACATCGGTCGGAGTCTGATTGTCTTGCATCACGTCCAGATCATAGTCGGGTACGATATCGAAAATCTCCAGCACTTGATCCAGCATGTCGCGATGTTGGGCCGTTACCAGCACCTTCGACTCAACGCCAGGGTGCTTCTTCAATTCGGCCACAATCGGGGCCATCTTCACGGCCTCGGGGCGCGTGCCAAAGACGGAAATAACTTTCATAAAATCCCAAAAACCCAAACTCCAAATCCCAAAAACCCAAGATCCAAATCTCCTGTCTGTTGAGATTTTGGACTTTGAGATTTGGGGTTTTTCAGTAGGCTCCTCTTCCCTTTATCACCACACCCACCGTCTTCCACAAAATTTTCAGGTCAAGCCAGAGGGAGTAGTTACGGATGTAATACAAGTCGTAATGCGTGTTGAGATGTAGTGGCAGGTCGCTCCGTCCGTTCACCTGCCACCAGCCGGTAATACCCGGCGGCACGGCCAGCCGTTGTCGCTGCCACGGTTCATATTGCTCGACGATGAAGACCTGCTCCGGGCGCGGCCCCACCAGACTCATCTCGCCGCGGAAAACATTGAAGAACTGCGGCAGTTCGTCAATACTCGTCCGGCGCAAAAACCGACCGAGACGAGTCACTCGTGGATCGTCGGGCTGTTTCTCGAAGCGTTTCTGTTCTGCGTCGGCAACCATGGTACGAAACTTATGCATCCAAAAGAGTCTGCCATTCTCGCCCACGCGCCGCTGGTGATAAAACACTGGGCCGGGCGACGTGAGTTTGATCGCCAGCGCCGCCAATAACATCAGCGGAGACGTCAGCACCAGCAGGATGATACTCAATAGGATGTCAAAGGTGCGCTTGATCGCCCAGGCCAGGCCGTCAATACGCGGCTCACGCAAACCAATCAGCGGCAACCCGCCAACCATTTCGACGCTGGATTGTACCATGACCAATTTCAGGAAATCAGGCACCAGGCGCACCCGCACCGGCTCGATTTGCAACTGAAACGAGAGTCGCTCGACCTCGGCGTAGCGAGCCGCAGGCAAACAGATGATGACTTCATCAATCCGGCACTCGCGCACCAGGCGCGGCACGTCTTCCACCAGGCCCAGCACCGGGATTCCCAGCGGGCCTTCGTAGGACTCATCGTCGGCGCAACCGATGATAGAAATGCCATGAACGAGTCGGTCGCTCAGATACGTGGCGATCACTTCAGCCGCCTCGCCGGAGCCCACCAGCAAAGCGCGAGTCAGCGGCCGGCCGCTGGCGTGCATGAACCGCAAGATCAACCCAGAGGCCAGCCGCGCCAGGGCCAACAACGTGAGATCGGCAATATAGAAATAAAAAATCAACAAGCGGGGCACGTCGCGGAAGGTGAAGTATAGAACACCGCTCAACACGAACACGGCGGTTGAAACAGCTACAAACAAGAGTCGCGCATTGCCAACCGGCCGCACATCGCGCCGCACGTCATACACTGAGACCCCATAGAACACAATCGGCCAAAGTATGGCGACGATCAAATGGATATAGGGATTGAGGAACGAACCGGCAAGATCAATTTCGCGGCCCAGTGGCAAAAAGCGGCGTGTGGCATCGGCGGCCAGCAGGGCCGCTTGCGTGAGCAGGGCATCGGCCAACACCAAAGCTAGAATCAGGCGGCGAAGCTTGCCGAACATGAATCAATTCCAGGGGTTGCGGGTTGGTTGCACCACCACTTGACCGAACGTCACCTCGGGCGGACTGACGGCCAGCCAGCGCACCACCTCGGCCACGGCTTCAGGCGGCATCATCCGCGCCTGCACGTCTGCCGGAGCTTGCCCGGCCCACACAAGTGTTTGGGTATTGCCCGGGCAAACCAGATGAACGCGAATGTTCCTCTTCTTGCCTTCGAGGGCCAGCACTTCACTCAGCCCGCTCAAGCCGAACTTCGAGGCGCAGTAGGCCGCATTATTTTCAAATGCCTGCGTCCCGGCCACCGAGCTGATGTTGATAATTTGCCCGCCCGCGATGTGCGACCACACGGCCCTGGCGAAAATAAACGCGCCTTTGAGATTAACATCTATCATTTCATCCCAAAGTTCAAGCGTCGTCTCTTCAATTGGCCGCATCTGAAACAGGCCGGCATTGTTGATCAGCAGATCGATCCTTCCATATTGTTCAACGGCTGACTCGACAAAGGCCGTCACGGCCACTTCATCACGAACATCAACGGCCGCCCACCAGGCTTCGCCTCCGGTTCGGACGATGGCCTGGGCCGCCGCCTCTACCACCTCACCCCGCCGGCCAACCAGCCCAACCCGGAACCTCTCTCTGGCCAACGCCCTGGCGCACGCCAGCCCAATGCCCGTCCCGCCGCCGGTGATGATGGCTGTTTTCATTTGAGTGGTTTGTGCGGCAGTTTTTCAATCTGAGTTGCCAGATCAAAATCCTTCTCTGTTAGCCCGCCCGCACTGTGAGTCGAAAGACTCACCGTCAACTTGTTGTAGCCGTGCAGGTTCAGGTCAGGGTGATGGTTGACGGCCTCGGCCAGCTGGCCGATAGCGCCGATAAATAGCGCCGCATGCGCAAACGACTTGACGGTGAAGGTCTTGGTCAGCAGGCCATCGCGCACTTCCCAGCCCGGCAAGTCTGTCAGGCCGTTGGTGATTTCGTCTGAAGTGAAGAGGGTCATTGTTATTCTCCCTTTTTTGTAGAGCGACGCGAAGCGGGCAAATCGCTCTACAAGTCTCTGGCGACCGGGCGGTGAATGTGATCTAAGAATTCGGTGCGAGTCTTGGGGTTGTTTTTGAACTCGCCGCACATGGCGCTGGTCACCATGCGGGCGTTGGCCTTCTTCACCCCGCGCATCACCGAACACAAATGCTTGGCTTCGATGGTCACCGCCACGCCCAACGGTTCGAGCACGTTTTCCAACAATTCGGCGATCTGGCGTGTCATACGCTCCTGCACTTGCAGACGCTTGGCGAACATATCCACGATGCGCGGGATTTTGGAGAGGCCGATGATCTTGTTCTTGGGGATGTAGGCTACATGAGCATGGCCGAAGAAGGGGAGCAGGTGATGCTCACAGAGACTATAAAACTCAATGTCGCGCACGACCACCATTTCGTCGTACTCGACGGTGAACAGCGCGCCATTGATCAACTGCTCCGGATTCACGCGATAGCCGGCCAGAAGCTCGTCGTACATCTTGCTGACACGCAAGGGTGTGTCCGCCAGACCCTCACGTGCCGGGTCTTCGCCCACGCTCAGCAAAATTTCTTTGACCGCTTCCTGTATTTTTTCGTATTCCATCGTCTCCTCGATTCTTAGCCTCTGCTAGTCCAACCATTGATTTCACGGATTACACTGATTTGGATTTCAACAAATCCATGAAATCTGTGTAATCGGTGATTACTTGCCAACAACCCGGAACTGATTATTCGGCGTCTCCCACAAACGCAACGACTCAACTTCGCAATCGAGCTTTGCCTGAAACTGCTGCCACAGGCAGCAGGCGATATTCTCGCCGGTGCTAGGTTGGTTGCGAAAGGCGGCCACATCCGCGTCCAAATACTTGTAGTCTAATTCGTTCAGAATGCTCACTGACACTTTGTCCAACTTGCCAAGATCATAAGCCGCTTCAGTGCGCGGGTCGAGTCGGCTCTTGATGACGACTTCGACAAAGTAGGAGTGGCCGTGCGGCTCCGGGCGGTTGCACTTGCCGTAAAGCCGCTCATTCTCTTCAATAGAAAGGGCCGGGCTGTGCAGGCGATGGGCGGCGTTGAAGCGATAGCGCCGCCCCAGCCGGTAGTGGGCGCTGCCGCGATGATACTCGGCCAGGAAGTCCGGCGTTTCGTATACCCGCACTCGGCCAGCCTGAGGCACGCGGCGGGCGATCAATTCGGCAACGGCTTCGGTGACGACGTTTCGTCCGGCAAGGTCGGGAATATCCACCGACAGGTTTTGGTGATCGAATTCGGCCCACACGGTTCGATCGACGGTTTGGCCGGGCGGGAGAAAGAGTTGCGCCCGGTAGTTGTGCCCGTGCCCCGCCGGGTTGTTGCAAATGCCGTAAAGCGCCAGGTTTTCGTCGTCACTTAGGCGCGGCGCATGTGTTCGATGGGCCGCCGAGAACGCGGCGTGAACGATTGTGGTTGCGCCCGCCTCTGTTATAGTGGCGGCTTCCCCGTCCTCTTCGGCCAGTTCAACAGAATCCAGTTGAAGGCGATCGCACAGGTCAGTCCACAAGGCGCGGGCAATGTTTGGCGTCGTCGGCGCCACGTCGAGTTGAACGTTGAGGTGGCGATGATCATACCGATCCAATACCTCAGTCACGGTCGCTTTTAGATCGGTAAGGTTGATGACCAGACCCGTGTCCGGGTGAACCGGGCCGGTGACTCCAACCCATAAAATGAAGTTGTGACCGTGCCGGCGTCCCGCCAGTTGCCGCGCCGCCGAGAACTCAAAACGTTTGCAGGTGACAACTTTCATTGTGAAATGTGGCGGACAAGGAGCAGAGCCAGCCAGTAGCCGTTGAAGACGGCCACGAACGCCCACAACGCCCAAACGGGTTGGCCGAGCGCGGCGCAGATGGCCGTGACTAAAAGTTGCGACCCCAGACCGAGCACGGTGGTGGCGGTGAGAAACGACGGTTTGAGTTGGAGGCCCTTCGGCGCTATCAGGCGATCAAGCCGATCCATCAACGAATCTTGCCAACTGTAGATGAGATGGTAGAGCATGTGCAACACGTAGAGGGCGGTCGGGTTATCTCCGGCATAGCCGCCACTGGCGCTCTCATCCACTTGACTGGTCTGGTCGCCGCCAATTTGGGCGCGATAGCGAACGTAATAGTAGCTGAACGCCGAGCCTTGCAAGGTGGCGAAGAGAACGGCCAGCGCCGCCAACAGCCAATACTTGCCTTCACTGGTTCGTGTTTGCTGACCAATGGCGATACCGCCGAAGACGGCGGCGGTGACTACGAAGTCGCACACTGAGTCCAGGAAGCGGCCCACCCGCGACGGCTTCTGCCGGGCGCGGGCCAGCGAGCCGTCGGCGGCATCCAACATACTTTTGAGGAGCAGGAGCGCTCCGGCCAGCGGCAACCAGCGATCCAGGGCAAACAGAACTGCGGCGGCCAAGCCGACAACGGTGAAGGTCAGGGTGAGGTGAATGGACGTGATCGGCGTGGAGAGTAGAGTCCGCACCAGCCACCGAGCGGCAGGCCGGGCATAGTCGCTCAAATCCAGAAACGTAGCCTGAGGCGGGACCTTGTCCATGAAAAGATTGTAGCACTACTCAATTAGAGATAAAATAGTGTTATGGATAAACGACAACGACTACAAGCAACAATAATGGGCGAGCCGGTTGATCGGCTCGCCGTCGCCTTATGGCGGCATTTTCCCGTAGATGACCAGCGACCTGAAGATTTGGCCGCCGCCACGCTTGAGTTTCAGGCTCTCTATGACTTTGATTTTGTAAAAGTGACTCCGGCCAGTTCGTTTTGCATCCACGACTGGGGGGCAAGCGACGAGTGGCGGGGCGACCCCGAAGGAACCCGCGACTATACCCGCCGTCCTATCTCCCGAGCCGGCGACTGGGCAACGCTCAAGCCGCTCGACCCTCGCGCCGGTTCGCTCGGCGGGCAAGTGCGAGCGCTGGAGCTAATTCACGCCGGGCTGCCCGCCGGGACGCCGTTCATCCAGACGATCTTCAGCCCATTGGCCCAGGCTCGCAATTTGGTCGGCGCAGAGCACTTGCCCGTTCACTTGCGCCAGCATCCCGCTGAACTCAAGGCCGCCCTGGCGGTCATCACTGAAACCACGCTCCATTTCATCGAAGCCGCCAAACAAACCGGCATCGACGGAATTTTCTACGCGGTCCAGTTGGCAACCAAACGAGTCTTCTCCGAAGCCGAGTATCGTGAATTTGGCCAGCCTTATGATCGCAAAATTCTGGAAGCCGCCGGCAATTTGTGGCTGAACATTTTACACTTGCATGGCGATGACGTGATGTTCAATCTGGCCGCCGGCTACCCGGCCCAGATCATCAACTGGCATGATCGCGAGACACCCCCAACGCTCGGCCAGGGCGCGCAGAAATTTGGCGGCGCGGTGTGTGGCGGTTGGCGGCAATGGGAAACGATGGTGCGCGGCACGCCCGAGGCTGTGCGCGCCGAAGCGCAATCGGCCATGGCCGAAACGAACGGACGGCGGCTGATTCTGGGGACAGGTTGTGTCACGCCCATTACTGCTCCGCGCGCGAACTTGCGAGCGGCGCGCGAGATGGCCAACTAATTTGAACCGCGAAGCCGCAAAGGACGCGAGGAAATTCTTTGGTTTTCTTTGCGCTCGCCTGCCCCGCTTCTCTTTGCGGGGTCGCGTCTTTGCAGTGAATCCATGTCTGGTATTCGGGTGATCGCCGGCACGGCCAAAGGCCGGCGGCTCAAACTGGTCCCGGGGGACAGCACGCGCCCGGTGATGGATCGAGTCAAACAGGCCGTCTTCAACATCATCGGCGGCGGCATCGGCGACTCAACCTTTCTCGACCTGTTCGGCGGCACGGGCAGTGTGGGCATCGAGGCCCTCAGCCGGGGCGCATCTCAGGCCATGTTCATCGACTCGGATAAGTTTGCAATCAAGACAATCAAGGAGAATTTGGAGGGGGTCGGCTTCGTCGGGCAGAGCCGGGTTCTGCGGGGCGACGCGCTGGAATACCTCAACTCAACCCCGCTCACGTCATTCGACTACATCTACATCGCGCCGCCTCAGTATCAAGGGCTCTGGGCGAAGGCCTTGAACTTAATTGACGCCCAACCCGGCTGGCTCAACCCGGACGGGTGGACGGTCGTTCAAATTCATCCGGCTGAATACGTTGAGCAGGATTTGACTCACCTGACATTAGTGGAGCAACGCAAATACGGCAGCACCTTGATTTGTATTTACGAACGCCCGGGCGACTGACTATGAAATCTCCTCTCGTGCTAGCCGAATCAGTTGAGTTGTTGAGCGTGGTCTTCCCCGGCCTGGCCGGGCAGGATTATGCGGAACTGGTGGAGCGCGGCGAAATTAACGAATACCCGCCCGGCACGGTGTTGTGCCAGGAAGGCCGGGTGGAGGATGTCTTCTATGTGATCATCACCGGCTCGGTGGAAGTGACCCAGACCATCAGCGCCACTGACCGCCGGGTGTTGAAGAAACTGGGCAAGCACGAGTTCTTCGGCGAGATGGCGCTGGTGCACAGCGTGCCTCGGGTGGCCACCGTCTGCACCCTCGAACCCACAACTGTTTTGGAGATTTACCGCAAGCCGTTTGAGTCGGTGTTGTATCGAAGCCCGGCGATGGCGGTGACGGTGGTGCGTGAAGTGGTCGGGCGCTTGCGGAACAACGACCAGACCACCATCGGCGAATTGCGGATGAAGAACGAAGAGCTGGCGGCGGCTTACCGCGAGCTAAGTGAACAGGAACGGCTCCGCACCGAGTTCCTGACCACCATCTCTCACGAACTGCGCACGCCCCTCACCTCGGCCAAAGGATACTTGCAACTCATCCTTTCCGGCGTGCTCAACGCCGAGCACCTCAACTCGGCGCTTGACGTTGTCGGCCACAACCTGGACCTCATCACCACCCTCGTCAACGACATTTTGTTTCTGCACGAAATGGAAGAAATCGTTCCCCACTTTGAGCCGCTCGACCTGAACGCGGTGGTGACCCAGGCGGTGAGCGCCAACCGCCAAAAGGCCGACCACAACAAAGTTCAGCTCACTCTCAACCTGGCGCCGAGTATGCCGTCTATTCAGGGCAGTGTCGAGAGTCTCTCCCGCGTGTTCAACGCCCTGCTCGACAATGCCATTAAGTTCAGCCCGGACGGCGGCGAAGTGCTGATCAACATCACCCAGCAGGGAATGGTCGCCTGCGTGGCCGTGATCGATCAGGGCGTGGGCATTCCCGAAGAGCATCTGCCCAGCATTTTCGACAAGTTCTTTCATCTGGACGAGATGGACGGCCACCGTTTCGGCGGCGTGGGGCTGGGGCTGGCGATTGCCAAGCACCTGGCCGAACGGCACGGCGGCAAGATCGAAGTGGGGAGCGTCGTTGGCAAGGGAACCGCGTTCAAAGTCAACTTGCCAATTGGGTAGCGATTCACCACAAAGGCCCGAAAACACAAAGATACTCAAAGAAAACTTGGTGAAACTTTGTACCCAGGTGTTTTCGCGGCGGGCTTCGTTTGCCTTACAACAACTCTTGCAGTTCCTTAACCTCATTCACCGGCTGTTTGCAAGCGAAGTTCTCGCAGACGTAAGCGGTGGCTTTGCCGCCAAGTTGTTTGCGCCCGGCCAACAGCGGCACGATTGAGTCTTTGCCGCCTACGGCGGTGACCTGGAAGGGTCGGTACGCGCCTCGCACCACTGCCAACATTTCATTTACATCGCCCTGCCCCGGCTCACCAATAATGGCGATCTCTTTAGGCTTGCTCAGGGCAAAGGCCAGCGCCACCAGCCATTGCGCGAAGCCGGTCGGATAACGTGACAGGATGGGTTGAACAGACTGGATCATCTTCTCAGCCATTTCGGCGTAACGGCCTTCACCGGTCAGCGCAACCAGCTTGAGCAGAACCGTGGCCGCCAGCGCGTTGCCTGAGGGCGTGGCGTTGTCTTGCACGCTCTTGGGCCGAACGACCAGCGACTCGTGATCGTCGCTGGTGTCGAAAAAGCCGCCTTGCGGGTCGGCGAAGCGGGCAATCATCGTTTCAGTCAGTTCCTGCGCCGCCGTAAACCAACGCTCTTCAAACGTCGTCTCGTACAGCGCCAGCAAGCCTTCGACGACGCCCGTGTAATCTTCGAGATAAGCATTGAGCCTGGCCTGGCCGCGCCGCCACGAATGATACAAGCGACCCTCGGCGTTTCGCATCTCGCGCCACAAAAACTCGGCGTTGCGGGTCGCCGCCACTGTATAATCGGCTCGGTTCAGAACCCGGCCCGCTTCGGCAAAGGCGGCCAGCATCAGGCCGTTCCAACCGCTCAACACTTTGTCATCAAGGCCGGGATGAATCCGCTTCTCGCGCTCGTCAAACAATTTCTTTCGAGAAGCCGCCAATTTGCTATCAACGTCGGCTTCGGTCAGGCTAAACTTTTGCGCCAGGGCTCCAGCGTCGGTTGCCGCGAAAAGAATGTTCTGGTGTTCAAAGTTGCCGTGCCCGGTCACGCCGTAAGCGGCTTTGAACAAGGCGGCCTCAGCGCCAAGAATGGAACCGATCTCGGCCTCATCCCAAACGAAGAACTTGCCTTCAACGCCTTCCGAGTCGGCGTCCTGAGTGCTGTAAAAGCCGCCGCCCGCGTCGGTCATCTCGCGCAAAACGTAGTCGAGAATTTCTTCGACGCACCTTTTGTAGTGGCCGTTCCCCGTCACTTGCCAGGCGTGCAAATAGACACGGGCGAGTTGGCTGTTGTCGTACAGCATCTTCTCGAAGTGCGGCACGAGCCAGGTAGCGTCGGTGGCGTAGCGATGAAAGCCGCCGCCCAACTGGTCGTACATGCCGCCGCCCAACATGGCGTCGAGGGTCTTGATCGCCATTTCGAGCGCGAGCGGATCGTTGGCAAACAAGTGATGGCGGATCAAAAATTCGAGCGTCATCGGCTGGGGAAACTTTGGCGCTGACCCCCACCCCGCGTAGCGCCAATCGAACTGCCCCCACAAGCCTTTCGCCGCCTCTTGCAGAGTTTCTTGAGTCAGCGCGTCATTGCCCAACACTTCAGCGGACTGGTTTCGCTGAATGTGATCGAGCACTTCCTGGCCGCCCTTGAACACCGTATCGCGCCGGGTCGTCCAGGCCTCATGGATGCCTTCCAACACTTGCGGGAAGCTCGGCATGCCTTGCCGGGGCGTGGGCGGAAAATAGGTGCCGCCCCAAAACGGGATGCCGTCGGGCGTGAGAAAGACGCTCATGGGCCAGCCGCCATGTCCCGTTAGGGCCACCACGGCATCCATGTAGATCGCGTCGAGATCGGGCCGTTCTTCGCGATCCACTTTCACATTCACGAAATACTTGTTCATCAAGGCCGCGATTGGCTCGCTCTCGAAACTCTCGTGGGCCATGACGTGGCACCAATGGCAGGCCGCGTAACCGATGCTTAGAAAGATCAGCTTGTCTTCGGTTTTGGCTCTCGCCAACGCCTCGTCGCCCCACGGATACCACTCGACCGGGTTGTGGGCGTGTTGAAGCAGATAGGGGCTGGTTTCGGTGGCGAGCTTGTTCATGGTTATGGAGTCCTTGACAGCGGACGCTTCGCGAACGAATAGAACGGATTGAGGAAAGATATTTTGATCAACCGAGTCCAACTATACAACAAAAAGAGCCGACGTTTGAAGCGTCGGCTCTTAGTTTGCCTCACCCCCGGTTTTGTTACACTGAAGTTTTTACGCCAACGTCAGCGCCGGCGTGGGCTTGAAACCATAAGCCGCCCAATGCTCTTGCTGATTGGCAGTGAGTACGGTCAGCACGCGATTGCTGGAGTTTGCCACCGCGCGCGCCTGATCGAGCAGTAGATTGACGACTTCGGCTTCATTGGTCTGGCCGGGTAGAACGTCCAGCGCATCCACCAGAACGGCGTTGAGGCCACCGGTGGTCAGCCGCATGCGGCCCAGCCACTCGCGGCCTTCTTCGACAGCGTAATACTCAGCCATCGGCGGCCTGTTCACCTCTTTGAGCATCTGATCCGAGACGGTGCTGGCCAGACCGGCTTTGGCCTCAAAGGCCTTCATGCGCGGTTGGGTGTAAGCGTTGACAGTAAGTTTGATGCAGTTCACGAAGCACCTCCAATCACCCTATGCTGTGAATTTTAGAACACAGTTGATGGAGGGTCAACGGTAAAACTGGAGAAATTAGAGGAAATGGAGGTTAGGCAGGATGCACACTATTACTTCCCTTCCCCTTGCGGATACAACAACCGATACGCCTTCAGCGCCAACTGCACCGACAGCCGCGTCTCGGGGTTGTCGAGGTCGAAGCCGGAAATTTCGGCGATGCGATCCATGCGGTACTGCAACGTGTTGCGATGGATGTAAAGCGCCTCTGCTGTTTGCGACAGGTTGCCATGATGGACGAAGTAGGCGGCCAGCGTTCGGATGAGGTTGCTGTGGTGGGCGGTGTCGTAATCGATCAGCGCGCCCAGCGTCTCTTTACAAAAGGCGGCCAACTCTGGGTGGCCCTCAAGCTGGAACAGCAAGCGATGCACTGAGAGATCGCCAAAATACAACGGTCCGCCGTCGCTAATGCGCCGCGCCGCCGCCAGGGCCTGACTCGCTTCTTTGTAAGACGTATGCCAATCGGAGATCGTTTCTGAGGGCCGGCCCAGGCCGCACAGCAGTTTGATCTTCGGATATTCCTTCGCCGCCTGGTCGCACACGGCTCGCGCCAGTGCTCGTGCTAGTTTCAATGAACTGTCCGCGCCCAGCGCCACAAACACACTCATGTCATTCTCGCTGGCACGCGAGAGCGCCGCCACCCGTCCCAGGCCCAATTCGCCGTTCACAATTGTCTCCAAACGACGGATGGTCGGCGGGTTGCTCATCTCCGGCCAGGCGAACACCACTGCCGTGTGCGGCGCGGTGATGTCGTGGCCGATTCGCTCGGCCCAACGCCTGATCTCCTGTTTCGAAATTGTCCCGGCCAGCACCGCGTCAATAAAATCGCCGCGTAAACGCTTGGTGGCCTCGCTCACTGCTTTGGTGCGCGACATTTCCAGCCCGCACGCCGCCGCACCCTGCTCGATCACCAGCACATCCAGCGAATCCAGATCGTCATCCTCGGCAACCACCGATACGTAGCCACGCGCCAACCGCCCCACCACCACCGGCATCACCAGCCGCGAGAGACTGCCGGCAATCTTCTGCCGCTCCACTTCATTATTGCGCGCCGCCACTTGCTTGCGGTCGGCCCAACCGATAGGCAGAGACTCCACCTTCCCAAGCCCGTTCAGGATTTCGCTCCAGTTCGCAATCTTGGTTTCCGGTTCCACGATCGCAATCGGGCTGAGGCGCTTATCCTGCACCATCACGTGGTGGCCGGTCAGGGCCGCCATTGCGCCAGCAATCGCCTCCATGCCTTTGCTCTCTGCCGAAAGTTGCGCCAGCCAGTGATACGTCTCCGCCGCGCGCTGGGCCATGTGGGCCTGGCGGTTTGTGATCAGAGTCAGGGCGGCCCGATGCACTTCGCGCAAGTTGGCGCCATCAGGCAGAACCACCAACGGCACGGAGGCGGCGTCGGCCTTCTTGAGCATCGCCGGCGGCGGGGCCACGTTCATACCAATCGCCACCGCGCCGGCGGCAATCAACTGATCGACGGCTTCAACCCACTGCGGGTCATCCGAGCGCACCGCGCAAAACACCAAATCACCTGCCTCCACCATCGCATCCCGGCGCAGTGGAACGCCCACCACCACCGCCCACTCAACCTGACGGTTGCGCGACTCAGCATTGGCCGGACGAATTTTCGTGCCGACCGGCAGAGCTAAACGAACAAGTTGACCCAGAGAAACGGGGGCAGGAGCAGGGGATGATTCCATGAGGCCGATTTTACCGCAGTTTACACGAGTTCTTGCGGCCAGACCTGTGAGGTTTTGTAAACCTCACAGGTCTAACGATCCAACGCCTGCGATAAATCAGCAATGAGATCATCCGCGTCCTCAATTCCCAGCGCCAGCCGGATGAGATTATCCTTGATGCCAACTTCCAACCGCTCCTCGGTGGACATCTCGTAATACGACATCAACGCCGGTTGCTCGATCAGACTTTCGACTCCGCCCAGACTCGGGGCGATGATCGGAATGCGGACTCCATCCACAACCCGACTCCCCGCCGATAAAGGTTCCCCTGAGCCTGCCGAAGGGCCGCCTCTGACTTCAAAGCTGATTACCCCGCCGAACCCGGTCATCTGTAGCCGTGCTATCGCATGATCAGGGTGACTTGGCAGGCCGGGGTACCAAACACGCTCCACTTTCGGGTGACTCTCCAGAAACTCGGCCACCCGCTGGCCGTTGTAGTTTTGCCGCTCAACTCTAAGCGACAATGTTTTGAGTCCCCGCACCAGCAAATAGGCGTTGTTCGGGTCGAGCACCCCGCCCAACATCCACAACTGCTGACGAAGCAAGGCGATCAACTGTTCGCTTCCGGCTACCACGCCCGCCAGCAAATCGTTGTGCCCGCCTAAATACTTTGTGGCCGAGTGCAGCACCAGATCGATTCCAAACTCCAATGGTCGCAAATTGAGCGGCGTGGCAAATGTCGCATCCACCAGCGTTTTCACGTTGTGCCGCCTGGCAATCTCGGCCACTCGCCCCAAATCCAACACCCGCAAATATGGATTGGTCGGCGACTCGGAGATGATGAGCCGGGTCGTCGGGCGAATAGCGGCCTCCATTGCCTGGTAGCTGCCCATCGGTACAACTGTACAGTCCACGCCAAACTTCTTGAGAAAGTTCAGGCAGAACTGCCGCGTGCGCCGGTACGAATCGTCGGTGATGATAACGTGCGAGCCAGCCTGCAGAAGCGTAAGCAAAGTCGAAGTCACCGCCGCCATGCCGGACGAATACAGCACTGCGCTTTCTGCGCCCTCAAGCGCGGCCAGCTTGGCCTCGGCGGCGGCCACAGTGGGGTTGCCGTAGCGGCCATATTCCGTCCGGCCTTTGGCCGCGCCCCACATTCGCGCATCCATGAAGTCGCACAGGTCGGCGGTGTCGGCAAACGTGTAAGTGGCGGTTTGCACCACTGGCGGCGTGAGCGCATGGTGGGCGTTGGGCCGCTCGGTTCCGGCGTGCACGGAAGTGGTGGACGGGCCGGGCTGAGATTTTAGATTGGAGATTGCCGATTTCAGATTGAGTTCGGTAGTCATCATTGTGTTCTCCCCCTCCCCTGTTTGGTGCATTTCCAAACGGGGGAGGGCCGGGGTGGGGGCAAAACAAAAACGCCCCCACTCTTATCGAGATGAGGGCGTAATAGATCAAATCTATCACCCTCTCATCTTCCAGTACTTTCTTCTGCCGGAATTGGCACCTTGATTTGGAGGTTGGAGATTGGAATTTGGAAGTTGGAAACATATCTAACTTCCATCATCTAACCTCTAACCTCTAATCCGGTTGCCGAGGCTTCACAGGGCCGGTCCCTCCGCCTCTCTGGATAAGAGTGTGTTTGGTTATTGAACTGTTAGGGGCGATGTTACAACAGGAACGGGAGCAGTGTCAAGAATCAAAATTACCGGCCAGACCCTGTCAGGTCTTCACTTTCGCCGCACTCGCAACACCGCGATCTTGGTGGAATGGTTGAATGGAGCCGGGTCAACCAATGGCGGCCTCACCTGCGTTT
>CAYSIV010000008.1:36090-43917 GCA_964431175.1 uncultured Anaerolineales bacterium
CGGTGAAGTCGGGTGGGACAGGGAGCAGCGTTTCAATCGAGAGATAGCCGTCAGCGCACAAAATTTCAAGAGTCCGCAGGTAGTCCGCGCCGCTGACGAAAAGGGCGTTGTTGATGGCAACCAACCAGCCGCCATCGTTGACGAGCGGGCGAACTTTGTTGATGAGGCGATGGCTCTGGTTCACCAAATCCACTACGCCGGTGTCGCTTTCAGCAAAAAACGGTGGGTCGAGAAACACGCAATCGAAGGTCTCGCCCGCCCGCTTGAAGCGGCTCACCTGCTCCCAGAAGTCGCCCGTGATGAAATCGGGCTTGTGAATCGGAAAGCCATTGAGGGTATAAGAGTCTTTGGCAAAGTTGAGGAAGGCGCGGTTGCGGTCGAGGTGGACGACACGCCGCGCTCCCCCGGCAGAGGCGGCAACACCGAGGCTCCCGGTGTAAGCAAACGTGTTCAGCACTGCTTTATTGGTGAGATGATCGAGCGCCCAGCGCCGCACGTTACGCGTGTCAAGATAGAAGCTCGCATCGCGGTTGAGGCGCAGATCGACGGCGTACCAAACGCCACCCTCTGGGTCGCGCACTTTGCGATCCACGGTTTCGCCGCCGACGAGGACCCCGCGCCGCCTATCTTGTGTCTCAGCGTTGCGTGTTTTGAGGACGACGGCCTGAAGCCAGGGCAGTTGTGATTGAAAGAATTGTTGCGCCCCAAGCACAGTTTCGTATGCGGCTTCCGGCGGGTCGGCGTAGTTATGCAAGACGAGAGTGCGAGCGTATAGATCAGCGACGAGTTCCGGGCGACCTTCGGCGAAGCCGTTGAAGAGGCGAAAGGCCGCTTCGTGTCGCGCGTCGAAGAGATCAGCGCGGGCGGCCAGGGCGGCGGAGAGAAGGGAGACGAGGGAGTCAGTCAAAGACAAGTAAGTGAGTAATCAGTTAGTGGCGGCGCGGGCGTTGTCTTCTTCCTGCATCGAGGGGCACTTCTCACTGCCGTAAGAACAAAACACGCAACAGTCGCCCGGTTTGGGTCGCAGGTGCGCGCCGCAATTCGCGCAGTCGTAGAAGAACAAGCAGGAGTCGGTTGGCATGGTTTCTTCTTTTTCGAAACTGCAGTTTGGGCAGTGAAGGGTGGAGGTAGGTTTCATACGTTATAATCTCCCGCCGTGAACCAGCGCGCACTCAAAATTACCAGCACTCTTTTGCTCGGCCTGGCTATTCTACTGTTTATCGGCTATTTCGGCATCTACGTCCGCTACGCCGCCGCCCTGCTCCAGTTCCCGTTCGACTACGATCAGGGCGAAGGCTTCGAGCTGAACGATTCGGTGCTGATGGCGCGCGGCGAATGGCCTTACCAAAGCAACGAAGTCTTCCCATTCTACGCTTCCAATTATCCGCCGCTCTATCACGCCCTGCTAGTGCCGTTCGTATGGGTCTTCGGCCCGGCTTACTGGTACGGGCGGCTGGTGGCGTTCCTGACTACGCTGGTCACGGCTTCGGCCATTGGCTACGCCGTGCATCGCGCTAGCCGCGACAAGCCCATCAGCCTGTTGGCCGGGCTGGCCTTCCTTGCCTCCAACTACGTTTATCACATCGGCCCGCTCTTCCGCCAGCACATTGTGATGGTGATGTTCGAGACGCTGGCGATTGTGATTCTTGCGCCGCTTCAGACTCAGACTTCGGAAGTCTTTGAGACTTCTGAAGTCTGGAGGCTGTTCTGGGGCCTGCTTGGCTTGCTGGCCGCCGGCTACACGAAGCAACTGGCCTATGCCACGGTGGCGGTTGCCCTATTGTTCGTTTTGGGCCGAGGGCTGAAAAGAGGCTTGGCCGCCTCGGCGGCCTTCACGGCAGTGGCGGCTTCCCTATTCGGCTTGATCAACGTTGCCACTGGCGGCCAATGGTGGGTCAACATCATCCTGGCCAACATCAATGAATTCATTCCGGGCCAGGCCGAGGGGCTGTATCGCCAGTGGCACGATCTGCATTTGGTTCTGATTTGCCTCTCGGTGTTGTGGGCCGTGTTGGAAGTGACGCGGCGACGCGCGCCGCTTTACGCATTGTGGTTCGTCGGGGCCGTTGCCAACGGCACGCTGGCCGGAAAGTGGGGGGCAGGCGAGTCGTACTTCACCACCAGCATTGCCGCGATGTGCATTTGCGCCGGGTTGTTGCTGAGCGAGTGGCGACAGAAAAGCGCAACGTGGCCGATGCTGGCGCGGTGGGCGACGGCCATTGCCGTTCCGGCCTTGTTCATCGCCCAGGCCGGGCGGCTTGTTCACCTGCCCACCCAGGGGCGGCTGTTCGAGCCAATCGCCCGCGCCCTCGGCCTGCCTGTTGATCAGATATTTGAAAACCGCGGCTTTGTGGACGTTGGTGGTGTGGGCATGTTCGTCGATAGCGAAGGGCGAATGCAGTATTACGACTCGCAGGGCTACACCCAGCTAGGCCGCCCGCCGAACGCTATTGACACTACGCAGGGCTACAAAATTCTGGCCTACACGAAAGCGGCTGACGGGCCGGTGCTGACGGAAGAAGCCGCCTTCTCATTATTAGCTGGCAAAGAGCAAGTTGGAAATCCCACTCAACTGCTCAACTTGGCCAAAAATTCCATGCTGGACTCTACGGCAATGGTGGATATGATTAAGGCCGAAGCATTCGGTGCGATCGTGCTCAAAGCCGAGTTCTACCCGCGCCCAGCGCTGGTGGCCATCGGCGAAAACTATGAGCCGGTTGAGACTGTCATTATGAACGGATTCAACTACCGCATTCTGAAACCGAGAGGTGTGAACCATGCCCCCTGAGCAAGTTGCCTGCGCCATGTGCGAAACCGCCAACGATGTTGACGCCGACTACTGCAAGAAATGCGGCGAACCGCTGAAGTATGCCTGCTCGAACTGCGGCGCTAAAAACTGGGTTGGCGCTGAGGATTGCCCTACGTGCGGCCACGACCTGGATCCAATCGCCTTCATGACCGAACGGCGAGTCAAGGGATTCAAATCTACCCTGGAAGAGCAACGCAAAATGGCTGGAACGTTGAAGGCTGACGAAGAGGCCTCCAGCCAGAGACGGTTGGGCAAGATGTGGGAAACGGAAAAGCAGCGGCAGGAGTTTCTGGCGCAACAGGTTGCTAAACAAAAGAAAGAGCAGGAGATCATGTTTGCCGCCATCATCCTGCTGGCCGTTCTCTTCGTCGGCGCGATTGTGGCTGGAGTGATCTTTCTCGTTTTCGTCCGGTAAGGGCGAAGCATTCGGGCCAAGACTCGAATCAACGGCAGGCATTTGCGCCGAATGCTTCGCCCCTACAAATCCCTGCAATAAAATGACTAAACCTCATCAACCGCCTCTCAAGCCCGCTCCCTTTCCCGTTGACCTGCCTGTGTATCAGGGGCCGCTCGACCTGCTCCTGCAACTCATCGAACGCGAAGAACTCGATATCACCAAAGTGGCGCTGGCCCAGGTGACGGATCAATATCTGGTCCACGTTCGCGCCCTTGAACAACAAAACCTTGAAGGCATCGCCGATTTTCTGGTCATCGCCGCCCGGCTGATTCTGATCAAGTCCGAGGCCATTCTGCCGCGCCCGCCGGAGCGTTCCCCCGGCGAAGAAGACCTCGGCGACGAGCTGGCCCGCCAACTTATGGCCTACAAAAAATACAAAGAGATCGCCGGCGCCCTGCACCAGCGCGAAGAGGAAGGCTTGCGAACTTACCTGCGGCTGGCCGCCCCGCCCAAAGTGGAAGGCAAGCTCGATCTCTCCAACGTCAGCGTGGACGACTTGTGGAAGGCCGTCACCCGTGCCTTGGCGCTGATGCCCGACGCGCCGCCGGTGTCGTCGGTCATCATTCCGCCCAAGATTACCATCCGCGAAAAAATCCGCCGCATCCAAGTGGCGTTGCGCGCCGCCGGCCGCGCCCGCTTCTTCGATCTGCTGGCTGAGGCCAAGTCGCGTATCGAAGTGATGGTGACGTTTTTGGCAATCTTAGAGTTGGTGAAACAGCGGCGGGTATCCGCCTTTCAAGAGCGGTTGTTTGGAGACATCGTCGTCGAGTCGATCGGCGACTGGATCAATGACGACTCGATTCAGATTTACTCGGAGATGGAGAGGGAAGAGGACGAAGCGCCCGCCGCCACTGAAGAGTCAAGCCTATCGTAGCCCCCAGACCGTCGATAACCACATCTGGCCAGTGCCCCGCCCGCCCCGGCACAAACGTCTGATGGGTTTCATCAGTTGCCGCGTAAAGCACTGCCAGCGCAAACGCCCAAACCAAATGTGAAGGACGCAGAAGCGCAGACCCGCGCACACCGCGCAGCATGAAGACGCCGAGGAGCGCATACTCGGCGAGATGGGCGCTCTTCTTCACCACAAAATCCCACACTCCGAAATCCGGCACCAATAGCGTGCCTTTGGACTGTGCCGAGAAGATGAAGATGACGAGCATGAGGCCGAGCGCTGGCCCCCAGCGCAACATGAATTGTTTCATAGTTTCCTATACGAAGACACCAGGCACAAAGTCACAAAGTTTTTCTTAGAGTCTTTGTGTCATGGTGTTCGACCTACGGCTCAACCCGAATCTTAGCCAACTCAATATGATCCCCTATCTCGTGCCCGTCGTCGGCTAACACTATCAAGCGTTCCTGGCCGGGGTTGAGAATTTTTGTCAGGCCAAATTCGATGGTGTACTGGCCGGGCGGCGTGTCGGGCGAGAGAATGATCTGCCGCGTCTCGGAAAGGACTTCGCCAGGCGGCCAGCCAGTGATCGGCGGCGCGATGATCGAATCCGCAATCGCCCAAATGCGCCCATCCCCGCCGACGACGTGAGCATAAGCCCAGTAGTCGGCTTCGGGGGCAACGGCTCGCCAATAAGTGGTGAGTAGAATCGCGCCGCCCGGCTTGAGCGCACGTGAGTCAAGTTTGTAGCCAATCAATGCCATCTTGTTCGCAAAGTTGATGGATGTCGGGTTAGGTTCAGTGCCTACACGATTCTGCAAAACAATTGCCCCCAACTCCAGCGCGTCGCTGTCGTTGGCGATCAGTGGCCGATTCTCATCAGGATTCCACAAGCCGACGCGCACGATGAGCGTTTCAGGGGCATAGGCCGTGTCGGGGATGAAAACGCGATAGGTGTCGGCAAAGGTCTGGCCGACACGCCAGGTGGTGGTGATGGCCTGGCCCAAACCTGGATACGTGTCTCGCTGGGCAACAATGATGCCTTCGCTATCCACCAGATGCACGAAGACTTGAAGCGGCGCGGCGGTCTGCGACAGGGGCCGCCAGTACACGGTCACGTCCACGCGATCACCTACCTGCAACCCTCCCGAAGGTTTGGAACCTTCGGGAGGGTGAATCGAAACTCGATACCCAACAATCTCCGCTGCGCCTTCAAAGTTAGCCGAAACGGAAGTCGCGTCTATTCTGGCAACAGCGCGAGGATAGGCAAAGGCGGGCGCGAGGTAACCGAGGAGGGCAAAGAGCGAAGCTCCAAATCCCAAAAGCCCAACGCCCAAAGAAACGGCGCTTCGCGTCTTTGCGTCTTCGTGTCTTGGTGTTAGCAACTCCTGCCAGCCCAGGGCAAACAACAATCCAAAAGCCGGAAAAATTTGAAGGATGAGGCGGGCGTTGGCAGTGGCCGGGATGGTGATCATCAACACCCCCCACCCGGCCAGTGAGACGAGGATGGCGAGCGCCACGACGAGCAAGCCCGGGGAGCGGAACCCGCGCCAGGCCCGAAGGAGGCCCATGACGGCTAACAGGCACAAGGCGGCCCAACCCAGATATACCCAATCCGGCAGAACAATTTGTCCATAATCGAATCGCGCCCAGAGCGTCGACCACGCATAAGGCAAGCCGGAGACGGCATCGCGAAGGAGTCGCGCCCGATCCGCGTTGCCAACCCAGGCCGATTGATAATCGCTCAGGCCCATCAAGTCGCCGGTTTGCAAGTAGTTGCGAGCGAACCACCAGCCGGTGAGGAGAAAAGAGAAGAGAGTAGTGAGAGCAAATCCCTTCAAATGCTCTCGTCGGATTTGCGCGAAGCGTCCGGCAGGAGTCTGAAAGGCGCTCACCCCAAACGCGGCGGCGGCCACGGCAGCCAATGGCAAGGCGGAGGCTTTTGACAAGATTCCGAGTCCTAAGGCAATTCCCAGAGCTGCACTGCGTCGAGTTGTTGGGCCAAACTGAGCAATGGCCGCCGCTTCGACGATTGCCCACGCGCCAAAGAAGGCAACCGCTGTGTCGTTGTTCAGCGAGGCTGAGCCGTGCAGGAACATGGGATTGAAGGCGACAAAGGACATCGCCCCGAGGGCGAGTGCGGGCCGATCTGGATACAACACGCGGCTGAGGCGATAGGTCATCAACACTGTGCCGAGGCCGAAAAGCATGGAGAGCCAGCGCCCAAGATAGACGATGAGAGTGGCGCCAGTGAATTGCCAGCGCTCGCCGGGCGAGTGCAGATATTGATTTTTGTTGTCGGTGGACGGCTCGAAGTAGCGGAAGCCCCAGAAAGGGTTGATAGGCGGCGCATAGTCCGGGCCGGCGTCCGATTGAATGGGCGAGGTGATCAGTGCGGCCAGCGCGTAATAAAGCGGCGGGTGATGCGCTTGCAACTGCCCCGACGACTCGGCTGACACCGGCGGCAGGGCGCGGTTGAGCGTCAAATAGCGCACGTAGCGAAAGTGCCGGATTTCGTCTACCGCTTCAAAGGGCGGGTTGGCAAAGTTGTAGGCCAGAGCCAGGGCGACGAAGGCGGCACAAATGAGGGCGGCCCAGCGGTGAGGCAGGCTCATTTTTTGACAACGGATGAAGCGGATGTAACAGATAAAAAATCATCCGTTGAATTCGTTCGCGAAGCGTCCGTTGTCTCCATTACCCGCCCAATTGGGCGTGAGCTGCCATGAAGCGCTCGACACGCTTCGGGTCAACAGCGTTGGCCCAGTGGCCATCCACTTTGAAGTAGGAACCGACGATGAAGCCGTCGGCGGCGGGGTAGTAGCCGCCCAGGTTATCGGCGGTAACCCCGGAGCCAAGATAGACCGGCAGGCGGCAGTGCCCTTTCGCCTCGGCAATATCGCTATTTTGCGGCGGGTCGCCCGTCACCGAACCCGTCACAATCACCGCGTCGCCGCGCATGAACTCAACCGTCTCGGCGGTCGCGCCGATGCTGATGTCGGCGGTGATGGCGTGCGAGCTATGCTTTTTCTTCACGTCAGCCCAGACTTGCACGCGGTCTGCGCCAATTTGTTTGCGGTAGCGCAACAACGCCGCCGCCGACGATTGAATAAGACCCTCGTCGGCGATGTGGGCAAACACAAAGCCTTCGGCGCGGATGAAGTCCAGTCCGGCAGTGTAAGCAACGGCCATCGCTTCATTGTTGGCGCCGGCCAGAATTTGTATGCCGCACGGCAAGCCGCTGGCCTCTTTCACCGCCCGCGAGACAATCGCCATCGCGGCCACGATCTCCGGCCCGACACCGCCGCGCAAGTAAGGCAGGTCGTGCATATTCTCCAGCCCGATGGCGTGCGCCCCGGCCTGGCCATAAATCTTGGCCTCGGCTAACGCCTTGGTTTCAATCTCGCGCAAGTTCAACCGGCTGGCAGGCGTGCCGGGTAGAGCATCGACGTGGATCATGGCAATGACAGGTTTCTTGGATGTGAACATTCGAACTCCTAAAAATTGGAACCACAGATTTCACAGATTACACCGATTTTAGATCCGAAATCAGTAGCCTCTATCGGAAATATCGGCCTTCGACAGGCTCAGGCCGCGGATGACAGGCTCAGGCCGCGGATGACAGGCTCAGGCCGCGGATGACCGGCTCAGGCCGCGGATGACCGGCTCAGGCCG
>CAYSIV010000009.1:0-17728 GCA_964431175.1 uncultured Anaerolineales bacterium
AGCATTTTGATCCGCCGCCCGCAATCATCGTCGTGCTGGGCCACGAGAGATGCGGCGCCATCCAGGCGGCGGCCATCACCTTCGATCCAGACTCCGTGCTCCCAGAGCATGTAGAGAAGTTCAATCACCACCCCGAACCGTCAGAGAAGCTGGTGTCTCTCGTCACGCAGTTGCAGAATGCAATCGAAAGCACCAGGGGCAAACGGAACACCGAAGAGTACGCGCTCCGCCTCGAAGACGCTGTTCGTCAGAACGTCGAAGACAACGTCGCCACCCTGCAAGCCAACGAAGTGATCACAGAGTTTGGCACCTTCGTCATTGGAGGCCGGTACGACCTCGATGATGGGGGAGTCGAATGGTTGACAGCGACGCCGAACCAAACGATGTTGGATAGCAGTGGCCCGACCGCCGGCGCGAAATTTTTCAGCCACACCGACGGCGGCACCGAGTTGGTCTGTATCCAAACGGACGATAAAAAAGTTTTCGCCATCAACCCCAAGGGCGGCGCAGTTTTGATTGGCGAGGGTTTTGATCTGTTTCCCTCCGACGAGGAGGGATTTGAGGCCACGTCCGTCCAACTCTATCTTGAAGGGGCCGTCCAGGCAGGCCATTATTTTGGTTGCGGGGATGAGCTGACGGTTGCGGGGACCTCGCTCAATACAGAACTCGTAACGCTGAAGGAGACGATCAAAGCCTTGGAGCAGCGGTTGCTGGCGCTAGAGAATCAAAAATGAGGGCGGCGCCGGGCAGGTAGGCGGGTGAACCAGGGTAGCGACGAAATAGCGCAGGCCGGGCATTGTGATGCCCGGCCTGCTTTCGATTTAAGCGCCCTACGGTTTGCCCTTGCACCCATAACGGCTATACTATCCGCCTATGACGCCTGAACAATTCGTCGCCCACTGGGCGGATATTCAACTCAAAGAGACCGCTTCCTACGTCACTCACTTCGACGACCTATGCGACTTGCTGGGCCACCCCAAGCCGGCGCACATGGATAAGACCGGCGAGACATTCACCTATCAAAAGGGCGTCACCAAATCCATCACCCCGTTTCTCAAGCCGCCCAAGCGCGCCCGCAAAAGCAAGGCCGACGAGAAAACACTGCCTCTTTTGGCCCCCACCCCTGCTCCTCCCCCATCGATCACTGCGCCGATAGCGGAGGGCGGGAGGGGCTACGCCGACGTTTGGTTCCGCCGCCATTTCGCCGTCGAATACAAAACGGCGGGCAAACACAAAGACCTGACGGCGGCTTACCGCCAACTCCTCTTCTACAAAGACGCGCTTGAGAACCCGCCCCTGCTCGTCGTTTGCGACATTGAGCATTTCGAGATCCACACCAACTTCACCAACACCGAAACCCGGGTCTACAAATTCACCAACGCCGACATCGCCGGCTCACGCTCCGTTCCCGGCTCGCGCTTCACCGCCGTTCAGATTCTCGACAAACTGTTCCACGACCCGGAGAGCTTGCGCCCGGAGAAGACGGTTGAAGCTGTCACCCGCGAAGCCGCCGACAAGTTCGCCCAACTGGCCGACTCGATGCACCACAAGCACAACCTCCCTTATGCTCAGGCGGCCCGCTTCCTGGTCAAACTCGTCTTCTGCCTGTTCTGCGAAGACGTGGGCCTCCTGCCCACCGGCATTTTCTCGCGCATCGTCGCCGCCACCCAGGATTCGCCGCGCGAATTCACCCGCCATATGCGCGACTTGTTTGGGGCGATGGCGACTGGGGGCCGGATCGTGTGGGGCGAACCGATTCTGCATTTTGACGGCGGTCTTTTCTCGGACGCCGACGATGATCCCGACGTGGTTCCCTTCGACGGGGCCGACACCCGTCTGCTGGTGGAAGCCGCCACTCTTAATTGGGCCGACGTGGACCCCAGCATCTTCGGCACCCTCTTCGAGCGCGCCCTGGATGTGGAAGGCAAGCGGGCGCAGTTGGGCGCGCACTACACCTCCCGCACCGACATCGAAACCCTGGTCGAGCCGGTGCTCATGGCCTCGCTGAGGCGCGAGTGGGACGAAGTGAAAGCGCAGGCCGCCGGTTACCTGGGTTGGCGGACGGAAAGGAAGAAGGAGGAAGGAGGAAGGTTGAAAGACGCGCTCGAAAAACTCTTGCGCGATTTTCAAGACAAGTTAGTTTCGACAACAGTCCTCGACCCGGCCTGCGGTTCGGGAAATTTTTTGTACGTCAGCCTCTCGATGCTCAAGGACTTGGAGAAGCAAGTCATCACCTTCGGCCTCGACGTAGGCCTCCCCGACCTGGCGCCGCGAGTCACGCCGACTCAACTGAGCGGCCTCGAAAAGGACGACTTCGCCTTTCAACTGGCCAGCATCGTCGTCTGGATCGGCTACCTGCAATGGAAGGCCAAGAACGGCTACACCCTCGCCGGCGAGACGCCGATTCTCAAGCCGCTCGATACGATCAAGCAGATGGATGCCATTCTGGAAATTCCAAAAGCCCAACTTCCAGGCACAGCCCGCCAACCCCAAAAGCCCAAAGAGCCGGAGTGGCCCGCCGCCGACGTGATTGTGGGCAACCCGCCGTTCCTCGGTAGTCAGAAACTCCGTGCTGAGTTGGGCGATGAGTATTTGGATGCGCTCTTCAAACTTTACGAGGGACGATTGCCAGGCGCAAGTGACCTGTGCTGTTATTGGTTCGAGAAAGCGCGGGCGATGATTGAAGCGGGCAAGGTCAAGCGCGTCGGATTGCTGGCAACGAACTCCATTCGCGGTGGTGCAAACCGCACGGTTCTGGAACGCATCAAACAGACTGGCGACATTTTCTGGGCGGAGTCCGACCGTGATTGGATTCTCGATGGCGCGGCAGTCAACGTTTCAATGGTGGGCTTTGATGATGGCACTGAGAAATCACGACTGTTGGATGGCAAGCCAGTTACGATTCTCAACCCTGACTTAACAGCAACTGCCGACCTAACAAAAGCACAGAGGCTCAAGGAGAATTTGAGTATCTCATTCATGGGCGACATCAAAGTTGGCCCATTCGAAATTGACGCGACAACAGCACAACGCATGTTGAACGCAAGGGGCAACCCTAACAGGAGGCCCAACAGTGATGTAGTACGCCCCTGGATGAATGGGCTTGATATTACAGGTCGTCCTCGCAACATGTGGATTGTCGATTTTGGTGTGGATATGCCAGAAGGTGAAGCAGCTCAATACGAGATGCCATTCGAACACATCAAGAAATTTGTTAAGCCAGTCAGAGTCAAAAACAAAATGGCCAAACGAGCGAGGCTATGGTGGATACATGGTGATGCTGCCCCAAGAATTCGCATGGCACTTCAATCGCCCAAACGTTACTTAGCCACACCGACGCTTGCTAAACATAGGCTTTTCGTATGGCTAGAGAACCCAACGTTGCCAGATCACCAATTGATTGTCTTCGCCCGCGACGATGATTACTTCTTCGGCGTCCTTCACTCCAAAGTTCACGAACTCTGGGCCTTACGCCAGGGCACATCGCTCGAAGACCGCCCGCGCTACACGCCCACCACCACCTTTGAAACCTTCCCCTTCCCCCGCCCTACGCCAGACCAAAAGGAAGCCATCGCCGAGGCGGCCAGAGAGTTGAACGAGAAACGCGAAAGTTGGCTCAACCCGTACAAGGACGAGCCATCGGCCATCCGCGAAGACCTCAAAAAGCGCACCCTCACCCACCTCTACAACGAGCGCCCCACCTGGCTCCAGTTGGCCCACGACAAACTCGACCACGCCGTGCTCGACGCCTACGGCTGGCCGGGCGACATTTCGAACGACGAGATTTTGGCCCGGTTGTTGGAGGAGAATTTGAAGCGGGAACCGGCGAACCCCGCCGCCGAAACCCCAAAGGTCTTGGAAGAGGACGAAGAGGCGGAAAAAAAGTAACCACTCAGCCTCAAGCAGTGTAGCACCCTGAGCGGAGGCCCGCGTGTTGTTCGCGGGCCGTAGTCGAAGGGTGCGGGGCTGGCGCGAGACTTGCCCTGAGCCGTAGCGAAGGGGCCGCATCCTTCGACTGCGCGGCGGAACAACGCCGCCGCTCCGCTCAGGATGCTACCCTGAGTAGTTGCGAAAAAGAAGTAAAATCAAAGCCAGAGGTGGTTTACCATGCTAAGCGAAACCGTAACGCTTCAAATCCCTGAGAACATTTACCGGCGTCTGACGCACACGGCTCAAGCCACGCGGCGCTCACTTGAGGAGGTCGCCCTTCACGCCTTGCGGGTAGGCAGTCCGCCTGCCTGGGATGACGCACCGGCTGAGTTTCAGGCCGACCTGGCCAACATGGACAAGTTGGACGACTCGTTGTGGCAAATCGCCCGCAGTCGTAAATCGCCTGACGAGATGAAGCGCTACGATGCCCTGCTTGAGCGCAACAAAAACAACTCGCTGACCGACGCCGAGCGGCTGGAGCTGGCGAAGCTTCGAACCGAGTCTGACCGCTTTATGCTCCGCAAAGCCCACACCGCCACTTTGCTTCGCTGGCGAGGCCACGATCTTTGATAGCAATCGCGTGCAAGGTTTGACTGCTACTGGACGGGCCACGGTCATCGCGTTACAAATGAATCGCGCCGCAATCGTCGCGGCCCGCAGTCGCTCGGTTAGCGGCGGATGGCACCCTCCTGCCGAAGGCGATTGAGGCGAAGCGGAAACCCAAGAGGCGGAAGAAAAGGAGCACCTCTCCCGCTGTCACTTCGCTGTTTCTTCGACAGGCCACGTCCGGCGAGCCGGGCGTATAATAGCCCCATGCTTGACCTCAACGTCCCCAACGTCAACGAGCACAAACGCATTCCAATGGAAGCCATCGTAGCCGTTGCCCGCCGCATCGCCGAAAAGTTCAACCCGGACAAAATCATCCTCTTCGGCTCGTATGCCTATGGTGACCCCAAGCCGTGGAGCGACGTGGATTTGTTGGTAGTGATGGACTCTTCGGCCACACCCAACCAACAACGCCGGGCTATCTCGAAAGCCCTGGCTCCTAAAACCTTTGCCATTGAGGTCTTGATCCGTTCCGCCCGCGAACTGCAAGAGCGCATCCCGCTAGGCGACTGGTTTCTCAAAGAGATCGTCGAACGAGGCCGAGTTCTATATGAACGCAGTCACCAGTGACTGGGTTGCCAAAGCCGAAGAGGATTTTAACGCCGCCCGACTTATGCTGGAGGCCGCGACTCCGCTCCCTTCGGTCAGCGCGTTTCACAGCCAACAGTGCGCCGAAAAATATCTCGAAGCCTACCTGGTTGAGCACCAGGTCGAGTTCAAACTACGCCACGAGTTGTTGCCACTCAAGCAACTTATCGAAACTTTTGACCCCGACGCAGACGATTTGACTGACGACCTGGATTTGATCTCCGACTACGCAGTTGAAATTCGTTATCCAGGCTTCGGCGCGACACTGGAAGAAGCTAAAGAGGCCCTTGCCGCCGCCACCCGCGTGCGCGCCTTTGTGCGCGGCAAGCTTGGGCTGACGTAACCATGCTCACCGTCCAAAAACTTGATGCAGCCAACAAGCTTCAGGTTCGCCCTTCTCGCTTACCATGGCGTCATGCCAGCGCTTCGCCCAGCACCTCGTCCAAACTCATTTCCCTCCCTGCCGCCCATGCGGTAGTAAACGTCCCATCGTCGAGCCGCGACCGGACGGTTGCCACATCACGCTGGTAAGCCTCACCCTCCACCGGCGGCAAGGGCGAACCGATCTTCTCGCGCAAATGATCCGCCGCGCCGAATAATCGGGCCGCGCCTTCCGCCGCACCCTTCTCGTCGCATCTGCCGAGCGCCCCGGCCAGGCTCTCCAGCGATTCGGCGATGCCTTGTTTGTCGCCCATCTCCCGGCGCAGAGTCAGCCCCTGCTTGAATAATGAAACGGCGCCGGCCTCGTCGCCTTGCGCGTGGGCCAGCCGCCCCAGCCCATGCAGGGCCAGGGCCAGGCCGCGTTTGTCGCCCGTGCCCCGAATCTGATCGTAAGCCTCTTGCAACAACGCTCCTGCTCGGGCCGGATCACCTCTTTGCAAGGCCACTATCCCCAGGTAATTGATCGAGTAGGCCACCGCCACCCGGTCGTTGAGCTCCCGGTAGAACACCAGCGTCTCTTCCCACAACGCCGACGCGCGCTCAAGGTTGCCCTGAAAATAAGCCGCCGTCGCCAAATAACTGGCGAGATAGGTTGCGCTCTCGCGGCTGGCAAGTTCCCGACTGGCTTGCAAACTCTCCTCAAGCAACGCCGTCGCCCGCCCGTAATCGCCTTGATAAGCCGCCACCAATCCCAACAGCCCCTTCGTCTGCATCATGCCCAAACGGTCGCCCAGTTCTTCCCGCAAAGTCAAACTCTCGGCATACAGGGTCGTCGCCTGCTTGTAATCACTGCGGCGGTGGGCCACGCTCGCCAATCTCGCCAGTGACTCAGCCATCCCGGCCTTGTCGCCTAACTCTTTGAACAATTGCAGGCTTTCTTTGGACATCGCCGCGGCGCGTTTGTAGTCGCCTTCAAAACGCGCGCTGTATCCAAGCGCCCCGAGCGTCACCGCCTGGCCCCACCGGTCGCCGGCATCGCGAAATCCTGCCAGGCTCTCTTCCCAGAATCTCATTTTTTCGTCGTATTTATCCCGATACTCCACCAGCCAACCCAGATTGAACTTCACCAGCGCCGTGCCCCACCGTTCTCCCAACTCCTCAAACAGGGCCAGACTCTCGCTTAGGAAGACCGCCGCTCGAGCCTCTTCTCCTCGCCTGATCGCTAGCGCCCCCAACCCTCGAAGTGAAAACGCCATGCCCCACTTGTCGTCAATCTCGCGGCCCAAGGCCAGGCTCTGCTCGTACAGCGGGCCATCCGCGCCACTTTCATCCTCCAACCAGCCTGCCCCATAAAGCGCCTTCGCTCTTCCAGCTTTTAGCGTCCGGCCATCCGACTCGCCTTGTGATACTTCCAATAATTTCTTCAACCATTCGCGTCCTTCGCTCCAATAGCCATGCAAATACCAGAACCGGGCCAGCGCCCCGGCCAACCGCAGGCCATCCTCCAACTGCTCGTCGGTGGCCGCCCACTTGAGGGCGGCGCGCAAGTTATCGTGCTCAGTTTCCAGGCGACCCAGCCACGCCACCTGCTCGGCCCGGCGCAACATCGGCTCGGCTTCCTCGGCCAGACTCAGAAAGTAGGTCAGATGGCGATTGCGGATCTGTATCTCCTCGCCTGCTTCGATCAACTTGTCGCGAGCATACTGACGCAACAATTCATGAATTTCGTAACGCCCCGAAGGGCTGCGGCGCAAAAGTGACTTGTCCATCAATGCCGACAGAAGAGGCAGAGGCGCCTCTGCCACCGCCTCCGCCGCCTCTCGTTGGAGGCCGCCGCGAAACACGGACAGAGTCCGAAAGACCCTTTTTTCTTCGGCGGTCAAAAGATTCCACGAATGGTCGAACACCGCCCGCAAACTCCGGTGTCGCTCTGGCACATCACGCAGAGTCGTCGCCAGAAAATCCAGGTTGTGTTCGATCTCTTTGGCAATCTCGCGCAGTGAAATGGCCCGCACCCAGGCTGAAGCCAGTTCAATCGCCAGCGGCAGACCCTCCACCAAACGGCAAATGCGCGCCGCGTGTTGCTTGTCCTCTTCCGAAAGTGTGAACCTGGGGTGGGTTCGCCTGGCACTTTGCAAGAACAACTGCATGGCACTGTATTCTTCGACCCGCTCGGCCTGCTCGCTCTCAGGCGCCGTCATGCCTTCCACTTCGATCAGCCACTCGCCGCGCAGGTTCAATCGCTCGCGCGAGGTGACCATACATTTGAGTCCCGGCGCGCGCTCCAAAAATTCGGCCAGCAGGCCAGCCCCGTCTGTCAAATGCTCAAAGTTGTCCATCACCAGCAGAATGCTCTTCTCGCGCAGGTAGTTGAGGAGTTGGTCTTTGGAATCCATGCCGCCGTAAAACGTGAACGCAATCGCGTTGGCAATGGCCGGGACGATAAAGTCAACCGAGCCGAGCGGAGCCAGTGGGACGAAGAACACGCCGTCGGTGAACTTTCGCGCACTCAACCCTTCAGCCGCCGCTTGCAGGGCCAGCCGGGTCTTGCCAATGCCTCCCGGCCCGGTCAGCGTCAGCAATCGGCAGGCCGGATCGTCCAACAGTCGCGCAAGCTCGGCCAGCGCCTCGACCCGTCCGATGAAAGGGGTGGATTGGGCCGGAAGGTTGTGAGCCAGAGCCGGGGCGGCAGGTTGAGGCGGCATCACCGTTAGAGGCGGCGGAGATGGTTTCTCACTCCGCGAGAGTCGCTCATACAACGCTTGCGTCTGCGCCGCTGGCTCCACCCCAAGCCCGGTCCGCAACGCCTCCACACAGCGCTGATAAGCAATGGCGACTCCGGCCTTGTCGTCAAGGCCGCCGTAACCGGCCATCAAGGCGCGGTAAGCTGGTTCGGGCACGTTGCCGAGGGCAATCCAGTGTTCGCCCCAGGCGAGCACTTCGGCCCACCGCTCTTCAACAACCAGGCGATCCAATAGTTTCTGCATCTGCCGCTCAAAGACGGCTTGCAAACGTTCGCGTTCCGGCCCCGTCCATTCATCGTAGAAGCCGGGGAGAAGTTCGCCGTTGTAAACCGAGATGGCTTCCATTAATTCTTCGGCAGGCCAGTCGCCAGAAAACTCTTGCTGGAGAACAGCCGCGTCCAACCAATAATTGGCATCCGCATTGAAGGCAACCGAGAGGGCGTCGGCCAGCAAATAGTGATCGTTCTTTTCGATGGCGGCGCGCAAACGCCACAAGGCGTGGCGAAGGTTGCTCCGGGCATTGGTTTCGGCGGCGTCGGGCCAAAACAGCCCGGCCAGTCTTTCACGGCGATGGGGGACCCCGGCAGTGAGGGCAAGATAGGCCAGGAGGGATTGCGCCGGGCGTGACGGAATCTCGACCGGTTGGCCGTCCAGTCGCACGTCAAATTGCCCTAACACCCTGATTTCGAGCATTCTCTCTCCAACCCAGACCTCACAGGTCTTGCGAAGCACCCCGCAACGCAGCGAAATAGGCGAGACCTGTGAGGTCTGGGCGAAAGTATAGCATCACGGCGGCAATTGCGGCCTGTCCTTTCGTATTAAGAGCAGAAAACACGCTCAATAAACGCTTGCCAACACGGGCCGGACACGCCTACGTGGTAATTTATAGCCAAGAAGAGCACAGGTCTTCGGACGGACTGCCACAGCGGAGGGCAGGCCAGGAAGACCTTCATGAGGCAAGGAGGCCACCATGGAAACGTTGAGAGATTTGTATGTACTGCAAATACTACAGGCGGAACGCCTGGAAGAATTGAGGCGCGAGGCCCAACAAGCCGCCCTGCTTCGCGGGCAGGAGTCGGGCAAACCTAATCGGCGGGTGGTTCTGTTTGGCCTCTGTCTGGTGCTGATCCCGTTGGCAATTTGGGCGGCGGTCGTAGTGGCCGGTTGACCCTGAAGCGCATTCTTTCCTCTCTAGCACACCGGGTGTCTTGGCAAGACGCCCGGTGTTGCTTTAAGCCGTTCATTTCCAACAAAAAGCCGGTGCATTCTTTATCCAACTTGCACATCAACTCGCCTGTTTCCTGAAAGTTTGCTACAATCCGCGACACAAACTTTTCGGGAGACCCCTTTTATGGCTGAGTCCAATCCTTATCAAAACGCGCTAGCGCAGTACGACAAAGCAGTATCGCATCTCAATCTCAAAAAAGGCATTGTCGAGCACCTGCGCTACCCAAAACGAGAACTGACCGTTAACTTCCCGGTGAAGATGGACAATGGTGATGTCAAAGTCTTCACCGGGTTTCGCGTCCACCACAACACCGCCCTCGGCCCTACCAAGGGCGGCATTCGTTATCACCAAGACGTGACGCTCGATGAAATGCGGGCGCTGGCCATGTGGATGACTTGGAAATGCTCGCTCATGGGCCTGCCCTACGGCGGCGCCAAAGGCGGCGTCATCGTTGATCCCAAGACTCTCTCGGCGCAAGAGATCGAAACTCTCACCCGCCGCTACGCGACTGAAATCTCCATTCTGATGAATCCGCAGAGCGACGTGCCCGCTCCCGATGTCGGCACCAATGGCCAGATCATGGCCTGGATGATGGACACTTACTCGATGCATCACGGCTTCTCTATGCCCGCCGTCGTCACCGGCAAGCCGATAGAAATCGGCGGCTCGCAGGGCCGCATCGAAGCCACCGGGCGCGGAGTGATGGTCACCGCCCGCGAGGCCATGAACCATTTGAACTTGCCGATAGAGGGATCGACCGTAGCCGTGCAGGGATTCGGTAACGTGGGATCGATTGCGGCCCGCACTGCCCACGAAATGGGGATGAAGGTGGCGGCCGTCACCGATGTGTCCGGCGGCGTCTACAACAAAAACGGGTTGGATATTCCGGCGTTGGTCAACCATCTGGCCGCCACCCGATCCGCGGCCGGCTTCCCCGGCGCGGACTCGATCACCAACGACGAACTGCTGGCCCTCAAAGTTGATCTGCTGATTCCGGCCGCGTTGGAAAATCAAATCACCTCCGCCAACGCCGGCAACGTAAAATGCAAGGTGCTGGCCGAGGGCGCCAACGGCCCCACCACGCCCGAGGCCGACAACATCCTTAACGACAAAGGCATCTTCATCATTCCCGATGTATTGTGCAATGGCGGCGGCGTGGTCGTCAGTTACTTCGAATGGGTGCAAGACTTGCAGTCGTTCTTCTGGGAAGAAGTGGAGATCAACAAGCAGCTGGAGAGGCATGTAATCAAGGCCTTCAAGGATGTGCTGGCCACCGCCCAGCGGCTCAAGATTGACAACCGCACTGCGGCCCAGGTGCTCGCCATCAAGCGCGTGGCCGACGCGACCCTGATTCGCGGCATCTATCCATAATTCTATACCACAGAGAGCACGGAGCACACAGAGAAAGCCTATCAAAGAAACTCTGTGCTCTCTGTGTTCTCTGTGGTAAACAATGGCAGAGAACAAGCCCAAGCCACCCACCAACTACCGTGCCCTGAGCGCCGCAACCAACCGGAATTTGCTCATCGGCTTCTTTGTGATTCTGTTCGTGGCCGGAGTCGGCCTCATTGGGTTGTTTTACGGCGGTGGCGGCATCATCGGTGCGCTGGCGTGTCTGCTTCCCACGATCGGAGTAGTAGGTGTGGTGGTGTTGGTTGTCGCCGGGCTGGGCAAGTTGAGCGAGTGGTTGGATCGCGACTCATGACGGACGACGAAGGACGAAAGAAGAAAGAAGAAACCGCTGACCTTCGTCCTTCGTCTATCATCCTTCGTCTCAAGACCCGCGCCCGCGAACTGGGCTTTGCCTTTTGCGGCCTCACCACGCCCGACCCGCCGCCTCATCTTGACAAATACGAACAGTGGCTCGCCGGCGGCCTGCATGGCGAGATGGCGTATCTTGCCACCGGGCGCGCCCGCCAGCGCCGCGCCGACCCGCGCCTGATCTTGCCCCACTGTAAAAGCATCATCGTCGTCGCCCTACCCTACGCACCAGCGGCTGGAGAGAAGCCCGGGCCAATTGCCGCCTATGCCCTGGGCGACGACTACCATGACGTGATTCCGCCACGTTTGCGCGAACTGATCGCCTGGCTGGAAGCAGAAGTCGGCCACCCTATCGCCCACAAAATCTACACCGACACCGGCCCGATCCTGGAGCGCGAGTTGGCGCAACGCGCCGGCCTGGGCTGGATTGGCAAGAACTCAATGCTCATTAACCCCAAAGCCGGGTCGTACTTCCTGCTCGGCGAAGCGCTGATCGACTTTGAGCTTCCGGCTGACGCACCCTTCGCCGCTGATCATTGCGGCGCCTGCACGCGCTGTATTGAGGCCTGCCCGACCGAGGCGATTCTTGACAATCGCACGCTCGACACGCGCCGTTGTATTTCGTATCTCACCATCGAACTCAAAGGCGCGATCCCTGAAGACTTGCGCGACTCGATGGGCGGCTGGATTTTTGGTTGCGACATTTGTCAGGCGGTTTGCCCGTGGAATATTCGTTTTGCCGACTCGCTTCTCCCCGAACCGGCGCTTGCCCCGCGCCGCCCGCCGCCGACTCTGCCCGATGAGCTTTCACTGACCCCGGAACAGTTCAGCGCCAGGTTCACCGGCAGTCCCATCAAGCGGGCCAAGCGGCGCGGCTACTTGCGGAACGTGGCCGTGGCTCTGGGGAACGGCGGCAACGAAGACACAATTCCGGCTCTGGAAAAATGCCGCGCCGAGGTGAATGAGCCGCTGGTGGGCGAGCACGCCGGCTGGGCGTTACAAAAGTTAGGTGGCAGGGGTGGCCAACTGTAGTTATTATGGCCGCCGGGTGTTGCTTGGCTTGGGCGTGCGCGTCGGCGTAATAGGTGTGCCGGTCAGGCTGTTGTACGGAATTTTGATCGTCTCCCCTACTTGAATATTGTTCGGGTCGGCGATACGGTTGACAATCATCACATCAACCAGCCGCGCCCCGAACCGTTCGGCAATGACACTCAACACATCGCCAGCCTGAATGGTATAACTGATGACAGTTCCGGGCCGGAGCCCGGTGGGAATAGGGGTGGCGGTCGGAATTTCGACGACGAAGCCGGGCGGCGGGATGACGATTTCCTGCCCCACTGAAAGATCGGGCGAAGCCAGATTGTTATAAACAAGCAGTGTTTGCACGTCCACGCCATAAGCGCTGGCAAGGCCAAAAAGTGTGTCGCCGCTGACGATGGTGTAAGTGATTGGGCCGGAGCGCGTGGGCGAAGGGGTGATAGTGGGCGTGTCACTGGGCACAAACAGAGTTGCCGTCGGGATGATAGGGGTGGGGGTGAAGGTGGCCGTCGGGGTGAGGGTAGGAAACAGAGTCCACTCACCCGTGGAAAACTGTACCAGCACAAAGGCCAGGCCGCCGACCACCGCTAGAATCAACACCACCACCAGCAATCGCCAGAAGATAAACGCCCGTTTGCGTTGAACCATTCGCTAGTCTCCCACAATGCTAAAGCTTATAATCTGAGACGAAAGATGAATGACCGGTGACGAAACAATTTTCATCCTTCGTCTTTTGTCCATCGTCGACTCTCTTATTCTACACCACCCATGAATAACACATTCCAAATCAAACAATCCTTCGGCCCCAACGCAGAAAAATACGCCCGGAGCCCCACCTTTGCTACCGGCGAAAGTCTGACTCGCTTGCTGGAGGTGGTGAGTCCACAGCGGGATTGGATGGCGCTGGATGTAGCCACTGGCGGCGGCCACACGGCGCTAGCCCTGGCTGGACGCATGGATCGAGTCATCGCCGCCGACATCACACCCCAAATGTTGATCGCGGCCCGAAACATGATCGGCGCTCGCGATGTTAAGGCCGTCTCATTTTGCGAGGCGGATGCCCAGCAATTGCCGTTTGCCATTGCGGCCCTTGATCTCGTGGTCTGCCGCATCGCTCCACACCACTTCCCCGACGTGGCCCGGTTCGTGCGCGAGTGCGCCCGCACCGTCAAACCGGGTGGCACGGTGGCGATCATTGACGGCATCGGAGTCGGCGATAATTTCACGGTGCGCTACCTCAACGCCTTTGAAAACCTACGCGACCCAAGCCACCACTGGGCTTACCCGGCGCGGCGTTGGCAGGCGTTCTTTGCCGAAGCCGGGTTGCAGGTGGCGCTGGTCGAAACGTTTCGCAAGGCGCACGAGTTCGGCGATTACTGCGACCGGCTCAACGTCGCACCCGCCAACCGCCTGCGCCTGCGCGCTATGCTCACCCAGACCCCTGAAGGTCCAAAACAGGCCTTCGACATTTTTGAGAAGGGCGGACAGTTGTGGTTTCATTTGTGGGAGGTGTTGATTGTGGGAATGGCGAAATCCGATTCATGAAGAGGCAACTCCAAATGACCATCACCCTCCGCCCCGCCACCCCAGACGACGAGAAAAAGATAAAGGCCCTCATCCACGAAGTGGGCATCAACCCCATGAATCTGGACTGGGAGCGGTTCGTTGTGGCCGAAGCTGATGGAACGTTTGTAGGGTGCGGGCAGATCAAGCCGCACAACGACGGCGCGCTGGAGTTGGCCTCGCTGGCTGTAGTGCCAGAGCGGCAGGGCACAGGTGTTGGCTCACTACTGGTCAAGGCGCTTATCGAGCGCGCGCCCGGCGAGCTTTACCTGATGTGCCGGAGCAACCTGGCCTCATATTATCGCCGCTTTGGGTTTGAAGAGGTTGGTCTCGAGGCGATGCCGCGCAGTTTCAAGACGATTTACCGGGCGGCGAAGATGTTTGCCAGGGTGATTGGGCGGGGACATGACGGGCTGAGCGTCATGCGCCGTTCAGGATAAACGTTCGCGCCGAAGTCGGACTTCGGCGCGAACGACATGATCTCAGAACGAGGCCACCGCCTCGTCAAAACCCTGATAGACCTCAAGGAAAGTGTCGAACCCGGCCAGGCGCAGAGCCTCAACCACGCGCCCGTTGGGGCCGCACAGTTTGAGGTTGGGCGACTTGTAGGAGCCGTCGCGCAGGCCCTGATTCATTTTGGCGGCGTCCCCTGGCGGCAGTTCGTCGCGCAGGAGTTTGAAGATCTGGCTGATAGCCCGAAAACCGGCGGAGCTGATGTAGGACACGTCCCTCAGGTCAATCAACACGTTCCGCGCGCCGTCGTGGAAAACTTTCTCGCCCGCTACCTGAAACGCTTCGTAGGTCGAAGCGTCCACGCTTCCTTTGACCCGAATAATTGTCACGGGCACTCGCCCCGCTTGCTGAGACACTTGAATATCCATCCGGTCCTCCTGAATCGTCGGTTCCAACCAGCGCCGATTACGCTGATTATCGCCCGGAATCAGGATCGCGCAAGCGAAATGAGATCAACTTCTCGCATGAATCTTCCAAATTTTACGCTTCATTTCGCAAAATCCGTTCGGCCAGCGACGCCCCATCCACCCGGTGAAACTTCAGCGCCTCGGGCGGCGTGCCCCAGGCCGGGTAGCCTTCGATGGCAAATTTCTCGAAACGCTGGCCTTTCATCAAGCCGTTGGCGACTAAAGCATTGAGCAAAGAGTCGCCCAAGCCGCCTACGGGCGCATGATCTTCCAAAGCGTAAATGCTCTGCATGTCGCCAATCGCCTGTCGCAACCAATCGGCATCCACCCTGTTGAGCCAGGGCATGTTGATCACCCGCAAGCCGAATCCGCTCTCGCTTAGCCGCTCGGCAGCCACTAATGCTTCATGAATCATCACCGGCCCGTAAGCAAACAGCGCCGCATCGTTACCGTCGGTCAATGTTATGCCGCGCCCGAACGCGAGTTTGTAATCGGCGGGCAGTTCCAGCAAGCGCGGCGAGGGGCCGATGATCAAGCGCAGGACACAGTTGTCGGTCGCTTCGTTGACACAATATTCCACCGCCATCCGCGTCTCGGCGGCATTGGCCGGTTGCACGATCACAAAATTTGGCAAAGAACCTAACAGGGAAATATCGCGAATGCTCTGGTGCGACTGCCCCGGCCCGGCCGGGATCACGCCAGAGTAGTGATTCACATAAATGATTCTCGTTCGCTCACAGGCATTGTTGTAAATCTGCTCATTGGCCCGCGCGGCCAGGAATGAGGCAAACGAATTCACCACTGGCAAGAGCCCCTGCCGCGCCAGCCCGCCTGCCATCGAAACCATATCCTGCTCGGCAATGCCGTTTTCGATGAAGCGGTCAGGATAGGCAAACTCAAACTTTCGCAAACGACAATCGGCAGAGAGGTCGGCGTCGAGCACCACCAGGTCAGGCCGGTTCGCGGCCACATCCACCAGCGCCTGCCCAAACGCTTCAACGACATACTCAGTTGAAACCGCGCTGGCCTTCTTCACTTCACCGCCCGCGCTCACCGGCTCGCCGAGCGTGTTTCGCACATCACTGCCTTTGCTCACCGGCTCACCCAAAGCATTTCGCGGCGAAGCAACTTGCCCCTCAGGCGGAACCTCTTCAAGCGTCAACGGCGACAAACCGTGAACCGCCAGGCGTTCATTGATCCGCTTCACTAATTCATCATAGCCTGCTGTGAACGAGGCATCATCCGGCGCGCCAGCGTGCCAGCGATAAAACCCTTTGCCGTCCGCCAGCGCCTGCGGGTGCTCCATAAACGACACGCCGCGACCCTTGATCGTGTCGGCGATCAAAATCTTGGGCTTGTCAGCGATCGTTTTGAAGTCGGCCAGGATGCGATCCAGCGCCCGCAGATTGTGGCCGTTGCACCGGGCCACGTGCCAGCCAAAGGCGCGAAACTTAGCTTCGAGATCGCCCAGATTCACAATCTCGCTGACCGGTTTATCCGATTGCACTTTGTTGTGATCCACAATTACGTTGAGGTTGTTGATCTTCTGATGGACAGCGCTCTGCAGGGTTTCGTAGATTTGACCTTCCTGCAATTCGCCATCGCCGGTCATGACGAAGATGCGGCCGCCTCTGCCCGTCAGGCTTTTGGCG
Source organism: uncultured Anaerolineales bacterium (assembly GCA_964431175.1). GTDB lineage: Bacteria > Chloroflexota > Anaerolineae > Anaerolineales > VGOW01 > VGOW01. The sequence goes on from CAYSIV010000009.1 coordinate 16,412, forward strand.
AACGCCATCCCTTTTCCTTTTGAAATGCCCATGCCGAGCGAACCGCTGTTCACTTCGATTCCCGGCGTGCCCACGTCGGGGTGGCCGCACGGCCCGTCAATCCGCCTCAGCTTCATCAACTGATCTGGCGGCAGAATGCCGAGCGAATACAACACCGCATACAAACCGGGAACATCGTGCCCCTTCGACGAAAAGTAAATATCACGATCAGGGTGATTGATGCCCAGTTCGGCGACATTCATCTCCGAGTAATACAGCAGAGTCACAATGTCCATCGCGCTAAAGCTGGAGCCAAGGTGGCCCGACCCGGCGCGTTTCACTTCGGCCAGAGTGTTGGCCCGGCACATGTCGGCGATGAGGGCCAGCTTGTCGTACTTGCCGAGCGGAGCCTGGCGCACGCGCCCGAACTCCGACACGGGAATGATTTTGATTTCAACCATTACTGCAAGCACTCCTAAAAACAGACAACATATCTTGCCACGAATTACACCAATTTTCACGAAAAGAAATTCGCGGCAATTGGTGTAATTAGTGGCGATTATTGATAAGGCTTTTGTGGCACAGTCGGCAATCGCGCTTCGCCGCTTTGCGCCAACTCTTCAGCCAGCCGCCAGTCGTAAGACTGGTTCACGTCAAAGCCCTCGTAGCCCTGAGTCAAAAACGGCATCAGCACGTGCCCCGAAATTGTCCGCCCCTCAAACACCACTCGCGTCCAGGCAATCTCAAGGCTGGCGTTCTGCACATACACTTCGGGCAAGCCCTGGTATTGAGTGCTGTGCCAGGGCAAGTCAGCAGGGCCGAGCGGCAGAAGCGGCATCATCCGTTTGCCGCGCAGAACCCACATCTTGCCCGGATGCTGTTTGCATTTTTCAATCGCCCTCAACGAGTCCACGCCTTCTTCGGCCAAAAACTCGCCCCACGCGCGCCGGATCGTTTCGGGCAAACGAAATGGGCTGGTAGGGCGCAGAATGCTGAAGCAATCGTACTCACGGCCTGCGTCACGCAACTGCCTCAAGGCATGTTCCACCCACTCAATATCAGGCGAGAGATCGCCGGCTATCTCTCCCGGGCGCAAGAACGGAACCTCAGCGCCGTAGTGCCGAGCCGCCTCAGCATACTTCTCCGAATCGGTGGACACGACGACCGCCGAAAAAATGCCGCTCTGAGCGGCGGCGGCAATGGTATATGCTATCACAGGATGTCCGGCCAGCGGGCGGATGTTTTTATCCGGCACCCGCTTGGAGCCGGCGCGGGCGGGGATGAGGGCGATAATGCTTGGCATATTAGCAACGTGGGAGCGGTTTATAACCGCGATGC
>CAYSIV010000009.1:17828-30598 GCA_964431175.1 uncultured Anaerolineales bacterium
CGTGGGAGCGGTTTGTAATCGCGATGCCGTGGGAGCGGTTTGTAATCGCGATGCCGTGGGAGCGGTTTGTAATCGCGATGCCAGTCGCGGATGCAATCCGCTCTCACGTTAGACATTTGATGGATCAATCGTGATGTAAACGTCTTTCAGGTTCGAGTAGATGTCGAGCGCCTCGGTCCCCGGCTCGCGCGTGCCGTTGCCCGACTGCTTGACGCCGCCAAACGGCATGTGCGGCTCACTGCCGTAAGTTCCGGCATTGACCACCACCACCCCAGCTTGCGCCTTGCGGGTGAACTCCAGCGCGCGGTGAATGTTGCGGGTGTGAATGCAAGCGGTGAGGCCGTAAGGCGAGTTGTTCGCCAGCGCCAACGCCTCAGTGAAGTTTTTGACTCGATACAAGCATGACACCGGCCCGAACAGTTCGATGTTGGAAATTTCGTCGCGCGGTTCAGCTTCGATCAACGTCGGCGCAAGATAGTAGCCACCACGGTGAGGCGGGTCGGTGAGCCGGCTTCCCCCGGTGATGACCGTTGCCCCGGCCTCCTTCGCCCGCTGGATCGAGTCCAACATGCAATCCAACTGAGTCTGATTGATCACCGGGCCGAAATCATCATCGTCGGTTGGCCCGACTCTTAGTCGTTCAGCCCATTCTACCAACATCCCTTTGAACTGCTCGTAGACAGCATCGAAGATGATGATGCGGCTACCCGAGGCGCAACGCTGACCGGCGTTGCTGAAGGCCGAAAGGAGCACCCACTTGGCCGCGTTCTCCAAGTCGGCGTCGTCGCAGACGACGAGCGGATTCTTGCCGCCGAGTTCGAGCGACACTTTCGCCAAACGCTGGCCGGCCACAATGGCGATTTGCTTGCCAACAACGGTTGAGCCGGTGAAACTGATCACGGCTACGTCGGGGTGAGCGACGAGCGGCGCGCCTGCTTCTTCGCCGTAGCCTTGAATGATGTTGAGCAGGCCGGGCGGCAGGCCGGCTTCGTGGGCAATCTTGCCAAATATCCACGCGGTCGCTGGAGTGTCTTCGGCGGCCTTGAGCACGGCGGCGTTGCCGCAGATGAGGGCCGGGAAGACTTTCCAGGCGACGTTGGCAATGGGCGTGTTGGCGGCGATGATCAGCCCGGCCACGCCAAGCGGCTCACGAACAGTAGTAACGAATTTATTCGCTGTACCACTAGTGGTGGTGCGTCCATAAAGTCGCTGGCCTTCACTTGCATAAAACAGTCCCAGTTGAATCGCCCCGCCCGTTTCGCCAAATGCGTCTTTATACGACTTGCCGGTTTCGGCGGCGACAAGGCGAGCGATCTCGGCCTGACGCTGTTGCATGGCGACGACGATCTTATGCAGAATGAGGCCGCGCTGAACGGGCGGCGTGTCGGCCCAGGCGGGCTGAGCGGCTTTGGCGGCAGAGACGGCTTCCCCGATGTCGTCGGCCCGCGACCGCGCCACACGAGATAAAAGTTCCCCGTTGTGCGGGTTAAGTTTGTCAAACCATTCGCCGTTCTTAGCCGGGCGTTGCTCGCCATTAATCCAGTTCGGAATTTTGTCCGGGATAGAATTGTTCATTGCTTCATTGTTCATTCTTACCACGCCGTCCAGCCTCCATCAATGATCATGTTTGAGCCGGTCATGTATGACGAGGCCTCAGACACAAGAAAGAGGATAGCGCCGTTGTATTCATCTTCGCGGGCCATGCGGCCCAGCGGCACATGCGGCAGGTAGGCTTTGAGAAATTCTTCGGGCTGGTTGTTGAACACGCCGGCAAAGGTGAGCGTATTAACGCGCACGCCTTTGCCCGCCCAATAAGTGGCGAGGTATCGGGTGAGATTGAACAGCGCCGACTTGGAAACCGAGTAGGCAACGGGCTTGTAGAATTGTTGGCCGCTGGCGCGGCGATACTCATAGGTGTTTTGGTTAGGCGAGAGGAGGCCGTAGATGGAGCTGATGTTGACGATGGAGCCGCGCCCGGCATCGGCCATTGCCCCGCCGACGACCTGGCAACAGAGGAATACACCTTTGGTATTGACTTCCATCACTTTATCCCACGACGACTCGGGATATGTTTCGAATGGGCCGTTTTCTTCGGCGGGAGCATCCGGCGGCGCGTCGAGGGCGGCGTTGTTGATGAGGGCGTGAGGCACACCCCAGAGCGCGGTGACGTCGCGCAAGGCGGTTTCAACTGAATCGCGGCGGGTAACGTTGGCTTCAACGAGGCGCAAATTTTCGTGAGGCGCCAGAGTCGAGCGCTGAATGTTGAGGTCAAAGATGGCGACTTTTGCGCCGCGCTCAAGCAAGGCTTGCGTAAACTGCCGCCCAAGTTGGCCGAGGCCGCCGGTGACGACGACGATTTTGTCTTGAACGTCAAACAGATTTTGAGGCATTGCGGGGAGTATAAAGCCTAAGACCGGAAACGTGAAGGTTTACCCAGCCTGCCCAAGCACTTGCGCGAACAAGTCACACACTTCACGCACTGCGCCGTAGCCGCCGCGAGCCTGAGTTCGATAGCGGGCGCAAGGCAGAACGTCAGGGTGAGCATCTTGAACGACAATGGGCAGGGCGATGGCCGTGAGGCAAGGCAAGTCGTTGATGTCGTTGCCAACGAAGGCGGCTTGCGCGAGTGTCAGATCGTATTCAAGGAGAATCGAGTCGAGCGCGGCGCGTTTGTCGTCAACACCTTGAACACACCGAATGTTAAGTTTGTGGGCGCGGGCCGAGACGAGGGGATTGGTTTCAGTGGAAATGATGACGGAGTGAATGCCCAGCCGTTTGAGTTTGCTCAAACCAAGGCCATCGGCGCGGGTGCAACGCACTGCTTCCCGCCCGTCATCGAAGACGTAAACCATGTTGTCAGTGAACACGCCGTCGAAGTCGAAGGCAATAAGACGGATTTGACGGATGAGATCGTCCAGGCCGACGTTCAATGTTTCTGTGTCGATCCGTCAAGGTCGGCAGATGAAATGGGATCGTCCTCATGCAGAGTCCGGCGCAGAACCTTGCCAATCACATTGTCCAACTCGTAAGGCGGCAGGCCGCCATCCGCCGGAGATTTGATAGCAATATCGGCTGAGGTCAGCCGGTGCCCGGCGCGTAACGCGCGAGTCGCCACCAGCATTTTCCCCATTTTAGTGAGGGGACTGACCTCACTAGGATAAGTCCGTTTGACGCCATCGCCCAGGGCGGTGTGAGCGCGGCGCAAATCACGCACCAGTTTGCGCATGCCAATCGGCTCCAGCGAGAAGGCGTGGTCGGTGCCCTTCCAGGTGTGATTGAGGGTAAAGTGCTTCTCGATGACGCGCGCGCCCAGCACAAAGGCGGCCACGGCCATGGCGATGCCGTTCTCATGATCCGACAAGCCCGCCACCACATCGGGGAACTTCTCGCGGTAAGTGGTGATGACGTTTAAGTTGAGTTCTTCGTAGGAGGCCGGGTAAGCCGCCGTGCATTGCAAAAGGCACAGTTGCGGGTTAATGGGCATGATAGCGTCATAGGCCCGTTGCACGTCGTCCATCATCGCCCCGCCGGTGCTAACAATCATCGGCCGGCCAATTTTGGCGACGTGTTTGAGGAGCGGCGTGTTCTTCAGGTCGCCAGACGCAATTTTATAAACGGGCACATCCAGTTCGGCCAGGAAGTCGGCGCTTGGAATGTCGAAGGCAGTGGCAAAGAAAGCCAGGCCAAGCTCGCGGGCGCAGGCCTGCAGTTCAACATACTCTGCTTTGCCGAACTCCAGAGCCTCACGGTGCGCGCCGTAAGTGTCGCCAAAACTGTTTTCGTTATCGTAAGGCTTGTTGAACATCGCCCGTGTGTAGAGGGTACGATTGTCACGCTTTTGCAGTTTCACTGCGTCCACGCCGCACTCTTTGGCAGTGCGAAAAAGTTCTTTGGCTTTCTCCACGCTCCCCTGGTGGTTGTGGCCGATTTCGGCGATGATGAAGCAGTTGGAGGAGTCGCTAATTGCACTGGTATCTATTTTGATCGTTCTATCAGGCATTGAAAATTCTTTCTTAGTTGCGATACCACTCCACTGTTCGACGCAGACCTTCATCGAAACTCATTTGGGCGGTGAAACCGAATTCGCGCCTCGCTCGGCTCACATCGAGTTGCCGGCGAGGCTGGCCATTGGGCTTGGTCGTATCCCAGCGGATCTCGCCGTTAAAACCCACATGTCGGGCAATTATATGAGTGAGGTCTTTGATGCTGATTTCCATACCTGAGCCAAGATTCACAGGATCGGGCTTGTTGTAATGCTCGGCGGCGAGCAAGATGCCGTCGGCGGCATCGTCCACGTACAAAAATTCGCGGGTGGGCGAGCCGTCGCCCCAAGCCACAATGTGATCCAGCCCGGCATCTTGCGCATCCACAAATTTCTTGATGAGGGCGGGAATGACGTGGCTGGTGGCCGGATCGAAGTTGTCGCCAGGGCCGTATAGATTGACCGGCAGGAGGTAGACGGCATTCCAGCCGTATTGTTGACGATAGGCCAGGGCCTGCACCAGCAACATTTTTTTCGCCAATCCGTAAGGAGCGTTGGTCTCTTCGGGGTAACCATTCCAAAGATCATCTTCATGAAATGGAATGGGCGTGAACTTGGGGTAGGCGCAAATCGTGCCAATGGCGACAAACTTGCTCACGCCTGCCTTCCAGCTTTCGTGCATCAGTTGAGCGCCCATCATCAGATTGTCGTAGAAAAATTCTGCCGGGTGTTCGCGGTTCGCGCCAATCCCGCCGACGACGGCGGCCAGGTGGATGATGAGATCGGGCCGGAGGCGGGCCAGCAGTTGTTGCACATCGGCTAACCGGGTTAGATCGCTATCCTTGCGGCCGGTTGCCGCAATTGAAGGGCAACCAAGCCGCTCAAGCTTGGCGGTGATGGCCCGCCCTAGAAATCCAGTACCGCCCGTGATCCACACCCGCTTGTTATGCCAGAAGTCGGTCATATTTGTTGGCTGAGCCTCGCTTTAGATAAAAGATCGCAACGCATCTTACCGGCGCAAAACCGTCTCAGGGATGTGCTGAACCAGATAAAATGGTTTGTCTTTGTTGTGCCATACATCAAAGTCTTGAATATATCGGCTGTGCAGAACATTCAGCCAATCGGTCATATTGTAGCCCAACACAGTTTGCGAACCGAGCAGTTTGCGAATAGCTTGCACACCGAACCAAGCCACTTGCCGGAAAGGCCATTTGAGCCAGTCGCTGAAACGCGGCGGCAACAAGTGAGCGTACTTGCGCCGGTACAATTCGCCGGCGGCAGTTAGCCTCGCCACCCGTTGATCATTCGGTATTGCTCCGGGAGCACTCTGATGATCGCGGTAGTGGTGGATGGCTATCATTTTGGTATGGGCCACCTTGTAACCAGCAAGCAGGATTTTGGCGGTAAGGTCCGCGTCAATGCCATAATCCCTAAATGCTTCGTCAAAACAGCCCACTTGTTTGAGTAAAGGAGTGCGCACGACGCCTTGATTACAAGTCAATATTCCTGTAGGCCAGATGCCTCCCATGTAGACCATATTCTTCAACGGGCCGGTCACGTCTTTGACTTTCAGGGCAACCATGCCGATGTCGGGGTGTTGCGCAAGAATCTCCGTGGCTACGTCGAGCGCTCCGGGCTGGATGACATTGTCATCGCTGATCCAGCACGCGTAGTCACTTTCAGCTGTTCGGAAAATCCGGTTCAGACTTTGCGCTTGTCCAATGGGTTCGCCATCGCAGGCAGGTAGAATTCCAGGCAGACTCTTTAAATACTCGGTAGTACCGTCGGTCGAGCCAGCATCTACAACAACTATCTGGTGATTAATCCTAATCTTGCCAACCAACGCCTCCAGGCATTGCTTTAGAACATCGAGTCTGTTGCGGGTTCCAATAACAATTGTCAATAGTGGCATGTTGTAATACTAGACGAAGGCTGTTCACCGTTGTTGTAGTCTGACATTCCAAACGAAGCCGATCAATTCTATCAGCATGGAGAGCGGGGTTAACAGATTGATAGAGGACACTCCAGCCGGCCGTTCGATCAACTCGACAGGCATCTCTATAAATGAGATGCGCATTTCTTTCAGCCAGTACAGGGTTTCGGCATCGATTAACCAGCCCTTCGACACTAGAGGCATTCTCTGCACCACACTCGTCTTGAAAACCTTGAAAGCCGAGTTCACATGCCGCACTTTGAGGCCAAGCACTAGTTTGACCAACGCGTTATAGATGGAGGACTGCAATCGCCTGCGCAATTTTCGCTTGTCCAGCGAACGGTAACTCAACACACAGTCATATCTAACAAGCAAAGGCAATGCATCAAGAATCACCTCCAATAGGAAAGGTGTGTCAGCCGTAATCATCCAAACCAAGTCCTTTTCGGCATTCTGATAGCCAAGTCGAAGGGCGGAGCCAAAGCCCTTCCGTGCTCCCTCGTGGATCACCTTGACTCGCGAATTATGTCGGGCAATTGTATCGCACACCTCAGCAGTTCCATCAGTGCTACCACTCTCCACAACAACAATCTCGTAGGCAGCAAAATGCAGATTCAGGAACCTATCAATATGGTTGACCGAACGTTCTAACAGTTCTATCTCGTTATGTACCGGCACAATAACCGAGATGGAGACATTATGGTTCACTACGATTGTTTTGCAGGTTGGCGACTGACCATATAAGCAACCATTTCACCCCGACCCGCAAATCGCCGCCCGACTTTGGCCGGGTTGCCCAATGCAATAGAGAAATTGGGAATGTCTTTTGTCACCACGGCACCCGCTCCGATCACGGCGTATTCCCCCACTGTTACGCCAGCTACGATGGTAGCATTCGAGCCAATGCTCGCGCCCTTCTTGATCAGCGTCTTGATGAAAACGACGCGGCGACCCACCCTTGGATACAGATCGTTGGTGAACATGGCGCCATGACCAATAAAGACATCATCCTCCAATATTACAGAGTTGCATATGAACGAATGGCTTTCAATCACACAATTCTTACCAACTACGGCACCTCTAGTTATTTCGACAAATGGCCCAACAAAGCTGTTGTCGCCGATCTCACAGCCAAATATGTTAACCAATCCCGGAGCGAATATTTTAACATTATTACCAAGCACAACGTCGTTATCTATCATAGAACGAGTAATCCCCTGCGCTATTGCGCGACACCTGTTTTCGCATAATGCTATCACCGTTTAACCCCCTCGGATATGATAACACCAGCCATGCCCCGCAAGCCAGGAGCCGAACCGAGAAGCGCATCTGATGCTTTGAGCAATTTAGTGCCTGCCGACAAATCGATGAACTGAAACACGTGTGGAGGAAGATAAGTGGAGAGCTTCACCGCGCAACCGATGCCGGCCTCCGAAAGCCACTGAACCAACTTGTCGCTTGTCAACAGCGGATCATCGCTGGCCTCCTCATCATAGAGTTTCCACGCGCGCATAAGCAGATCAAAAGCAAATCGCACGGGGCTTTTGTGCGGGTCTAGAGAATAGAACAGCCCGCCTTGGACCAATTTTCTTGCAGCGTTGCCAATGGCCGCTTGCGGGGCCGATAGATGATGTAAAACGCCATAGAATACAGTTGCGCCAAAGGCTCCGTCTTTCACTGGCAAGTTTTCCGCGTCGCCAACGATGAAATCAACCTGCTGTGATAGTCCCTCCGCATCAACTTTCCGTTTGGCGAGCACTAACATCTCCTCCGAAATATCGATCCCGACAGCTCTGAGTCCTCGTTGTGCCAATGGAATAGACTGGCGGCCAGTACCGCATCCTACATCAAGCGCTATCCCTTTGATGCTGGCTTGGTTTCGTTCCAGCCAGTCAAGAAAAGCTACACGGTCAAGAGCCTGGTAATATGGGTTGTTAACCACTCGTCTTTCGTAATCATCGGTCGCACTGAAGAAATCAATCTGACCCGCCTTCTGCCCAATGCGTTGCGAGTCCGGCCCGCTTACCGGAGGCAGGCTGTATTTGGTTGAGAAACTGGCATAGCGGTCATACCTCCGCAGACTCAACGGTAGAAAATCCAGCACTCCGTTTTCGATCCGATACCAGGTGTGGCATGACGAACATGTGATAGTACCTTCGCGCACCTCGTCTTGTTCGACGGCGAAAGCCTGCAAGCGCAATTCTGCCGAAGAACATACCGGGCATACAAGGAGCAGAACAACATCCTTATTCATAAACAATACCTTATTCGCAATTGCGCTAGAGCACAGCCTCCCAGGCCGTTGCCGGTTCAATTCCCGTAGAACTCGTTCACCTGCCTTGCGACGTACTCCAATGTCTCTACGGCTATTTCAGGATAGAACGGCAGAGCAATGATTTGTTTCGACAAACGCTCGGCAACCGGAAGGGAAGGCATTTCGCCATAGCGTCCTTGCACAGCCCGTTGCTTGGTCAAGGGCATTGGGTAATACACATTCGTTTGAATCCTGCGATGCTCCAAATAGGTCGCGAGTTCGTCGCGCCGCCCGGCGCACACAGCACCATACACATGATACACGGCCTCGGCGTCTGGCACAACCACCTGTGGCTTGAGGCAACTAGCGTTGAGATAGGCGTTGTAAACAGCTGCCAATTCCACGCGCCGCCGGTTCATGGCGTCGAGGTGTCTCAGCTTGACCCGCAGAATCGCTGCTTGCAATTCATCCAACCGGCTATTAACGCCATCAACAACAAACTCATCTTTGCTGACCATGCCATACATGCGCCTGAGCCGAATCAGGTCGGCAAATTCACGGTTGTTGGTCAACACCATCCCGCCGTCACCATAGGCGCCGAGGTTCTTGGTCGGGTAGAAACTGAAGGCAGCAATATCACCAAGGGCGCCCACTTTGCGCCCGCCGATGCTCGCGCCGTGCGACTGGGCGCAGTCTTCCAAGATAATAATGCGGGGGCCTACTATGCGACGTAACCGGAGAACATCCACAACATTGCCGAACAAATGCACTGGAACTACAGCTTTGGTCCGTTCAGTCACTGCTCGTTCGACCTGTTCCAGGTCAATCAAAAATGTGTCAGGTTCAACGTCTACAAATACTGGCTTGGCTCCTGAATGACGAATGGCTGAGTATGTAGGAATCGCCGTGAAGGGTGTTGTGATCACTTCGTCGCCAGGTTGCAGATTGAAGCACCACAATGCCAGCATCAACGCATCCGTACCGCTGTTGACACCAACCCCATAGTCGCAACCGATATACTGTGCAAATTCTGTCTCAAAAGCAGCTACATTTTCGCCAAGAACATAGCGACCTGATCTTAATACCCGATCGATGGCGTTGTCAATTTCCTCTTTATAGGCTTCATATTGCGGCGCCAGATCGCACCGCCAGATCATATCTCTCATTCCAAGTGACCCTTGAAGTAATTGATCGTAGCGGAAAGCGCGGTTCGCAAATCGCTCGCTGGGATACTCCCCAGGTACGCGCGCAGGCGGTCATCGTTCAGCCGGGCGGTTCCAATGTCGATCTTGCCAATTTCGTCGGGCAATGCTGTCATCCTAAACGATCCCCGCCCTGTCAACTCAATTAACAACCTGACCAGCAACTCTATAGTTACTTGCTGGCCTGCAAGGTTGAATGCTGAAAATCCGTTCAACGGCTTCTGGGTAAGTTGATAGACTACCTCGGCTACATCGCCTGCATAGGCGAGATGCCGTTTGCGGCCTGCACCGAATACCTCGACCTCACGACCACGCAGAATATCCCGGATCAACTCACCCACTAGCCCAATATCGCCCTCACCAACCATCTGATTTTCGCCAAAGCAATTGGGAAATCGCAAGCTTACAACGTCGAGGTTGCGTAGCTGGGCATATACACGATAGTGGGATTCCGCCGCAAGCTTGTGAATACCTTGCACATCCTGAGGGATCATGGGAGTGTTTTCTGTGACTTCGTCGACGTTGGGGTTGCCGTACTGGCCGCGCGATCCCAGGTACACCACTTTCTGCCCTTCAACGCCGTGAAGGTGATGTATCAGACACAGATGAGATTCGACATTCAGGGTCAGGTCATAGAGCGGGTTCTGAAGGGCGAGGCGATGCGACGTCCAAGCCATGCAGTCTACCACAACGCTACTGTGCTCTACGATGCCTGGCAGTTCCTCAACTGTTCTGATATCTGCGTTAACGAACTCGATGTCGGCGATGATGGGGTGGAGGTTTGTTTCACGGCCTCCGGTCTGCTCCAACAAACCGTCTAGCACCGTGACGCCGTAACCGGCGCGGTGGAAACGCTTAGCAATATGGCTGCCAATAAAACCTGCCCCACCTGCAATCAGTGCAGCCGGCCTCACTGAGCCTCGTCTTTCAGATGCGTGAAATGCTGGTTGTAGGCTGTCTGTGCAATTTGATAATCGTTGATCTGACCAATATCCAGCCAATAATCCCTGACAAGACGCCGGGCTACTTTCAAATGCTGATTCAACATCTTCTTGATCAACGAGTCGATGCCGAAATAAATATCGGGCGGGATCAAATCAAGAACCGGCGGTTTCAAAATATACATACCGGCAAGGATCTCGAGTTTGAAGTCGGGTTTCTCTTCCACTTGCAAAATGTAATCACCCTCCGATATCACTCTGCCAAAGTTGAACGGCGCGCTCACTTCCTTTGTCAGCACCACCAGGTCGGCGTCCACCCCCCTGGCAAATTCGCAGGCTTCCGCAAAGTTCAAGGTTGTTAGAATGTCGCCATTCATCAAGAGGAAAGGTTCAGTCAACTGGTTTCTCAACAACAACACCGGGCCACATGTGCCGAGCGGCTTATTCTCTTTGCTAAAGATGATCGTGACGCCGTACTTGCGGCCATCTCCTAGAAAAGCCTGGACGTAGTCAGCCATATAGTTCGTAGCGATGTAGATTTGATCAAAGCCGTGCTTCTTCAGGCTCAATATCTGAATCTCCAAAACGGAGCTTTCGCCGACCGGCAACAGAGGTTTGGGGATGATCTGGGTAAAAGGTTGGAGTCGCGTGCCCAAGCCGCCAGCTAAGATGACTGCTTTCATAAAATGACTCTCTACACGTTGTAAAGATCGGATTTATACAGCGGCAGGTGATTCTTTAGCCAAGCAATTGTCTCTCTTAAGCCGCTGTCCAGGTCGTATTGTGGCCGCCATAAGGTTTCGGCCACCAGAGTCGAATTATCGCACACCAGCCGCTCTACTTCGCTATTGTCAGGCCGCACCCGCTGGTCATCTGTCCGGAAAATCACCTCCGCTCCAGCCAGCGCCGCGATCTTCCGCGCCAGATCGCCCATCGAGATCTCCTCTTTCATTCCCACATTGGTCACTTCGCCATAGAGCCGGTCGCACGCCGCAATCTCGATGAATGCGTTTGCCGTGTCCTTAACATATGTCAGGTCCCGAGTCGGATGCAGGTTGCCCAGTCTGAGTTCGCGTTCGCCGCTTAGGATTTGCGTGATGGTAGTGGGGATAATAGCCCGCGCTGACTGACGTGGGCCATAAGTATTAAACGGCCTGACGATTTTGATTGGCAGGCCAAAAGACCGATAAAAGCTGAGCGCCAACTGATCAGCCGCAATCTTAGTGGCGGAGTATGGTGACTGTGCTGCTAAGGGGTGCTTCTCGTCAATCGGAACGTACATGGCCGTGCCATATACCTCACTGGTAGAGGTCATTACGGCTACTTTGATCGGAAGCGTCCTGGCTGCTTGTAACACATTGTAAGTTCCCTCGATATTCGTTCGAATATAGGATAACGGGGAAGAGTATGAGTATGGAATACCGATCAGTGCAGCAAGATGGAAAACCAAATCGACACCGTGCATTGCCTTAAGCACCGAGTCAAGATCTCGGACATCGCCGGCGAATACCTCGATATCCGATTTGTAAATGGAGCGCTCAAGCCAACCCCAGCTATTCTGAGAATTGTAGCGAACAAAAGCGTTGACACGGTAGCCTCGCTCAACACACTGTTCAACCAGGTGTGACCCGATAAAACCGCCAGCGCCAGTGATCAGTACCCTCTGAGTCGTCATTTCATGTTTCGCCGCAGCTACTCTTGAAATACTCTTGTCTCGAGACTGCCAGCCAGAGACTGTCGTCCAGGAACGACTGCCTCGCTTCCATACAAGCCTGACTGGCATCCTTTTGATGAATGAATCGCCAACAAGTCATCTGACCTCTACTTCGTAATGAAGATAAGGAACTTTGCCTCCATAGTACCAGGCGCGAACAAACTCGATTGGTGAACGAACTAAGAACAAGCCCTTCTCAAGATATGAGGCTGGCAAGGGGGCCACGACACTTGTACCACTGCCGCGAATGATCCTCAATTGAACAACAGAGCCGGACTGATCTGCAGGCAATGGAGGTTGCATTGCATTAAACTGCGCCCGCGAGTTGCAGATCTCAGGGAACTGCAGGCAAGAAGTTGCTGGATAGTCCCCGTAGTAAAAGACTAAGTCATATCTGCCTCGTAGCAGAGCATCTACTAACAAGGCGCCACTCTCACCCCCAGTGATACTCGAGTCGGAAACCACCACCCGCGCATTGCGCGGCATTCGAATGGCAACTTCATCTTTGAGCGCCTGCCAAGCAGCCATATCTATCCGGTACTGGGCAGAGACCTGCAGCATCTGAACTGCCGGATGAGCCGAGAGGCCGAGTGCGAGAACCAGTACCAGACCATCTGCAAGGTACTGCCCCGGTCTAGAATGTATAGACACCCCTATGCACTCCCACCACTGCTGTAGGGCCGGCACAATAACCTGTTTGGCAAGCGGCGCAATTGTCACGCCGATTAGAAGGGCTGCCAGGAA
>CAYSIV010000009.1:30608-43761 GCA_964431175.1 uncultured Anaerolineales bacterium
GCAAGATATCGGTCAACAACCATTCGCGACGTAACATAGTAGGGTACTGCATGCAGAACAATGGCGGTCACCACGGCGCCTGCCACAAGCAAGTAGCGACCACTTACATACTCTCTCATCCACCGAGGCAGATCCGCAGGCCGAAACAACCAAGCATAGGCAACACTAAGCACAACCATGATTATCGTTCCGGCCAGAAAGAATGGAACTGGGGAAAGCAAGCTAAAGAGATAGACCAGCCCAAAACTAAGGAACGAGGGCATCATCTGTCCTGTAGACCCAAACGCATAACTGACAGCCACACCTAGATTTGCCCGAATGTATACGACAAATACAACTACTAGAAGAGCTGCCATGACATGGGGTAGCATTTGGCGCACTAAGCTGCGAACTCGCCCCGTGAAGGTCATTGACCTATCATCCCATTCTCGGTAGAGAATCACGGCTGGCAACAGAATCCAAGTCGAACCGAAGGTCTCTTTACTAAAAACCGCTACAAGCATAGACAGTGCGCTCAGTGAAGCTGCCAAGAGAGTGCCAGAAGACAGTGCCAGGTACAGCGCCAACATTAGGAACAACACACCACGAAGCTCAGATTCGATGCCTCGCTCCCAGCCGATCGGCGCAAAGAACAAGATAGCTGCCAATAACGCCGCAAGGCTGCGGGGGACATTGAGTTTCAGCGCCACCAAGTATAAGAGACCGATTGCAAGAGAAGCGCTCATTGTACCAAGAAGAATCCAGCCGTTGTTGTTGTCGCCAAACAGCCGGGCCAAGGACCAAAAGTAGAAGATGTCAACGAAGTTGAAACGCTCGGTATTGGGATACCAGTAGGTGAAGAAATATGTAAACGGATCGGACGGCACATTGTGGCGTGTACGCCACTGTAGTGGTATGGCAGCCATCAATGCCGGATTGTCCGTTGGTGCTGCCCACCACCTATAGTAGGAGACCACGTCGGGGCTTGGAATTCCCACCTCGGGCACGACACGCAGTAAAAGGCCGATCAGGCAGAACAAGATTAGACTTGGCAAGACACGAGTCGGCAAGTGTGATTTCATAAGGTCTATTCTTATACTCTAGCAACAGCTCTATCATCAATCGGATTCACAAGCCAATGCGCGGCAAGCTTTTTGAACGATACTCAGTATAGGGTGAATAATCGGGTGTAACCGTGATTTCATTATCGGCTCCCCATCTCTGTAAGATGTTGCAAACACAAGCTCTCCATCCTCTCTATCACCTGACCGCGATAAGGAAACAGAATGTCTTGCTCTGGCCGAAGTTTCTCTTTATACAGCAGGTCATTTCTCTCAAAATCCGCCAAGATGTCAATTAGCTGTTGCGGCGAATGGATCGGGATGGCGGTTTGGTCAACGAGCGGCACTGGGGTGAAACGGCTTGTCACCAGCAATCTGAACGCCATTTTGCCGACACCGGCCGCCACAAGCAAAGCTGAGGAACTAAGGGCTGTCACGATGACGAGGTTATCCCAACTCAGGAAATTCCTCAGGCTAATTTCCGATTTGGGGATGATACAGTTTGGCAAGCCCTCGATTAATTCCAGGCCTGGTGTATCTTCCCCATGATGCAAAGGACGTGATTTATACACAAATTGCCAATCAGGACATTGACGGCCAGCTTCGGCAATCCAGCGAAGTGCTTCTTCCGTCACCTCTCCCATTCGAGTTCCGTGGTTGGGAATATATTCGGAGACAAAAAGCAAAACGTGTTTGCTGTGCGTCCGCTGGCGAATCTCTATTTCTTCGTCAGTACAGTTTTCGGGCGCTTGCAAAGCAAAATCAATCTCGGCCCGGCCAATCACCTCAAACTTGATAGCCGTGTCTGGTTGGAGAATTCGCCTGGCTTCGTTGATGACCTCCTGGTTCCAAACCCACACTTCGTCAAAAAGCATCGGCGTCATGGCTGGAGTTGTTAGATATTCATTGCAAAACCATATCTTCTTAGACTTGCTCGCTTCTTTCGAAAGCAACATTTCTGCCGCTATCGGGATATGCTCACCATTCGCAATAATTAATTGTGGGCGAAGTTGCCGCAGAAGCCGATGGACTATTGCGAGCCGATGTGCGCTCAATAGCAACTCATACCACACATTAAGCGGATTCCGAAAAATTCTTTTAAAAAGGGCGGAGTCTCGACGCCAGACCAATGCAGTTAAAACCAAAACGTCTCGCACAGAAGAAAGCAGTACTCGGACGCTCCCCCACCGCCCTGTTCCGCGAATAAGCAATTGGGGATATTCAACTACTCGTTCTCGCTTCGCCGGGGAATCATTGCCACTACTTACGATCTCCATTGTGTTTGATGTAGCAACTACGCATCGCAATCCTTTTTGGGCTAAGCGACTCGCTAGTTCTTCTATCGCAGGCTTTGTATTAGGTTTAGGAGTTGAATAATATAGAAGAACATTACATATTGGCAAAGATGGCTCCGAAATGCCATCTCGAATTACAGTTTCTACCACCCAGCCTAAAATCAACCCTAGAGTTGTTTTGAGTCCACGGTTCGCAAACAAAATCAAATTGAAAGATGTCGCGTAAAACGTTGAATAGCTTCGCCAGTAGTCGGCAATGACACGTCGATAGGCTTCCACGAATTTGTATACCGGAAATCCATCAGGAATATTCTTTTTAGGATATGCCTGCATTTTGTCGTAGGGTAAGGACATCGTGAAAGTCGTCGGTGGGTTAAAATCGGCTGGGGCTTTATTAGTCATTATCACCCATTTGAAGCATATCCCAAGATAATGGGGTTCCTCGTTCGATGGCCCGTGCGGCTCGCCGCCCCAGCACCTCGCCGAGATACTTGGGAGGCAAGCCATTGCTTGGCCGGATAGACCTTACGTTCTCTTTAGAGTACACGTCCCCTACCTTCATATCCTTTACCACAAATAGTGAACGCCGAAATGCACGGCTGGCCCGCTCACGCTCCGTCACTTCATACCGCACATCACCCAAGGCTTTTTCGGCCACGCGGACTGCGTCTACCATCTCTTTGAATTCATGAGGCTCCAGCGAAAAAGCGCTATCCGGGCCGGGAATGGTTCGCGAAAGCGTGAAGTGCTTCTCAATAATACAAGCTCCCAGGGCCACCGCCATAATCGGCACTGTGATACCTAATGTGTGATCGGAAAGGCCTGCTATTACCCCAAAGGCTTCGGCCAGATGGGGGATCGTGCGCAAATTCATCTCTTCGGGAGGAGCAGGATAAGCGCTACTGCATTTTAGCAATGCAATCTCGGTCGCCCCAGCGGCGCGGGCCGCCCGCACCGCCTCGTCAATCTCGGCCAATGTTGCCATGCCGGTGGATATGATAAGTGGCTTGCCAGTTTGCGCCACTCGCTGAATGAGAGGTAAATCAACCAATTCAAACGAAGCAATTTTATAAGCTGGAATTTCAATCTTTTCTAAGAAATCAACTGCCGTATAGTCAAAAGGAGATGAAAACAAATCCATCCCTAACTCATTGGCGATTTGTTTTAGCTTGGGTTGCCAATCCCAAGGGGTATAGGCCTCATTATATAGACTGTAGAGGGAGCGGCCCTTCCATAAAGTCCCATCTCCGATCTGAAAATAAGGCTTGGCGCTGTCAATAGTCAACGTATCGGGGGTGTAAGTTTGTAGTTTGACAGCATCGGCCCCAGCTTCTTTAGAAGCTCGTAGAATGTTGACAGCTTGTTCAAAATCTTGATTATGGTTGGCCGACATTTCGGCGATGATATACACAGGTCGGCCAGGGCCAATGGGCCGCCCATTAATTTCAATATGGCTGGTCATAATTCCAGTCTCTGCAAAACCAAATGATGGGCGGGCCGGTTGTGAACTATCGCCAGGCCCTCATCTTTATAGCCAGCTCTTAGGAAAGCGCGTAGTGATGCTATATTCCCCGCCTTGATGTAAGCATGCACTATCCGTGCAGGGGTCGTTGCCAATACCTGTTCCGAGGCGGTGGAAATGGCCTTGCTCCCGTAGCCTTGGCCACAAAAATGCGGTGAAAGACCAACAGAAATCACCGCCTCAACACCATTTATGTCGTACCGAATTTGTCCGACCGGCATGTAGTTAGCGTTCATAGCGATATAGAAGACATGGTTCGGATCTTTTAGTTTGCGGTGAAACCAGGCCACGTGGTCTTCCCAGGAAATCGGGTTGGGAGAAAACGAGGCGGCTCGCACATCTGGATCATTTGCCAACTCCCAAATCATTTGGCAGTCATCTTCAAATGCAAATCTCAAGAGAATTGGCGGGTCATAAGTGCGCATTCTTTCTCCAGCCCGACTTGCGCCCAAGCCGTCAATTAACATCTGGCTTTGTTTCATCATTTGTGCACGTGTAGCTTCGGCGGCCAGCATTGCCGACAGCGCTGTCGAAATATCCGCTGGCGACAGATCTGTATGCCAGCCCAAATTCAATGCTGCTCCAGCAGTATTTAATCCTTCAGCAACAGAACGTTGATTATCAGCGAGAACAATGATCAAAGTCGGCAGGCCCATAAATGCCAGTTCCCAACAGGTACTCCCGCCGGCTGAAATTGCTACATCTGCCCAAGCCATCAACTCCGGCATATTGGTTGCGCTCGTGACAAGTTGCAAATGATCGCCCGCGCCGAGAATCTGTTGGCGCAGTATTTCAAGATATTGATTGGCCGGGCCAACAACAACAGTGACTTCCAACTTGCCCATGTCAATTTGCCGCAATGCTTGCAGGACTTTAACAGTTACATTATCCGGATCACTGCCGCCCAGTGTCACTAAAACTTTGCGCGCCACTTCTGGCGTTTCACGTCGCCACCCACGCCAGGGCCAGAATTCACGCCGCAGTAATGCATAACGGACGCCCAGCAACAACTGTGTATGAGATTCGCGATCAACGTACAGCGCCTCAGCAGCAGAGAGGTTCTGATTGAGAACTAGATCGGCAAAGTAGTGCGCCGCATGACCGTAATCATCCAGGACTAGTAAGCGTCGGCCCGCTTGCTTAATTGAGTATTGATAATTGGCGTCGAAATGATAACCATCCACCACGATCCAATCGGCTCCACATTCCTGGGCCAGACAAAGAGTCTGCTTAACATCATCAACGCCGCCAAGCTGAGTCGAGACATGAGCTACCGGCATATTTTCAGCATTCAAGCGTGCCTCCAGTACCGGAGCTTCAGTACCCATCACGAAATTAACCTGCCCATCCGCTTCCTGCCAAGCTTGAGCCAGAGCCAGGCACCGCATCACATGCCCGGTGCCAATCCGCTCATTCGCATCAACTCGAATTAGCAGGATAGGGCCTCCAAGCCTTAGTCGCTGAATTTCCACTGGATGATCGAAGTAGGGTTCAAAGGGTTGATCCCGAATAGATCGCGCTGAACATCAATCATTTGAACATATGAGCGATGTTTCAATTCAGAAAGCATATCCCGGTTGTAGTCATTTATTTCGGCATAACGCTGTCGCATCAGTCCTAGCAACGTTCTGTCATAAAGCTCATAAAGTGGTTCAAAGTGGAATACAGAGTGTATTTTCTCTCGATATTGAAAGAGAGTGTCAAATATCATGCCTGAACGAGGCATCTGTTCGACGGCATGAGATGTAAATACTAAAAAAGGCGCGGGAAGCAATTCAAGGAAAGTGTAAGTTGATGGGTCGTAAAAATTGAGGGGCCAGACCCTTATATTGAGATCAGGTGGATACAGTCGGGCAGCAATCTTAACGGCATTCGCCGAATATTCTCCGCCGCTGAAAGTTTTGGTCATGAAATGCTGCTTGAGCATCCACAAGTTATAGCCATAGCCAGCACCAAGTTCAATTATGGAGTCGCAATGGCCGGCTTCTTTACGAATCGAGTCGGCAATTAACTGATAATGTTTAGCCCTCGCCTTCTTCAGTTCAAGGCTATACAGTTCATTATCAACTGAAGCGCATATTTTTTGATCGGGGGCGAGTTGAAACTCGAACTGCTTTACATCTTCAGGTGTCAGGTCCTTATGCGAGCGGTTACAGAACTCTAAACATTTGGCATATTTATCCTGTTCATATTCTTGCTCTATCTTATCAAGCGTTCGAGAGGCGATAGCCCATTCGTCTAGCCCCAGCAAGCGGGCGGGCCATTGCGACCAGCGGGGAAGATCGTTGAGATCAACTTTATCCATCACGGTTCCTTATATCGTTTTCTGTTGTACCTGTTGATTGATGTCTAACCACTCCGGATGTTTTTCAAGCACCGAAAGAACATCGCGCCAAGGGAAGCGATCATTGCCGAAGTGCGCGTAAATACGGCGCACAAACTCCAGGTCTTCAAGTGTATCTACTGTCCAGCGCATGTGAGAATAGTCGGTGTTATTAACAACACCGCGAAAGTGGAACAGAGCAGGGTTATATTGAATGTAGGGTGTCACGTGCTCGCGCCAGGCGGGATTCTTGTCTTCTCGCCACGCCCGCTCCAGTGCTTCAAATCGGATGACCTCAGTGTCAAGGCCTCGCGGAAAAGTGCGCTCCGGCCAAACATTTGAGACATAATCTATTTCGGCTTGCCGCTCCAAAAAAGCCTGCACAACCTGATCAATGATTGCTGGCTCGATCAGCGGACAATCAGACGTAATACGTACGATTATTTCAGAACCATAGGCCACCGCCGCCTTATAGTAACGATCAAGTACGTCATTTTCGCTGCCGCGAAAGCAGGGCCAGCCATGCTGTGAACACAAACGCATAATAGCATCGTCCGCGCTCAGTGATGTGGTGGCTATTACCACCTTATTTACTGTGTGAGAGCGACTCACACGATTCACACTTCGGACCAGCATAGGCTCGCCCGCCAGGTCAAGCATCACCTTACCTGGCAATCGAGTGCTACCCATGCGAGCCTGAATAATTGCAAGTGTCTGCATAAAATTACTTTGATTCGCTAGTTTATCCGCTAGCGGGTTTCTCCAGCACCCACCAACGTGTTTGGTCAAAACCGTCTTCGCGCTCCCAGTGACCGCTACGAATCAAGGCCAAATCAGGAAATTGAGTCTGATAGTGTTTGAGAAAGCTTCGCTTCCATAAAAGATCATTATGGTTGTGATAGGGGATGAGAGTTTCTTCTTCGGCGAAGTATTCGTTGACGAGGATATAGCGCCTGCTCACCCGGTAAATTTCCGACAAGGCCACTGGCAAATCGGCCAGGGCAATGTGAATCAATACCCCAACGGTGAGTACCAAATCGAAATAGCCGTCTTTGAAAGGCAAGTCAAATACGTGACCGAGTAGAACACCGAATTTGGCGCTCGAAGCGCGAGCAAGCTCGCAAGCATGCTGATTAGGATCGATACCGACCAAATCCCACTCAAAAAGATCGGCCAATGCCATCAAGTTGTAACCACGGTTGCACCCCACTTCAAGCGCGTGTTTAATAGGCAACCCTTCTAACATTTGCTGAAAGGCTGGCAGTCGCGTGCGGTAATCTATCACGTTCCGATCAGTATAGGTATTGCCAAATTCACCCTCCCATATTTGGAGTTGCTCCGTACTTCTTGTCATTACCTGTCTCCGGATACTCAAAGCTTCAATTGCCGAATTCAGATGTCACTTCATCAACGGCCTTCACAACACATTCGACCTCGTCGTCACTCAAACGAGGGAAAATCGGCAAAGTCATTATCTGTTTATAAGCGGTTTCGGCAGTTGGGTAAGAGCCAAGCCGCGTCCCAAAGCGCGTTTGATAAAACGGGTGCAGGTGCACCGGGATGTAATGGACGTTCACCCCAATGCCTCTCTGACGCAAGGCGGCAAAAATCTGTTCACGTGCTGCGCTCAAGTGCTCTAAATCCAACCGCACAACATACAGGTGGTATGCATGTGAGACAAGGGGTGACACATTCAATGGCTTCACCAACGGGAGACGGCTGAACGCTTCATCATAGTGGCGGGCAATCGCCTGTCGCCGGGCAATCCAATCCGGCAGTCTACGTAGTTGACTCCTCCCCAGCGCACACTGCAGGTCGGTCAGCCGGTAGTTGTATCCCAGTTCGACCATTTCGTAATACCATGTCCCCCGCTCGGCTCGTTGACGATGGTCGGTGGCGATGCCATGATTGCGGAAGCGGCGGGCGCGGGCGGCAAAATCGGCGTTGTCGGTCACCACCATGCCCCCTTCCCCAGTGGTGATATGCTTCACCGGGTGAAAACTAAATGCGCTGAGATCGGCCAATGTACCCACTTTGCGCCCCTGATATTCTGCTCCTAGCGCATGGCAGGCATCGGCGATCAATATCAAACCGTGGCGGTCGGCGAGGGAGCGCAGCGCCGCGTAATCACACGGCTGGCCGGCATAATCCACGGCGACGATAGCTTTGGTACGCGGAGTGATTTTAGCTTCGACTTCTGCCGGGTTGATAAGCAACGTGTCGGGATCTACATCGGCAAAGACGGGCGTGCCGCCTTGAAACACTACAGCATTAGCCGTCCCAACAAAAGTCATCGGCGGCACAATGACCTCATCTCCCGGGCCAATCCCAATCACAGCCATGATGGTGTGCAGGGCCGCTGTGCCATTGGCGACGGCCACTGCATGTTGCGCGCCGACAAATTCCGCAACCGAGTGTTCAAACGCATCCACAGCCGGGCCGGTTGTTAACCAATCTGAACGCAGGACATCGGCGACTGCCTGAATATCCTCTTCATCTACCCACTGACGGCCGTAAGGAATCATTGCTGGATTCCTAATAATTGCGCCACCATTTGCTGGAGTTCAGCCACCGTGAGCCAGCTCGCATTGGTGTTGCTTGTGTATCGGAAACCGTCAACCAGAGGCTTGGCCCCAACCCAGTTGCCGAGTTGCCAGAACGGATGCGTTGGCTGGATTACGTACATATCATCCAGTTCAACTGTGTGGTGCGCTTCATCTTCCGAGACTAGCGCTTCATGAAGCTTTTCGCCGGGCCGGATGCCGATATCGTCTACCTCGCTCCCCGGCGCTACGGCCTTCACCAGATCCAAGATGTTCATGCTGGGAATCTTAGGGACAAAGACCTCGCCGCCCTGCATTTGCTCGATGCAACGAGTCACAAAGCGCACACCGTGCTCCAACGTGATCCAAAAGCGCGTCATGCGGCTGTCGGTCACGGTCACTCTACCGGTCTTGCGCTGTTCTATAAAGAGCGGCACAACGCTGCCCCGACTACCCACCACATTCCCATAACGGACGCAGCTAAACCGGGTTGGAAGCGTGCCACCGTAGGCGTTCGCTTGAGTGAACAGCTTTTCGGCTACCAGCTTAGTCGCCCCATACAAATTAATCGGATTCACTGCCTTGTCGGTGCTGAGGGCAAGCACTTTCTTAACCCCGGTATCCAACGCGGCGTCGATCACATTCCGGGCGCCCATCACATTCGTCAGTACGGCCTCGATGGGATTATACTCGCAGGCCGGAACCTGTTTAAGCGCGGCGGCATGCACCACAACATCCACGCCATACATTGCCCGCCGCAGGCGATCCGCATCGCGCACATCGCCGATGAAGTAACGTATCTCCGGATAGTCAAACCCCAGCCCCCGCATTTCATGTTGCTTCAACTCATCGCGGCTGAAGATGATGAGCTTTTTGGGGTGAAAGTCACGATGAGCGATCTCGGCAAACTTTTTGCCAAAGGAGCCAGTGCCACCGGTGACTAAAACGGTTTCATTCTGCCAATCTGCCATCTTAAGCTATCCGATCTATGCTGTACGTGAGTGGAACAATAAGCAAGCCCTGCTTTTTTCCCTGCTGGTATCCTAACACTGGCGCGCTTAAGGCGCCCGCCTCGCTTGCCTCTGTGAGTTCTAACTCCAGCCCGTCACCGTAGTCAAGCCGGTTGTGGTGAGCCTTTGCATCTAACGCAACAGCGACTCTCAGCACATATCGCCCGCAATTCAACGTGTTGCCAGGAAACACCACGTGTAGACGATATTCTCCAGCTACCCATTTTTTTGGCGCGGCATCCGAGGCGCTAGAGTCGAACCGGAAAACCGGGACATCATCTACGAGCGAAAGGACGCCGGCAATATTGAATCGACCAGCATTGGGTTGTCGTATCACAAAATCCACTTCCATGTGAATGTCTTCTACAGGATCAAGCACCGAAGCGATCTCCCCTTTGCCATTTCGAAACGCCACTCGCTTCAGTTGGGCAAATCGACTCTCGTCGTCAGCAAAAACCATCTCCCCGCCCTGAGTAATGCCAGACTCCAAGTAAGTATCAACCACCTGCCGTGGTTCCCCGATTTGTGCCACCTGTCCCTTATCCAACAGAATACAAGTACTAACCAGCCTAAGCACTGCCCCCATGTTATGGCTGACAAAGAGAACCGTGCGGCCCTGTTTAGAGACTTCGTCCATCTTGCCAAGACACTTCCTCTGGAATTGGGCATCTCCCACCGCCAACACCTCATCTACCAGCAAAATTTCCGGATCCAGATGAGCCGCCACAGCAAATGCCAGGCGCACGTACATGCCGCTCGAATAGCGCTTCACCGGCGTATCAATAAACTGCTCAACACCCGAAAAATCCACAATTTCATCGAACTTGCGCTGGATTTCGCGGCGGTCCATCCCCATTATCGCGCCGTTCAAGAAGATATTCTCGCGCCCGGTCAATTCGGGGTGAAAACCTGTTCCCACTTCCAACAGGCTGGCGATTCTTCCTTTGGCTTTAATTGCGCCTGAGGTTGGGGCAGTGACGCGTGAAAGGATTTTCAACAAGGTGCTTTTACCCGCTCCGTTGCGCCCGATAATGCCAACCGCTTCGCCTTGTTGAACAGTAAAGTTAATATCTCTAAGCGCCCAAAGGGTCTTGCCTTCACGGTTACCATGATCCTTTTGACCAATCTTAAGGTGAGGGTCTGGCAAGTTGCGCAGGTTTGCCCACCAGTGTTGCAGGTCGCCGCCAAAGGTGCCCGTGTTAATGACGCCCAATTGATAGGACTTGGAAACATTCTCGACTGAAACAACCGTATTCAACATCTCAAACCGTATCCATAAACGTGGTTTCAACGTGATTAAAAATCAGCGCCCCGGCCAAAAAGACCACGGCTGTAAAAGCCGCACTGTAAAGCAGAGAAATGGGATCAATGGCGCTGGTGCCCAAAAAGGCCAGACGGAATATCTCCACTATGGGCGTCATAGGGTTTGCCAGGATGAGCCAACGCCAGTTTCCTTGAAGGGTCGAAAGCGGGTAAATCACCGGCGTAGCATACATCAACAGTTGAACGCCAAAGCCCACCAACTGCTGTAAATCGCGGTATTTGGTGGTCAGCGAGGAAATGATGATGCCAAATCCCAGTCCCATCAAGGCCATAATGAGCACCAGTAACGGCAGGATTAAAATCCATCCGTTGGGGTGAATATCGGCCCCGGCCAGCATGAAATAGGCCTCAAAAAGCAAAAAAATTATCAAACGAATGGCAAAAGAAATTAAATTGGAGATGACCACCGAAACCGGCATACTCAGGCGCGGAAAGTATACCTTACCGAAAATCCCCGCATTCGCCGTAAACGTGCTAGAGGTGCTGACCAAGCAGGTGCTAAAATAACTCCAGACGGTGTTACCGGCCATGTAAAACAAAAAAGGGGGCAGGCCGTCAGTGGAAAGTTTGGCGATATTCCCAAAGATGACGGTAAAAACGACGGTTGTGATAACCGGCTGGATGATATACCACAGGGGACCTAGGATGGTCTGTTTGTAATAGGCCACAAAATCGCGCCAGACCAATAGCTGGATTAAATCGCGATAGCGCCATAATTCATCCAAATGCAAATCCCACCAGGCACGCTGGGGGCGGATAACGAGATCCCATTGTTCATTTGGATTCGAGGTATTGTTTGAAGCCATTAAATTTTTTTACTGCACCTTATATTACAGATGGCGATCGCAATAAATATGAAGAAAGGTCGCTTCTCAAGCCACACCGATTGAAACCCAACCTTTTGGCGGCTCAATGGCAGTCTGCTGAGCAGTCATGCTTTAGTCCTGAAGCTCCATTCTTTACGCTTCCAAGCGGTCTTTATCATGTCGACAGTTTCCTTACACTAACTGGCAAGCAAAACACCACTTGTATCTGACTCCATCATATTGGGAAACTGGATGGGGCGGGCCAACTTGCTAGAAGAAAACCTGGGAGGTGAAACAAAGTTGCGTTTTGCGTAGCCGAGATTATACCATCCAAAGACACCCTGCCAGAGATTGACCGAACAGTTTCAGGCAATAAAAAACCTGCCCAGTCCGGCAGGTTTTTTTATTGAGTCTGTTTTGTTTGGTTTAGGATGGGGTCGTTATCACTTTGCCACTGTTGAATGAAACACAGACGGCAATGGCCGTGAGCATCGACAATTCTTTCTCAGCAAACTGGCCGGCCTCTGGGCGAACAACCGTGAGAACCCCCACAACCCGGTCGCCAGCCACCAACGGCACACTAATGACTGAACGTGAGGCGCCATCGGCATCGTCCCACGACCGTTGCAACCAGCGCGGGTCCTCGCGCGTGCTTGAGATGAGAGCCGCCTGCTGATGCTCTACTACCCAGCCGGCCAAGCCCCGTTCAACAGTGTCGGCGAATTGTTGAGCATCCTGCACATGCACCTTGCCATCGTAAGCCAGCACGCCTTCGATAACCTCGCCCTTCTCATCAAGCATTACAATGCTCCCGCTGGAAGCGCCTACACTTTCCAGGGTTAACTTCAAAATGCGTTGCAACAGATCGCGCGGATCGAGATGGGTGGCTAATTCACGGCTGACAGCATACAGCAGGTCAAGGGTAGCTCTATCGCGTTCACTGGCCGGCAGGTCGCCGGCTTTGGGAGGCAAAACTTCCAGAGTCGCGGGCATCGGCAGTTTCGCCCGTTCGTTCCCATTGCCATTCCCAACAGCACTGGGTTCTCGTTGTAAACCCTTGAGCATAGACTGCAAAGATTTCTTCTTAGCTTTTGCCTCTGCCCTGTCTTCCATCTCGCCATCCGCATATCGGGCATTCGCATAGTAGGGTGAAATATAAAGAGCGCCACTGTAAAGATCGGCTTTCTTCCGGGGAATACAGTTGAGCACAACGCCAATCATATTCGCCCCGCTCCGGTTGATTTGTTCCATCATTGCTTTGATAGCACCTTTGCGATTACGCCCAGGACGG
>CAYSIV010000010.1:0-2183 GCA_964431175.1 uncultured Anaerolineales bacterium
CGTCGTCTAATTATGTGTTCGGTAATATAGATCCGAGTTTCCTGAGTTCCTGTCATTCGTCCTATTCGTGATTAAAAGGATTAACTTGCGTAAGTCCAGATCATGTTACTAAGAAGGCGTCGGCCCGGTTGACAACGACTCTGGCGCGTCTTTTTGTTCCCGGTCTTTCGCCGCCGCATACCGCCCTCGACCCCACCAGATGAACGCGCCGGGCAAGCGACGCTCAATGTTTGGCAGGTCGGCCAGCAACCGGACAAAGAACTCGCGGAATTCATAACCAACCTTTCCCGTAAAGAAAGGCGCATGCGCCACATCGTCGGGATACGTGCCGAAGCCAATGGCATCGTGGCGGCCCAAGGCCATCGCTTGGCCGTAGTAAGAAAAGCTGAAGGGTTGTGGCATTCTACCGTGAATCCGCGCGCTCAAACAATCTGCCGCCTGCGCGCCCATCACCACCGCGGTGAAGGCGGCCATTCGCACCGGCGCGCCCGGCTTTTCCAATGGATGGGCGGCGTCACCCACAGCATACACTTCAGGGTGCGAAATGGAGCGCATGAAGGGGTCAATCAAAATCTGGCCGCGTTCGTTGACAGCCAGCCCGGCCTCACGGGCCAAAGGCGGCACGGTGAAGCCGCCCGCCCACAAACAAATGTCGTGCGGCAGAGTCGCTCCGCTTGCCGTTATCACTTCCGTCGCGCGCACTTCAGTAATCGTCGTCTGGTCTTGAATCGTCACCCCGAGTCGAATGAGCGCTTGCCGCATGTATTCTGTTACTGTTGCCGTTGTGAATTGACCGAACTCGCCCTGGGTGACCAACTGCACGCGCAAACCCGGATACGACTCGGCGAACTCCGCCGCCGCTTCGACTCCGGTGGCACCGCCGCCGCACACGAGCAATCGCCCGCCCCGGCCATTGGCGTTAAGTTGGAGCAACGCCTCACGTAGTGAGACGGCAGACTTCGGCCCGCTCGGCGTTAGCAGATACACATGTTCGCGTACGCCCGGTACGCTGTCTCGTTCAATGGCACTGCCGAGCGCATACACTAACCGGTCATAGCCAAGTTGCTTTGCGCCCAAGTCGGTTTGAATCGTCACCGTTCGTTGGGCAACATCCAGGTGGGTCACCAAGCCGCGCACAAAGGTGACGCCGGTTCCGACCAGTTTATCGGTGATGCGGCGCTGTGGGATCGTTTGGTTCGCCGCTACTTGATGCAGTCGCAGTCGCTCCACAAAAACATCTACCGCATTGATAAGCGTAATTGCCACCTGCCCCCGCTGGATTTCACGTTTCACTTTGGCGGCTAATCGCGCCGTTGCCACCATCCCCGCATATCCCGCCCCGATAACGATAATGTGTTGGGTCATGTCTCACCTCATAAACGTAGTTTCATAAGATAAGACCGGGCTGAGGCCAGTTTTGTGACAGCCTCGCCGCCTTGCGTTATACTCCCTTCATCGAATCGCCGAATCGCCTCTCCGGAGAATCGTCATGCCCCTCACTCTCCCCTTCACCTCACCCGACTCCACCCTTGCTCTCGCGGGCGGCAAGGGCATGAACCTTTCGATCCTTGCATCTGGTAAGGCAATCGCTTTGTTTATTTCTTGCTTTTCTTCACCTTCGGCGGCAATGATTGGGTATAAGCAAAGCTCTTCTTCAGCCACTTCTTCAGTTCAGCCGACTCGGTAATTGCCTTTGGCACTTCCACATATTCGCGCATCGGGCGGCCCGGCATTAGCTCGAACTGTTTCGCGTCCTCAAGCTTCAAAAACTTCGCCCGGTCTTCTTCAGAGAGCCGCATCATCAGCCGGTCGGCAAACACGCCGCACATCATCTGCCCGTGAACGAAGGCGCACGGGTAGCCAAACATCTGGCGCGGCTCGGCTTCGGGGAAGTAGCTGATAGTGTTCGCGAACAACTCCTTGATCCACTCCGGCGCGGGCTTGAACTTGGGCATCTTTTGGGATTTGGGCTTCGCGCCCCGAAGGGCTTCGGGCGCTGTGCCTGGGGTTTGGGATTTTGTTTTAGCGGGCATGGCAACGGTTCCTTTCTATGGTGTATGATACGCCTCTTCGCAAAATTAGTCTCGCCCGAAAGAGATTTCCCTTCACCGAATCGCCTCACCGGAGAATCGCCATGCCTCTCACCCTTCCTTTCACCTCGCCCGACTCGACTCTCGCCCTCG
>CAYSIV010000010.1:2193-43402 GCA_964431175.1 uncultured Anaerolineales bacterium
CGAAAGAGATTTCCCTCATGACGACCCTCGCTCCCTTTCTTGAAGCACATCGCCAATCCTTTCTCGCCGATCTCGAATCGCTGGTGAATGTGGACTGCGGCACTCACAACAAAGCCGGCGTGGATCGCGTCGGCGAGTGGATCAGCGCGCGATGCCACGAATGGGGCTGGGAGGTGGAGCGCCTGACGCAAACCGACTACGGCGATTGCTGGATTGCGCGCTGGCGCGGCGCAAACGCCAAGGGTGGCCGCCTCATGCTCATCGGCCACCTCGACACGGTGTACCCGGACGGTACAGCGGCGGTCCGACCGATGCGCTTCGAGGGGGACAAGATTCTCGGCCCGGGCGCTTGCGACATGAAGGGCGGCCTGCTCGTCGGCATGTATGCCTTGCGTGCTTTGCAGATGGCCGAAGACTTCAATGACTTTGCCGAGATCGCTTTCTTCTTCAACAGCGAAGAGGAAGTTGGCTCGCCGGTTTCGCGCGCCGTCTACAGCCCGCTTGTTCAACAGATGGACGCGGCCATTGTGTTCGAGTCGGCGCGGGCCAACGGCGATATTGTGAGCGCGCGTAAAGGCTCGGCGGAGTACAAGCTGACGGTGAAGGGCAAGTCGGCGCACGCCGGGGTGGAACCGGAGAAGGGCGCTAACGCCGCCCTCGAACTGGCCCATCAACTCATCGCCCTCACCAAACTCAACGGCCTCGCCCCCGGGGTGACCGTCAACCCAGACGTGATCGGCGGCGGCACCAAGTCGAACGTCATTCCGGATGAAGCCTGGGCGCTGATTGACGTGCGGGCCGCCGACTCTGCCGGGGCCGACGTTATCTCGCGCGCGCTGGCGAACTGGCCCGCGCAAACCACCGTGCTCGGCACGCAAGTTTCCATCACGGGCCGCTTCGGTTTCGCGCCCATGGCCAAGACTCCGGCCACGGCCCAACTTGCCCTATTGGCGAAAGAGGCCGCGCGTGAGTTGGGCTTCAGCCTCAACGACACAGCCACCGGCGGCGCTTCGGACGCGAACACCATCGCCGGGTTGGGCCTGCCGGTGATTGACGGCCTGGGGCCAATCGGCGGCCTCGACCACAGCCCGAATGAATACATCGAAGCCGAGAGCATTGTGCCCCGCACGGCGCTGGCGGCAGAACTGATTCGCCGGATTCTTTCGCAGAAGGAACTTGAGGCGTTGAGAGAATTGAAAAGGACTTCGTATGGATGAAACAACGATAACGGATCCCGAACCAGCGGAAGTTCAACCCACAATCGTCGCCTCCCCGGTGGAGGCGGCTAAACCGACTGCCGAGAAAACGACTTCGGCCTGGGAAGTGCTGGCGCTGGTGTTGGGACTCGGCGGCATGGCCGCCGGAGTCGGGTTGGCCGCCGTGGTTGCCCTGGTCTTGAGTCTGAGTCCGGCCGGGCAGGGCCTTGACCTGGTGGCGGCAGTGACGATTTTGGGCTTAGGGCTGTTGGGCGCGCCGCTGGCCTGGCAGGCCGGGCAAGCTTTGCGTGGCCGCCCGCCACTGGCCTGGCAACCTGGCACGCGCTGGCTGATCGTTGGCGGTGTTGTCGTCGTCGCTTCGCTGTTGGGCGGGCAAGTCTCGTTGAGCCTCAATTTTGCCCCGGGCGTGCTGATCGGCGCGGCGCAATATCTGGCCCTGCTCGGCGCGGTGGCGATGCTGGTCGGGCTCATTGCTGGCGGCTGGGACGGGTTCAGCCGCTTGCGCGCCTGGGGGCACTTCATCAGCGGCGCGTGGCTGGGGGTGATAATCGCGTTTATCGCCGAAGTCGTTGTCATTGGCGTGCTGGCCGTGGCCGGGGTGGCATTGCTGGCGGTGCTGGCGCCCGATGAGTTTGAGCGGCTGACTCGGCTCTTTCGCACTTTCCAACAGACTCTAGACCTTGATCAGTTGATGAGTCTGGCGCTCCAACCCTGGGCGATCGTGATGATCGTGATCGTGGCTTCGGGCTTGCTTCCGGCCATTGAAGAATTGCTCAAGCCGCTGGGCGTGATGTTGATGTTGCGGCGGCGGCCCACCCCCATGGCCGCTTTTCTGGGCGGCGCCCTGGGTGGCGTGGGCTTTGCCGTGGTGGAGAGCTTGAGCAACTTGAGCACGATTCAAGAAGGATGGCTGGCGCTGGTGGTGGCCCGCATCGGCACGACGATCATGCACGGGCTGACAGCCGGTTTGGTGGGGTGGGGTTGGGGGCAATTGGCGGCTACCCGCAAACCATGGCGGCTGGTCGCTTCGTACCTGACAGCCGTCGCCATTCACGGTTTATGGAATGGGGCCGTGATCGCCGTCTCGTTTGGCAGTGTCTCGCTGATGTCCCCGGAAACAGACGCCCTGCAAAAAGCCCTGCTGGTTTCGCTGATGTTAGTTAGCGTCGCTATCCTCATTGGGCTGACGCTGGGCGGCCTGGCCACGCTGGGTGTGATTGGTTACCGTTTGCGCAAGGCGTAGGGGCGTTCAATTGAACGCCCCTGCCTGGTTCACCTGCGGCGGGAGCGGGACCCCCGGTCGCGCCGCTCGCCGGACTTTGGCTCCCGGCTTCTCGGAGCCGGGGCGGCTTCCCCGGTAGGGTGAGGCGGCGGAGCGTGAAGAGTCTGCTGGTAAGAATCATCCAACAACATGGCGATCAGGTCAGACTCATCTTCGCTTTCGGCCAGGCTTCGGGCCAGCGGCACAAACCGCCGACTGCGCTCGGTTTGTAGTTTGTCGCGTTCGCGCAGGCGCGCTTCGAGCAGGGCCGTCAGCCGCTGGGAGACGATGGCTTCCACATCCTCGTCGGTGGGCAGGGGCCGCTCTTGCAGATCAATGCCCCACCGTTTGGCGATGCGATCCAGTTCAAATTTTTCCACGCCTGATATAAGCGAGATCGCTACGCCGCTGGCGCCGGCCCGCCCGGTGCGCCCGGCGCGGTGAATGTAGGCTTCGGAATCTTCGGGCGGTTCGTATAGAATGACGTGCGAGAGTTCGGGGATATCCAGCCCACGCGCGGCCACATCGGTGGCGACAAGGAAGCGCAGGGTTCCCTGCCGCATGCGCTCCATCACTTTGTCGCGCGCGCCCTGCGCCAGATCGGAACTCAACTCGTCGGCGTCGTAGCCAAAGCGTTGCAGGACGACGGTGACGTAGTGCACTTTGGTTTTGGTGTTGCAGAAGATGAGGGCCGAAGCCGGGTTCTCGATCTCGATGAGGCGAATCAGTCCCCGATCTTTATCCATGCCGGGTGTCATGTAGTAAACGTGCTCGGTGTCGGTGACGTGGACGTGGTCGCGGCTGAGGCTGAGGGTTTCAGGCTGGCGGAGGAACTGGCGGGCCAGGCCGATAACGTGCGGCGGGAAGGTGGCCGAGAACATGCAGGCGTTGATCGGGCGCGAGGGCAGGTAACTCTGCACCTGTCTCATGTCGGGGTAGAAACCCATCGACAACATGCGGTCGGCTTCGTCGAAGATCAGAATCTTCAGGCGCTCCAGCGACAGGGTGCGCCGGAGCAAATGGTCGAGCACGCGGCCCGGCGTGCCCACCACCAGATGCGCGCCCTGACGCAGGGCATCCAATTGCGGGCCGTAGTGAACACCGCCATATACTGCCGCCGTGCGCGCGCCCGAGTCGCCGCACAACATCTCGGCCTCTTGCGCCACCTGGCGGGCCAGCTCGCGGGTGGGAACCAGCACCAGCGCCTGGCACTCGTTCCGCTTCGGGTCAATCCGATTCAGAATGGGCAGGATGAACGCGCCCGTCTTGCCACTGCCGGTGCGCGACTGGATCATCATGTCCCGCTCGGCCAGAAGATAAGGGATGGCTTTGGCCTGCACCGGCATGAGGGTCGTCCACCCGGCGCGGGCGGCGGCCTCGCGCAGGCGCGGCGGCAATTGTTCGAGTGTTATTTCGGGGACGGTATTTTCGAGTTCCTGGCCGGGAGCCTGGCCAGGGTTAGGGCTGTTTTCTGCCTCGTCAATTTGTGACATCAACCACCTTTTCACTTTCCTTCCAAATTATAGTTGAAGACAGGATACTCCAACGCGATTGAAGCGTCAAACAGAAGGCGTTTCCTCAACCTCTCCATCCTCCCTTCATAATTCATCCACAATCCTGTTAGATACTCCTACTTAATAAATACACTCAAATAGGAGAAAAACATGAACAGGAGAATTATTTTCGGTATTTTGCTCGCGCTTGTCCTGCTGGCGGGCGCGGCGGCCATCGGTGTCACGGCTTATCGAATCGGTGTCGGGCGCGGCCTGGCCGACAGTGGCCAGTTGGTCGGACCGGGCGGCGATGGCGTTGCGCCTCAGGGCGGTGTCCCCGCCTATCCGTATTATGGTTTCCGTGGGCACAGAGCATTCGGGTTTGGGCCGTTCGGTGGGGGTTGGGGGTTTGGTTTTGGCTTCCTCCAATGCCTCTTCCCGCTGATCTTCTTCTTCCTCTTCTTCAGCCTTCTGCGCGGCCTCTTCGGCTGGCGCCGACCCTGGGGCCGGGGCTGGGGCGGACATCATGGCGAGCATGGCCCGTGGGGCAAGGGCGCGCCGCCGATGTTTGAAGAGTGGCACAAGCAAGCCCACGCCCAGACCCCGTCGCCCGAACCGCCTGCTTCGGATGCAAACAAGCAAGGCTGAAGAAGCTCTGAATAACGAGCGAGAAAACTAACCACGAATTTCACGAATTACACGAAGAAGCACCCACATTCGTGAAATTCGTGTAATTCGTGGCGAAGAGTCTTTGCGCTCTTCGCGTCTTGCGGTTAAACTAGGGCTCAATGAAAATCATCCTCGTGGTTGACGACGAATCGAAGATCACACAGCTGGCTCGCGATTATCTGGAGCATGCCGGGTTTGGAGTGCTGACGGCTCACGACGGGCCAACGGCGCTGGCCGCCGCCCGCTCGGCCAAGCCTGATCTGGTCGTCCTCGACCTCGGTCTGCCCAAACTCGACGGCCTCGACGTGACTCGCACCTTGCGCAAAGACTCGCAAGTGCCGATCATCATGCTCACCGCGCGCGGCGAGGAAAGCGATAAGCTGGTGGGTCTCGAACTCGGCGCCGACGACTACATCACTAAACCGTTCAGCCCCAAGGAACTGGTAGCCCGGGTCCGCGCCGTTCTGCGCCGGGCCGAAGCCACCGAGACGGCGGCTACTGAGATTATCCGCGCCGCTGACCTGACCCTGGACGCGCCTCGAATGAGGCTGACTCGCGGCGATCAAGCTATCGAATTGACGACGACCGAGTTTCAACTGCTGGCGGCGCTGGCCGCTCAACCGGGCCGCATCTTCACTCGCGCCCAACTGCTCGACGCCGTGCGCGGCGTGGCCTTTGAATCTTACGAGCGCGCCATTGATACCCACATCAAAAACATCCGCCGCAAGATCGAACCGGAGCCGCGCGAGCCGCGCTACGTGTTGACGGTCTACGGAGTCGGCTACAAGTTCGCAGATACTTAAACAAAGGACGTAAGACGGGTGACGAAAGAATCAACACCGTCCTTCGTCCATCGTCTGCCGTCGTTTCTCAAATGCACTTTCGCCGCTTCCCTCGCCGCCGCCCGCCGTGGTGGCCCAATGATGAACCCTGGCCGCCAACGGGGCCGCCAGGCCTGCACGCCTGGCGAAACATGCGCGGACGATTCGTGTGGCGGGTGGTCGGCCTGTTTGCGCTTCTGCCCATGTTAGCCATCGGCGGCTGTGGGCTGACAGTTGCCCTGGCATTTGTCGGCGCACAGGTCTTGCACATCCCGCGCGGCGCAATTCCCTTCCTGAGTTTCAGCAGTTTTGTAATCGTGGTTATGGCTTTTACCCTAATAGGGCGAAGCGTGTTTCGCCTCACCGCGCCGGTGGGCGATTTGATGGAAGCGGCTGGGCGGGTGGAAGAGGGCGACTATACCGTGCGCGTGGCTGAGCACGGCCCGCGTGATCTTCGCGCCCTGGCCCGCGCCTTCAACGCCATGACCGAGCGCCTGGAGAAGAACGAAGACCAACGCCGCAACCTGCTGGCCGACGTCACCCACGAACTGCGCACGCCGCTCACGGTGGTGCAGGGCAACCTCGAAGCCTTGCTCGACGGTGTCTATCCGCCTGACGAATTGCACCTGGCGCCGATTCTGGAAGAGACGCGCGTGCTGTCGCGCCTGATTGACGACTTGCGGACGTTGACTCTGGCCGAGAGCGGCATGCTCAAACTACAACGTGAGCAAACCGACGTGGACGTGTTGCTCGGCGAGGCGGTTGCTTCGTTTCAAACCGGGGCCGACGCGGCCAATGTTGAACTGAGTCTCTCAACACCCGACTTGCCACTGCTCGACATTGATCCGGTTCGTATTCGTGAAGTGCTGTCGAACTTGATTGCCAATGCTTTGCGCTACACGCCGCGCGGCGGCAGGATACAAGTGACGGCTGTCGCCGCCGAAACCGGTGTCGCCATCTCTGTCAGTGACACCGGTTCTGGCATTTCCCTGGACGACCTGCCCCACATCTTTGATCGCTTCTACAAATCTGCCGAGTCGCGCGGGACGGGCTTGGGGTTGGCTATCGCCAAAAATTTAGTGGCCGCTCATGGCGGGGAAATCGTCGCCGAGAGCGCGCCGGGCCAGGGCACGACGATCCGTTTCACGCTGCCAACAAAAGGCTGAGCTTGTTTGCTACAGAGAGTACAGAGTAGTCTCAAACCTGGCCGGGTTAACAACAACGGGCGCGCAGATGAAATTTTGCGCGCCCGTTTTGCTGAGAATGGATTGGTGGCTATTTGTGTTGGGTTAGGCTGAACCAGTTGCCACAGCCATCCCTGAAAATCGCCTCAACGCCGTAAGGCCGATCCTGCGGCGGCTGAATGAACTCGACGCCTTTGCTTGAAAGTTCCTTGAACGTTGTCTGGCAGTCGCTCGTCTCAAACACGCCCGCGCCCATCGCGCCCTTTTCAAGCACGGCCTTGAGGTGGCCCACAGTGGCCTCGTCCATCAT
The DNA here is from genome assembly GCA_964431175.1 of uncultured Anaerolineales bacterium. Classification (GTDB taxonomy): domain Bacteria; phylum Chloroflexota; class Anaerolineae; order Anaerolineales; family VGOW01; genus VGOW01. The sequence goes on from CAYSIV010000010.1 coordinate 9,149, forward strand.
CCCGCCGCCGACGCCGTACAAGATGATTTCCAGGTCGGGTTGACCTTTTGGGCCAACGGTGAGCCAGCGGAAGCCGCCGTCCATCGTGAAGTCGGTGCGGACTTCGAACCCCAGCTTCTGGGTGTAGAAGTCCAGTGCCTTGTTTTGATCGGTAACATAGATGGTGGCATGTGAAAGTTTGCTGATCATTGTTGTTCTCCTCGCGTTGGTTTTAGCAAGAGAATACTGCAACATCCGTTCGAGGGCTTCTCGAAAATTGCTCTTTTATGAACTAGGGTGGCCGGTGACGCCCGACATTTTGAGGAAGCATCCAGGGATGTATTTGTGGGGTGACTGCCGCCGATCGGTTATGAGGGCGCGATACTCGGTAGGCGGCTGGCCGGTGGCCTTGTGGAAGAGGGCGCTGAATGAGCCTAAACTTTGGAAGCCCACGGCAAAACAGACTTCAGTGACGGTCAGAGAGCTGGAAGCCAGAAGCTCCCTGGCTTTTTCGATTCGTTTTTGGACAAGATACTGATGCGGCGTTCGTTTGTAGGTTTTGCGAAACAGGCGGATGAGGTGATAACGCGAAAAGTTTGCCTGCCGTGCTATCTCATCCAGATCAAGCGGGCGGTCGTAACAGGCGTCAATGAAGGCGCGGGCGCGACCCAGGCGTTCGCGAGACTTGAACAGCGTTGCATGTGATCTGGAAACGGGATGAAGCCTAGCCGACACAAGCTCAATCATACGACGGTCTGCCGGGAAAATCAAAAGCTCACTTTTCGCTCATTCGTTTCGGCAACTCCATGGCTTTCACTTCCCTTCCGGCCACTGCTCGCAAGTTTTGCGATACGGCGCGCCGGGCAAGTATTGCGCCCACTCATCTTGAGTCAGATTGCGCCCGGCCAACACACAGGCCCGATCAACCCACCGCTTGACATTGAAGTCCAGGAAAATCACGGCGCCGGATTCAGTGCCTGCGGCCAACCACTGACCGTCGAGGCTGAACGCGAGGTTGAGCACATTACCCGCCGGGCTGGTCAACGGATCGCCGAGGTGTTGGCGAGAACCAACATCCCACAGGTTGATCGTGCTATCGTCACCACCGGAGGCCAGCAATCCGTTCGGGCCGAGGGCCAAACTGGTCACACTGCTGGACGAACCCACCAGGCTGAGGCCCAGCGATTCGCCGGTCGCTACATCCCACAGGATGATCGTTTTGTCGCGACTGCCAGAAATCAGGGTCTTGCCGTCGGGGCTGAAGATCACACTGAGGATGGCGTCTTTATGCCCAACGAACTGGCGGGTGATTGCCCCGGTCGTTACATCAAATAGACTAATCGTTGCGTCCCCACCGCCTTGCGCCAGAAATTTTCCATCGGGACTGAAAGCCACACTACGCACAACCTGACTCGAGCTGGCTAACTGCGCCCGTGGCTGGCCCGTCGCCACGTCCCATAGGATGACCGTGTTGTCCGCACTACCCGAAGCCAATGCCTGACCGTCGGGGCTGAAGACGACACTCCGCACCGAGTCGGTGTGGCCGAGGAACGGCTGGCCAATTTGCTTCTTTGTCGCTACATCCCACAAAAGGACCGCGCCATCCGAACTGCCTGAAGCCAGCATCTTGCCATCCGGGCTGAAATCCAAAGCATTTACAGCATCTTTGTGACCGGTGAGTGGTTCGCCGATCAGTTCGCGCTTGGCCACCTGCCAAAAATTGATTGCGCCGTCAGCGTTGCCCGAAGCCAGCACTGTGCCATCGGGACTGAAATCCACTGCGCGCACGGCGGAGTTCTGGTCGGCCACGGTAACGGCATCGCCGAGCGGCTGTTGCACGACCACATTCCACAGCCGGGTCACTTCGTCCACACTGCTGGTAGCCAGGGTGCGGCCATCTTTGCTAAACGCCACGCTGGCGACCTCCTGTAGATGCTTGATCTCGTCCAACCGTTGCCCGCTGAATACATCCCATAGCACAACCACTTTGCTATTAATCGCGCTGGTCACCAGCAGTTTGCTATCGGGGCTGAAGGCGCTACTGCTGAAACGGCCTCCATCTTCCTGGCGCCAGACAACTTGATAATTGCCAGCCGCATTCCCCCACCCCAGGGGGGCTTCTTCACCTCCCGAGGCGATCCTCCGCCCGTCCGACGACCAGGATACGCTTCGCACCGTGCCTTTATGATCCTGCAACACCTGCAAGGGTTGTTGGTTGGCAACATCCCATACCCGAAGGGTGTTATCCGCACTGCCGGAAATGAGCCGGACGCTGTCCGGCGACCAGGCGAGGCTCCGCACCGAGTTCCGGTGCCCTTCAAGCACGCCGAGTTGAGTCAACGTGGCCGCATCCCACAAAACAATTTTGCCGTTGCCCGTCCCGACAGCTAGTGTCCTACTATCGGGGCTGAAGGCGACAGTTAACAGCGCCGGGCCGCCGGCCACCGATAACTGTTTTTGCTCGCTACTGCTCAGGTTCCACACAATGACATGGCCCTGGTCACTACTCGCCGCCAGCCGTTGTCCATCCGGCGACCAAGCGACACTGTAAACCGTCGTCGGGAATTTAACCGGGGGTTGTTGGGTGGATGCCCGTTGCCCAACAACATCCCACAATACCACCTGACCATCACGGCTGGCGGCGGCCAACAACTTGCCATCGGGGCTAAAGGCGAGGCCATTCGCGAAGCTATAGGTGCTCTGGAGAGAAGCGACCAGTTTGGTGGTGGGGCGGGCACTCCGCTCCAATCCGGTGAGCAGACTGTTTCTCGCCTCCAGCGTGTCGTTGACGTTGTAAGCTTCAATCCCAAGCAGTAAAGCCAACTGCTGTTGCGTATTGAGGTAATTGAATGCCTGAGCTGAGAGTTGGCGCGAAAAGGCAATTTGCTCCTGGGCCTCGGCGTTGGCCCGGGCCGTGGCGGCCACATCGCGCTCAGCCTGGGCCGTTCCCCGTTGGGCCACGGCTTGAATGCTGGCGGCCTCGGCAGTGGCTTTTTGGGCAGAGGCCTGGGTGCTGGCGGCCTGGGCAATGTCTTTTTGGGCAACGGCCTGGGTGTTGGCAGCCTGAGCCGTGTTGGCGAGGGCGGCGTTACGGCTAGCCGTCTGGCTGGCTTGTCGGCCAAAGAAAGCGGCGACGATTGCCAGGAGGAAAGCCACCACGCCCACGGCGGTGATGACCCGGTTGCCCCGGCGCAGTCGTCTGGCGGCCTCGGTCTGCTCTTCAGCTCTCCGTTTTTCAGCTTCGGCAATACGGCGGGCATCGTCCAGTTCGCGCTGGCGAATCGCCTCCTTCTGACGCTCGGCGGCTTCCTCTGCATCCTTACTGGCCTGGACGAACTCGGCTTCCAGCGGATCCAAATCGTCGTATTGCAAGGCCTCGGCCAGTAGCACACCGCGCCGCAAGGCGTTGGGGTCTTTGCCCAACCTCAGCCATTGCTCGGCGGCGGCGGTCAGCCGGTGGCGCTGGCGCAGAGTGATGCGTTCCTCGTCCAGCCAATCCACCAGGCGCGGCCAGTTGCGCAACAGCGCCTCGTGCGCTATTTCCATCTGCGCCTCGCTCCCGGACTCGCCTGGAGTCACACGCACCAGATGAGCGCGACTCAATTTATCCAGCACACCATCAACCCGGTCGTCCGCCTCGGCCTGGTGATAGAGCGCGCCGCGCCGCACGCGGTTGCTGATCATTTCCGCCCCATCGCCCGGCTTGACCATCTTGAGCAAGACGCGTTTGGCTGTGACCTGCTCTTCAGGGGTCAGGCTGTTGTAAAGCTCGTCGGCGGTGTTCGCCAGAGCCTGGCGGCCTCCACCTAGCTTGCGGTAGGCTTCCCAGGTGATCTGGTTGTGATCACGGCGCTCCCACAACTCGAGCAAAGTAAACTGCAAGAGCGGCAGAGCCGCCGGTTCGCCCAGAAGGTCATTCAGCAAGTCATCCACCACGCCTTCTTCAAACTTCAGGCCGATCATCGCCGCCGGCGCTTCAATGGCCTCACGCAGTTCGCTGGCGTTGAGCGGCCCCACCCGCACCACCGCTTGCTCGAAGAGTTTTTGGAAGTCGGGCAGGCGGGCCACCTGCGCTTCAAATTCGGTCCGCATGGTAAGGATGACGACGTGCCCGGCGTTCATCAGGCCTGCCAGGTTGTCCACGAAGGTTTGCCTCAGCCCATCATCGGCGCAGAGGGTGAAGGCTTCTTCAAATCGATTCACCACGATGACAACACCGCCGGTGAAGTGGCTGGCAATCAATTGAGTCAGGTGGCCCGGTCGTTCGAGAGTTAACTTGACCTGCTCACGAGTCCACTCTGCGGAGTTGGCATTGGGCGGGCGGGTCAATTCGGACAAGTTGGCGAGTGGGTTCGAGCCGGGCACGATGGGTGGAAAGTAATGCCAACCGGCGCTATCGGTCAGCGCGCCGCTCTTGAGAGCCGGAATCAACCCTGCCCACACCAGCGACGACTTGCCACTGCCCGACGGGCCCAACACGGCCAGCAGAGGAGTCTTCTTTAGTTTGTTGACAATGTCTTTCACTAATCGTGTACGCCCAAAGAACACGCCCTTATTCGCTTCGCCAAACGCGTCCAGGCCCACATAAGGGCAGAGGGCATCGTCCAGTTCGGGGGCGAGATTTGAGTCGAACTCGGCCAGAGTGGCATCGGGCGGCTCATAGCCGGGGCGGTAGAGGCGGGTGCTCCAGTAGTCGAGAAAGCCCTGGGCCGCCTGACGGTCACCATCTTCGTCGAGCAGGACGCCGGTGGCCCGCCCCTTCAAGATGAAGGCTTCGGCCTCAGCCAGCAGTTCGGGAGATTTGGCCTGCTCGCGCTGGCGCTTGAGCAGGTTGCGATAGGCGGCGCGCATCGCTTCCAACGACGGAAAGCGATCTACTGGCGCACTATCGGCAGTTTGAGACGGTACGTTGTTCATTCGATCATCCCCAGCACAGAGGCCAGCGGCGCGCCGATTTTGCGAAGCTCACCGCACAGCGTTTTCAAATCAACATCCACCCGATAAAAACGATCCCCGGCCCGGCGGCGGTAACTGCGGAAGGCGCGTTTGACTTTGACCGGATTGTTGGAAGCCAGGGTTTCGTCCAGGCCATCGCCTTCTTTTTTGATGGCGACGGCCCATTCGTCGGTCAGGCCGTCGTACAAGGGGGCGGCTTTGGTCTTCAAGTCGGGCCACGACATTTCAAGTTCTTCCAGGTCTTGATCAATGGCAGTTTCGAGCCGCCGCAGTTCGACGTCAATGTCTTGCCAATGGTCGTGCTCGTCCACGAGCGCGCTCAGGGCGCGGTCGAGGTTGCTCAGGGCTTCGATGCCGGTTTTAAATTGGCCGACTTTTTCGGGATCGAGGTCAAGCGAGACTAGATTCTCACTTACTTGCGAGAGGGTTTGGACGAGGGCGGGCAGGCGCAGGGCGCGGGCGGTTTGATTCAAAAGGGCATTGATGCGCGCCGGCTGAACAGCCAGGAGACGGTTCAACCGCCAGGTTACGCGCTTGAGTTGTTTGTCGTCCAGCTTCTCGATGGCCGTGCTGAGGTCGGCGCGAGCCAGTACCGCTTCTTCAATCCATTGCACATCCTGCTTGGGTGCGGACGGGCGTTCGGCCACCTGGCGCAGTTCGGCGACGATGCCTTCGAGGGTGAGCATGTAGTCGGTGAGGTTGTCGAGGGCCATCTCGTCGTCGGGGAAGCGGGTGGCGGCCTGGGTGATGCCGGTGAAGCAGTGGAACTGGAGGCGATGCAGGAGATCGTGCAGGTCTTTGTAGTCGCCCAGCGTGTCCACCTGATCGCGCGCCGCCGAGAAGTCGGTCCCGAAGGCGATGACGGCGTTGCGCACGTCGGAGGAGCGCTCCATCAGTTCGTGCAGGGCGGCCAGGCCTTCGCCGACGGCGTCGGGGGCCGCGCCCCCGATGATGACCGTGGCCCCGGCGGCGGCTTGGATGACGTTGCCGCCGGCGGTGATCTTGTCACCCCCGGTCACGTCGCCACTGCCGACGGTGATTTGGGCGCTTTCGCCGATGGAGACACCGCCCTGCTGGACTGAACCAGAGGGAGGAATGGTATCCGGTTGTGGGTCTTCGGTCACGATAATAGTCTTCTTTCAAAGGAAAGGGGCGGTTGTTGATATGATTGTATGCTAATAAAGGAAAAACACAACCACTTTGCTCCTATTTTCCGTTACGTTCGTTAAATCCATTCCTCCTATTCCTTCGGTGTTATAATCATTTCACCCTCCCACCTCTTGTGGGATTTTTTGTGTGACCGCCATGCTCGATAAACTCACCGGAATCGAAACCCGCTACGAAGAACTAAACCGTCTGATGTCCGACCCGGCTCAGTTGGATAACTACAGCAAAGTCGCCGAGTTCGCCAAGGAACGGTCGGCGCTGGAAGAAATTGTGACGAAGTTCCGCGAACACAAAGAGGTGCTCAAGAACCTGGCCGACGCCCGCGCCCTGCTCGACAACGAGGAAATGAAGGAACTGGCCGAGGCCGAAATCCCCGACCTGGAGAAAAAGCAAGTCGAACTCGAAGCGCAACTTAAGGAGCTTCTCCTGCCCCGCGACCCGCGCGACCAGAAGAGCGTGATTGTGGAAATTCGAGCCGGGGCCGGTGGCGACGAAGCCGGGTTGTTCGCCGCCGAGCTTTACCGCCTTTACATGCGCTACGCCGAAGGGCGCGGCTGGAAGGTGTCAATGATGTCGTCGAACGAGAGCGGCATCGGCGGCTTCAAGGAAGTGATCTTTGAAGTGAGCGGCAAGGGCGCGTACTCGCGGCTCAAATTTGAGTCGGGCGTGCACCGGGTTCAACGGGTGCCCGTCACCGAGTCGTCGGGCCGGATTCACACCTCCACCGCCACCGTGGCCGTGCTGGCCGAGGTAGATGAAGTGGAAATTGACGTGCCGGACAAAGACGTGAAGATCGACACCTATCGCGCCTCGAGCGCGGGCGGCCAGAACGTGCAGAAGAACGCGACCGCAGTGCGCCTCACGCACCTGCCAAGCGGACTCGTGGTGACGTGCGAAGACGAGCGCTCGCAGACCCAAAACCGCCTGCGGGCGATGAGCATTTTGCGGGCGCGGCTCTATGAAGCTGAAATGGAAAAGCGGCAGATGGCGGCGTCTGTCGAGCGCAAGAGCCAGGTGGGCAGTGGCGACCGGAGCGAGAAGATTCGCACCTACAACTTTCCGCAGGGCCGCGTCACCGATCACCGCATCGGCGTCTCGTCTTTCAACCTGCCCGCCGTGATGGACGGCGACATTGACCTGTTTATTGACGAACTGGCAACGCGCGAGCAAGCGGAGAAATTGGCGGAGGCGGGGGTATGAAGCGAAAAGGGAAAGAATTGAAGGAAAGAAGGGAAACCGACACGCTCAGTCTGGAGTCGGTTGAGGGTGCCGCAACAAACGAAGAAAAGCGTGTAGCCGTTTATGACTCTTCCTCAAGGCCCACCATCCCAAGTAGGGTCACTCCTGAAACGCCTCTAAGCGATCTTAATCTCAACTGGCGTGAAAAAGATTTGCCGGAGCGAGAGCGCACCAAACATGTTCATCGCCTTCACCCTTATCTTGGTAAATTTATTCCCCAGCTTGCAGAGATTTTTCTACGGAAGTTCCAACCAACCTTAGTTTGTGATCCCTTTTCAGGTTCAGGGACAACTTTAGTCGAGGCAACGGCTTTCGGCGTCGACTCAGTCGGGTGTGATATATCGGACTTCAATTGCTTGTTGACCCGAGTCAAGACTGCGCGCTACAACCTTCCTTTATTGGAACGCGAGATTAAAGACATTATGACAAAGCTGAATCTTCAGCTAAGCGACGATGGACTGTTTGTAAGGAATTTGCCTGAGTCTGTGACCGATAATGATTACTTGAATGCCTGGCTCCATCCGAATGCTCTCAGGCAGTTGCTTTACTATAGTGAACTAATCCCAAGCTACCAGCATCAGGACTTCCTCAAAGTGGTTTTGTCACGCGCAGCAAGGTCAGCAAGATTGACGACACATTTTGACCTGGATTGGCCTAAGAAGCCGCAGACCGAGCCCTATTACTGCTTCAAACATAGCCGCACTTGCCAGCCAACGGATGATGCTTTGCAGTTTCTTAATCGCTATAGTCTTGATGCCTTGAAACGAGTCAAAGAGTTTGATGTGATCCGGAAGGATGTAGCAACCCAGGTTATTTATGGAGATGCGCGAAGCGCGACTTTCTCAAGCGGAATCGACGTTGTAATTACCTCACCGCCCTACGTCGGAATTATTGATTACCATGAACAACACCGATACGCTTATGAACTGCTTGGACTGGCCTGGGGCGCAGAAAAGGAAATTGGCCCGGCTTTCAAAGGCAGTTCCAAAGTGGCGCAGAAGACGTACGTAGAGCAAATATCAGATGTATTTACTAATCTGCGGCGCAGTCTAACGTCAGACGCCGTAGCAGTTATCATAGTCAATGACCGTTACCAACTTTATGATGGCTTGCCGGAGCGCTTGGGGTTCAGGTTGGAAGACAGACTGGAACGCCACGTTAATCGGCGCACTGGGATTAGAAGTGGCGAGTTCTTCGAGTCGATTTTTGTATGGAGGCGAAGCTAGATGAAAAGTTCGCGCAAATCAAATTTGCCTGACGACCTGAAGCAAGAAATCAGGAGTTATTTATCAAAGAAAGTCAGGGAGAAATTCGATAAGCGCGAAGAACTTCGCCAAGATTTGGAGGATCAAGACTTGCCATTTCATCGCCGAATATTGCATTTTCTAGGCGAGGATGAGCTAAAGCGTTTGCTATTTGAAGGTAGTTTTGTTCATGGCTTACACACAAGCATGGGTAACTGGTATCAGTATATGGCAGGTCGCATTGCTGTGCATCATTTTGGGCTACCTCAAAATCGCCAAGTTACTCAAGTTAAAGTCCGCGGCTATTTATCTGAGGATGTCGTTGCGTGTATAAGCAAAATCATGCTTGACCTTGATGGCAAGGTGACCGCGCCCAATTATCTGGCTGAAGGCCGGCAGATCAAAGAAGCCATTCTTCGAAGTGACCCTGACGACAAGACCCATGACCGAGAAATCATGGTGGACTTGTACGTGCCCGAAGCAAAGGATTGGCTACTTGCAGTTGAGATGAAAACACCTAAGACGAACATCTCCATTTTTCGTGGCGAGAAGCGAAAACTGCTAGAGTTGCGAGCGCTGCTGTTTCAGGAATTTCCCGATAAACCAATTGACAAATTCAAGGTGTGTCTGGCCTTCTCCTACAATCCTTATAAAACACTCAAAGGCTTTGAGAAAAAGTGGGGCTTTGGAAAAAAACTTATTGACTATGGCAATGATTTACTGATAGGTGAAGACTTCTGGAATTTTATAGGCGGTGAAGGAACTTATCAGAGTTTGCTGAATGTGGTGAGACAGGTTGGATACACACTGAAAGCCAAAGATTTTAGATGAGCCGTAGAGACCGTATGAAAGACGAAGAACTGCAAATCCTTATCCTCGAATCTCTGACCGAGTTTTACCAGCGTCGAACGCGGCTTTTGGAAACCCTGAAATTTCGAGACGCTCTCAGGCAGGAGAATCCATATTTGCTGAGGGTGAATATGGGGCATGGTGGACCAAAGATAGTTGAGCATATCTTGTCTGCTCACCTGAGTCTATCGGATGAACGTTTCTTTGGTGAAGCTTTCCTAAAGATTGCCAGAGTTGTCTCAAAAGGCTTCGTTTCGCCCAATCAGTTTGGCTATGGTCACTTGTTTAACCAGGCATTTTGGCAGGAGATAACAGGCGATCCGGATTTTTATCTGAAAATAATTCGATTGATGGATAATGACACAGTTAGGCAATGCCGTTATGAATTTGACAACGCATGGGCAAATGCAAACAATCGTTGCGTTGGAGAGTTTCTCTCCGAATTTTGTAACGAGGACGGAAACATAAATTGGGAACTACTAGTGAAATCGAACAGCGGGTCAGAAAAACCGCGGAAACAAAAGAAAAAAACAGCATAAGAATAGCTTTATCTGACGTTGCTGTTTCTACCCTTCCCTCCCGCGAAGCCGCCCTCCTCCTCGCCCACGTCCTCGGCCAAAGCCGTGAGTGGGTGCTGGCCCATCCCGAAGCCGAACTGACGCCCGAACAGAGCGGACGCTTTGCCAAACTGATTGAACAAGCTGAACGTGGCACGCCCCTGCCTTACCTGCTAGGCCAGTGGGAATTCTTCGGTCTCAGCTTCAAAGTCACGCCCGACGTTCTCATTCCACGACCGGAAACCGAATTGCTGGTTGAAAAAGCGTTGGGGAAAACCCCAAAACCCAAAACCCCAAATTCCAAAATCGCTGACGTTGGAACCGGAAGTGGCATCATTGCCATCACGCTCGCAGTCAAACTTCCGCAAGCTCATATCATCGCCACCGACGTTTCCGTCGCCGCGCTGGAAGTAGCGCGGGCAAATGCAGTTGCTCACAGCGTGGCCGACCGGGTAAAATTCATTCATGGCGATCTGCTGGAAAGCGCGGGCAAAGTGAACCTGATTTGCGCCAACCTGCCCTACATCTCAACCGTCGAACTCACAACCCTGCCGGTCGCCAAACACGAGCCGACTCTGGCCCTCGACGGCGGCGAGGACGGTTTGCGGCTCATTGAGCGATTGCTGGCAACCGCAGGCGATCATCTTCTGCCGGACGGCGCACTGCTGGCCGAGATTGCGGCCACACAAGGCGAAGCGGCGGCATCCCTGGCCCACCACTACTTCCCCTCAGCGCGAGTGGAAGTCTATAAGGATTTGGCCGGACTAGATAGAGTGCTGGAAATTGAAATTTGATTTGGCTCTCGCGTGCTTTTTGCGGGCTGTGCCTGGGATTTTGGGATTTGGGATTTTGCTTTTATGATTCGTCTCGCCGCCTTCGACCTCGACGGCACGCTCGTGGGCCACGATCTGAAACTTAGCCCCCGAGTGAAGGCTGCCATAGCCCGTGCTCAGGTGCAGGGCGTTGTCATCAGCCTGGCCACCGGGCGCGGCCCTTCGCCCACCGACCAGTTCGCCGCCGAATTAAACATCACCGCGCCCCTCATCTGCTTTCAGGGCGGCATTGTGTATGACTACCGCACTCGCAAAATTCTGCACGAAACGCGCCTCGACCCTGTCGTGGTGCCCATCATCGTCCGGCTGGCCGGAGAGCGCGGCTGGAACTTGCAGTTCGAAAGCCCGGATATGATCTACCTGCCCCGCGAGTCGAATCATCCCGAAGCGCTGTTTAATTTGCTCAAGGTATCTAACTGGAAGCGGGTGGATAACTTCCTCACTGATCTGCCGGAGACGCCGCACAAGTTCATTCTCTCGGTGCACGACACCGCCGAACGCGATGCGCTGGCCGCCGAACTCAAGGCCAGTTTTGACAAAACTTTGGCCGAAATCACGGTTGTGCCGTCGCACCCTATATTGGTCGAAGGCTTGCCGCGTGGCATGAGCAAGGCGGTTGGGCTTGAGTGGCTGGCAAGCCACCTGAACATCGCTCGCCAAGAGGTACTGGCCGTGGGCGACAACGACAACGATGCCGAGATGTTGAAGTGGGCCGGGGTCGGGGTGGCCATGGGCAACAGCAGCCCCGCCGCCCGCGCCGCCGCCGACTGCATCGCGCCGCCATTGAGTGAAGATGGGGCGGCAGTGGCGCTGGAGAAATGTCTTGAAGAGAATTAACCGCGAAGACGCAAAGGGCGCTAAGATTTCTCTGTTTTTCTTTGCGTGCTTCGCGCCTTCGCGGTGAAGAAAAATGAAGACCGAAGTTCTTCCCGCCGACTCGCCTGACACCTTACCTCATGCCCTCGAAGTCTTGAAGCGCGGCGGCGTGGTCGCCTTCCCGACCGACACCGTGTACGGCATTGGGGCGATGGTGTTCGACGCCGAGGCAGTGGCGCGGCTATATGTGGCGAAGGGGCGACCGCCAGAAAAAGCCATCCCTGTCCTCGTCGGCCAAACCGAGGATGTGAGTCAGGTGGCGGCGGAGATCACCCCATCCGCAAAAAAGTTGGCTGACGCTTTCTGGCCGGGCGCGCTCACCATCACCCTCCCCAAACTTCCAGCCGTGCCGGAAATTGTCTCGACCTACCCAACCGTCGGCGTGCGCCTGCCGGATCACGCAATTGCCCGCGCTCTGCTCATCCTCACCGGCCCGCTGGCCGTCACCAGCGCCAACCTGTCGGGCATGAACAGTCACTTGCGAGCCGGCGCCGTGTTGGCCGATCTCAAAGGCCGCATTGATTTGCTGATAGATGGCGGCTCCTGCCCTGGCGGCGTGCCTTCAACCGTCGTGGAATGCACGACCGAGCCGCCGACGATTTTGCGCCAGGGGCCGATCACGGCTGAGATGATCCAGGCCGTGTTGTCGGCAGATGCTTGAACGTTCAACTCAATTGCGATTTATAATCAAGGCGGAGGAACAATCTCATGAGACAACGCGGTGCTTTCATCCCTGGTTTGATTCTGATTGTCATTGGTGGTTGGTTTTTGGCGGCCAATCTTGGCGTGCGTTTGCCCGACCTCAGCGCGCTCTGGCCCATCTTTCCGCTGGTCGGCGGACTGGCGGCCATTTTTGATTATGTCCGAGGCGGAAGGCATGACTCTGGCAAAATCTTTGTCGGGGTTGCCGCCGTGGGGGTGGGCGTCTTCTTCTTCATGTTCACCCTGGGGCGTTTGACATGGTCACAAATGGGCGACTACTGGCCGGTGTTCGTCCTCATCGGCAGTGCCGCGTTCTTCGCCCAGTGGCTGGTCGATCCGTCACGACGCGGCCTGCTCGTTCCAGCGACCATTACCCTCATCGTCGGCCTCATCTTCTTGCCCGAAACCCGGCGCTTCCTCAGTCCTGCCGTCAGGGATCAGCTTATTCAATTCTGGCCGCTGGCCCTCATCGTGCTTGGGTTGTTGGTCTTAGTCATGAACATTCGGCGCAGTAGCACGCCCTAAATGATCATCGGCGTTGACGCCAGCCGGACGACGGTCGCCCGCCGCACCGGCACCGAGGCCTATTCGCTGGCGATCACCCGCGCCCTCCTCAACCTGAATTCGCCCCACCAGTGGCGGTTGTACTTTCGCGATGAACCACTTTCTGATTTATTTCCGCCGACAGAAACCCTAAGGGTCTTTAAGACCCTTAGGGTTTCGCGGCTGTGGACTCATCTCGGCATCTCGAATGAACTGCGCCGATCCGCGCCCAGCCGCCTTTTCATCCCCGCCCACGTTCTGCCCGTTTACCACCCCTGCCCGTCAGTCGTCACCATTCACGATTTGGGCTACCTGCGCTTTCCCGACTCTCACCCGCCCGGCCAACGCCTCTATCTTGATTGGTCAACGCGCTTCAGCGCCCGCTTCGCTTCGGCCATCATTGCCGACAGTGAAGCCACCAAACGCGACCTCGTCGAACACTATAATGTCCCGCCGGAAAAAATCAACGTCGTCTACCCCGGCTACGACAACTCGCTCAAGCCGGTGCGTCACCCCTCGCGCCGCAACCCGGTTCTTGAGAAGTACAACATCAGCCAAAACTTTCTGCTTCACGTTGGCACGATCCAGCCGCGCAAGAATCTCGAACGGCTGATTGACGCTTACGATCCGAGCCAAATCGCGCTGGTGCTGGCCGGGCGGCGCGGCTGGCTCTCGGACTCGATTTACGAGAAGGGCAAAGCTAAAGGGGCGCTGTTTTTGGATTACGTGGCCGACGACGATTTGGCCGCCTTGTACTCGTCGGCCACGGCCTGCGTTGCGCCTTCTTTATATGAAGGCTTCGGCTTCACCGTGCTGGAGGCCATGGCTTGCGGCGCGCCCGTCATCTGCTCCGACGGCGGCTCACTGCCCGAAGTGGCCGGGGACGCCGCCGTCGTCGTCCCGGCTCATGACACTCAGGCTCTGGCCGAAGCCATTCGGCGTGTCGTCACCGATTCTGATTTGCGCCGGACGATGACCATGCAGGGCTTCCGCAACCTGGGCCGCTTCTCGTGGCGGCGCGCGGCGGAGCAGACGTTACGAGTGATTGAGTCAACTGGGTCAACGGATTGAACGGATTTAGCGGATTGTTTTTAATTTATCCGTTCAATCCGCTAAATCCGTTGATCCTTCTTATGATCGCAACCGTAAACATTCTCTCCGTTCCCGTTCACAACATCACTCAAGCCGAGACGTTGGCGCTAATTGGCGAGTTCATTGCCAGCCGCCAGCTACACCAGCTTTGCACGGCCAACCCGGAATTCGTCATGGCGGCGCAGGCCGACCCGGAGTTCATGACGATTCTGCGCGACTCCGATCTGTGCTTGCCGGACGGCGTTGGCTTGTTGTGGGCGGCGAAGGTGCTGGGCAAGCCTTTGCGTGAGCGCGTGGCTGGCTCGGACCTGGTTCCGGCTATTGCCGGGGAGGCGGCCAAACGAGGGTGGCGGGTGTTCTTCCTGGGAGCGGCGGAGCGTGTGGCTGATCAAACTGCGTCCATTCTCAAAGCACGTCACCCCAACTTGATCGTCGCCGGAACATGGGCCGGGTCGCCTGATCTAAAAGAAGAGGACGCCATCATCGCCCGCGTTCGCGCCGCGCGGCCCGACGTGCTGTTGGTGGCTTATGGCGCTCCGGCCCAAGACAAGTGGCTCGCCCGCAACCGCGACCGCCTGCGGGCGCCGGTGATGATGGGCGTGGGCGGCGCATTTGATTTTATTACGGGTGTGGCCGAGCGCGCCCCGCGCTGGATGCAAGGACTTGGGCTGGAATGGTTGCATCGTCTCATTCGCCAACCTTGGCGCTGGCGAAGAATGCTGGCTTTGCCAAAATTTATGTGGGCGGTTTTGCTATATAATCGTCAACGAAGGGAGACGTGAGATGGAACTCAAGGAACTCAACGACACCCAAAAGAAGATGCTGGCCTGGATCGAGAGAGCCGGGGCCGCCAGCCCCAGCCGCCTCTCGGCAGAGGCGGGGCTTTCGCCTAAGGAGACGTGGGGCCTGCTCAACCAGATGGCCGAGTGGGGCTACGTGGTGATCCGCGACGACCCCGACAGCGTGGACGGGGCGCTGGTGCTGGCCAACGCGCAACGGACGATGAGCCAGTTCAAGCAAATTAAACGCAAGTAGCGGTGTGAGTGATATGGAGGTCCGCAACCTTCGCCAGCCGTTTAGACTTGGCTTCGCCTGGGCGTTCTGGGGAATTGCCCTCGGAGCGGCGGCAATTTTTATCGCTTTTCCGTTGGAGCGATTAGACCCGCCGCCGGTGGCGCTGGTGCTCTTGATTCAGGAACAGGGCCGGGCGTTGCTGGCGCTCTTGTGGCCTTTGGCCACCGCCGCCGTTCTTGGCGCGGGCGTGGGCATAACCGAGTTGTCGTCATACAAAGAGTTGTGGCGGGAGGCGATTGGCGCGCGTTGGGGCATGTACTTGATCCTGCTCAACACGGCGGTGGCAGCGCTGGCTTACGTCGCCGTTCGGGCCTACATGCCTGAGACTGATCCTTTTCTCCTGGCGATTAGCGTGGGCGTGGGCTTCCCGGCCTTGATTCGCACCAAGTTTACCCTGGTCAAGCAATTTGGCGGCGAAGGCGGCTCCGACATTGCCCTGAATCTCGGCTGGCTATACGACCAGTTTCAGAATTTTTGCCGGCAGGAAATTGACAAGGAGATCTTCACCTTTCGCCAGGTCGTCGCCAACAAGCTGATCGAACAGTATCCGACGATTCAGGAACTGTATCAGTTGGCCCTCTACACTCTCAAAACTCGCACCAACCTGCCTCTAGTCGAGGAAGAGGCGCGCCTCAAAGACTTGCAGGAGTTGATCGATCCACAGGTGCCGCCGGAAGTAGCGCGGATTAACCTGGGTCTTTTTGTGCTTGAGCTGGGCGGGGTGGGATACGTGGATTTGCTCGTTCGGGCTAAAGCCAGGAAAGAAATTTCTCCTATGGCTTCAGCCGCCGCGCCCATTCCCTCAGCCGCCTCTGCCGGTTCGTCGGCCGAAACCGTGGTGAAAAGACTGGTGGAATTACCGCTGGCCGATCTGGAAAAATTGGCGCTGGACTTGCTTAACTCATCCAACGACCAGGGCTGGGTGAAGCAGGCCGCTGAACCCGCGCCCGGCATCTCCGAAGTGCGCCAGAAAGCGCCCATTGCCTACTACGTCGTCTCGCATGCCGGAGAAGAAGCAGCATCGCAGGCGCTGAAGAATAGAGGTTAGAAGTTGGAGATTGGATGTTGGACTCTTCTCCAACATCTAGCCTCCAACATCCAAACCATGCCCGACTCCCGCTCTGTCCTCAGTGTTGGCATTGACGTTGGCACCACCACCACCCAACTCGTCTTCTCGCGCCTCGTTTTGGCCGACACTTCCCGCCCCGGCCAAATTCCCCGCATCGGCATCACCGACAAGTCGGTCGTCTATCAATCCCCAATCACCTTCACGCCGCTGGCCGACCGCGAGACGATTGACGTGGTTCGCCTCACCGATTTGGTGAAGCGTGAGTATGCGGCGGCGGGTGTTGACCCGAAAGATATTGAAACCGGCGCCGTCATCATTACCGGCGAGATGGCCAAGAAGAAGAACGCCGATGAAATTCTGCGCGGGCTGGGCGGGCTGGCCGGTGAATTTGTGGTGACGGTGGCCGGGCCACATCTGGAGTCGCTCATTGCCGGGCGCGGCGCAGGCGCAACCGATTATTCAAAACGGCACTTTTGCAAAGTGGTCAACGTTGACATCGGCGGCGGAAGCGCCAACTCGGCCTTGTTCAACGCCGGAGCATTAGTGGCCGCGGCGGCTATGAATTACGGCGGGCGCATCCTTGAAATTGAGCATAGCACCGGACGAGTGCGGCACATTGCCGATCCCGCCAAACATATTTTGAATGATATTGGATTGAGATTGGCGATTGGCGATTTGCCCTCACTCGGCGACTTGAAGCGCTTCACCGATCGCATGACCGATCTCACGATTGAGCTAATCGAAGGCGCCGCTCCCGCGTCGCCGCTGGCGCAGAAAGTATATCTGACTCCGCCCGCGCCCACCTCTGGCAAGGGCGCAGTGCTGATGTTGTCGGGCGGGGTGGGGCATTATTTTTATGAGCCTGTTTCCATCCACTCGGTGGCCGACGCGACGATCTACGACGATCTGGGGCCGCTATTGGCCGAGTCACTACGGCTCGACCCGAGGCTCAAAGCGTATGAAACGGCCAAACCGGCGGAGACCCTGCGAGCCACCGTGCTGGGCGCAAGTTCGCAAACCGTCACCCTCTCCGGTTCGACCATCTGGGCCGAGCGCGAGATTTTGCCGATGAGAAATCTGCCGGTGATCCGCCCGGTGATGAGCACGGCCTACGCTCCCCGGCAAATGGCGGCCTCCATCGCGGACGCCGTCAGGCGTTGGGACGTGAATCCGGCCACGGACAATTTCGCCGTCGCTCTTGAGTTGGATCAGTCGCTAAACTATTCTCTGCTCCTCCAGCTTGCCACCGGGCTGGCCGAGTTCGCCAAAAGCCTGCCCGATGGCCGCCCGCTGGTGGCCATCATCGAGCACGATTACGCCCAGGCGCTCGGCCAGACGGTGAAGGCGATGGCCCCCGACCGGCCCCTGCTGGTGATTGACCAGGTGGGCTTGCAGGAAGGCGACTATATTGACGTGGGGATGCCGATGATGGACGGGCGGGTGGTGCCGTTGAGCGTGAAGACGCTGATTTTCTATCATTAAGGTCTTGTTTTTACCCTTCGTCACTATTCCCCAAACGCGGGGTTAACTATGGAAAGTGTTGCTCTGCCTGCCGAGCCGATTTCTGCCAACCGGGCGCTTCGTTACTCGCCCTGGTCCCCGCCGCCTCGCTCCAGGAATCTTCGACAGGCCCGCGACACCGATGACCCGTTTTGCCGAGACTTCGCCTACTGCCCGCATTGCGGCTTTGATGGCGACGAGACCCGGCTGTTTCGTTTTCGGATACACGGCTGTAGTAGAACCGCAACCCGTTGCCGCCAGAGCGGCGGCACAAGGAGGTGATTGCCGACCTAAAGCACAGCGCCGACTACATACCCAGACAGGGTGGTGGCGCTTTTTTGTTTCTAGCAATCCAAACTGATTTTGTTTTTAAAACCATATCTTAGGCAGGTGATCCCTGCCACATGGAGGAGTCTCATCATGGCAGACATGAAAGGCAAGTCGCGCGAAGAAATCATTCAACAGGACGTGCGCGACCTTCACAAGCTGGGCTACGCCCAGCAGTTGTTCCGCGAGATGGGCGGGTTCTCCAACTTCGCCATCTCGTTTTCGATTATTTCTATCCTCACCGGGGCGATCCTGCTCTACGGCTACGGTCTGCAGTTCGCCGGGCCGATCATCAACACCTACGGCTGGCCGCTGGTGAGCTTTTTCGTGCTGTGCATTGCGGCCTCGATGGCCGAACTGGCTTCGGCCTACCCTACGGCGGGCGGCCTGTACTTCTGGGCGCACCGGTTGGGCGGCTACAAGTGGGCCTGGGTGACGGCTTGGTTCAACATGCTCGGCCAGATCATGATCACCGCCGGTATCAACTTCGCCGCCGCGATTTACATCGCCGGGGCGGTCAACCGCCTCTTTGGCGCGAGCATTGACACCACCAACACGATGACGATGGTCGTCGTCATGACCATCATCATGATCCCGCAGGTACTGATCAACATCTTCGGCATCAAGCTCACCGCTTTTCTCAACGACTTCAGCGTGTACTGGCACATCGGCGGCGTAATCATCATGGCGCTGTTGCTCACGATCTTCGGCACGCACGCCCAGCCGTTCAGCTTCCTGTTTCAGGGCGCCGTGTCGGTCAACCCCAATGACCTGGCGGGCTCATTCGCCGCCGGCCCATTCACCTTCAACTCGCTGATGATGAAGATACCGGGCTTCGTCGGGCTGTACGCGGGTGGCGGGCTGGCGCTGGCCTTTGTGCTGGGCCTGCTGCAAGCGCAGTGGACGTACACCGGCTACGACGCTTCGGCGCACGTGGCCGAAGAGACGGTGATGGCTCGCCTGAATAGCGCCTGGGGTGTGTTCCTCTCGGTGGCAGTGTCGTTCGTGGTCGGTTACGTGATGTTGCTCATCCTCACCCTGCACATCCCCGACATCGCGGCGACGATTGATCCGGCGAACTCACCGGCGGTGCTATACATCGTGTATTCCAACTTCGACAACGTGCTGTTCGGCCACATTATCGCCGTCATCATCGGCGTAGCTATGTGGCTGTGCGGCCTGTCGTCCATCACCAGCATGAGCCGCATGTGGTTCGCCTTTGCCCGCGACGGCGGCATGCCGGGCCACGGCCTGATCAAGCAGATCCACCCCAAGTGGCGCACGCCGATGTGGTCCATCATCATTACCAGCGTGCTCGCCGTGCTGTTGACTGTGTACGCCGCGGTGTACTCGGCCATTGTGGCCGTCAGCACGACCGCGCTGTATCTGGCTTACGGCATCCCGATCTACTTGAACGTAATGAACAAGATGAAGAAGCAGGGCGAGTATGCCACGCCGGAGACCGCGCCGTGGAGCCTGAAGAACTGGGGCACGGTGATCAACTGGATCGCCATTGCCTGGATCGTGTTCATCACCATCCTTTTCTCCATCCCGCCGAACGAACTGGCCGGGTGGTCTATCATCACCCTGGGCGTGTTCATGGTGCTCTACTGGCAGTTGGATGCCAAGAAGCGCTTCAGCGGCCCGAAGAAGACGGCGGAGGAAGACCTGCGCCGCATCGAGGCTGATATGGCCGCCGCGGCCAAAGCTGGCGGTGGTGACGGGCAGGATTAGCCTCGCCCCTCCCGCGCTCCTCTCTTGTCCGCGTTGTTTGGCGGGCAGGAGAGGAGCGCGGGTCGCCCTCGCAATTCTCATCTCCACGAAATTACAAAAACCCTGTTATCATTTGCCTCAGCGCTTGAGGTAGATTGACCTCTCAGTTATACTGTTCGTGAAACTCGTGTAACACGAACACTTGCCTGCTAGCGCAAGTGTTCGTGGCAAAGGCCTATTCTTATGCTCCTTCGCACTAAACTTCACGGCAAGACTTACGAATTCCCCGACATCCGCCTCCTCATGGGTAAAGCCAATGAGGAGAAGTCCGGCGACCGGCTGGCCGGGGTGGTCGCCGAGACGACCGCCGAACGCGTGGCCGCCCGCTTCGTTCTGGCCGAAGTGCCGCTGTGGGTCCTGCGCCAGAACCCTGCCGTCCCCTACGAGCAAGACGAAGTCACCCGGGTGATTCAGGATGCCGTAAACGAGACAGCCTACAACGAGATCAAAGATTGGACAGTGGGCGGACTGCGCGAATGGCTTCTGGCCGACACCACCACCAGCGGCATGATCCAGCGCATCTCCACCGGACTCACTGCCGAGATGATCTCCGCCGTCACCAAACTCATGTCCAATTTGGACTTGATGTATTGCGCCAAAAAGATTCCGCGCACCGCTCACTGCGCCAACACCATCGGCTCGCCCGGCACGCTCTCCAGCCGCAACCAGCCCAACCACCCCACCGACTCGCCGGAAGGCATCCGCGCCGAAATCTACGAAGGCCTTTCCTACGGCAGTGGCGACTCGGTCATCGGCATCAATCCGGTTGACGACTCGTACGGTTCTGTCGCCCGCCTGCTCGACATGACTTACGACGTCATCAAGACGTGGAACATTCCGACCCAGAACTGTGTGCTCTCTCACGTCACCACCCAGATGAAATGCCTGCAATCCGGTTCGCCAATCGGCCTGGTCTTCCAATCCATCGCCGGGTCGCAAAAGGGCAACGATTCCTTCGGCATTTCGGTCGGCATGTTGGATGAAGCTTACGCCCTGGCCAAAAAATACTGCTTCCCGGCCGGCCCCAACTTCATGTACTTTGAAACCGGGCAGGGCTCGGCTCTTTCGGCTGAAGCCCACAATGGCTGGGATCAACTCACTCTCGAAGCTCGCAACTATGGCCTGGCCAAACGCTGGAATCCTTATCAGGTCAACACCGTCGTTGGCTTTATCGGCCCCGAATATCTCTTCGACGCTCGCCAGATTCAACGCGCCGGGCTTGAAGATCACTTCATGGGCAAGCTGACCGGCATCCCGATGGGCGTTGACGCCTGCTACACCAACCATGCCCGCGCCGATCAAAATGCCATCGAGAATCTGGCGGTGATGCTCACCGCCGCCGGGTGCAACTACTTCATGGGCGTGCCGATGGGCGACGACTCGATGCTCTCGTATCAATGCACCAGTTATCACGACGCCCCAACCTTGCGTCAACTCTTCGGCTTGCGCCCCGCGCCGGAGTTCGAAGCCTGGCTTACAGAACTCGGCTTGATGAAAAACGGCGTGCTGACCGAGAAGGCTGGCGATCCGACGTTCTTCCTGAAGAGGTGACCACATGGATGAAACTCAGCTCAACGCCATCATCGAAGCAGTTGTAAAAGAACTGGCGGCGGCCAAGGTTGGAACGCCGCTTGCCTCAGGGGAAGCCGCTCCGGCACCCAAAGCTTCCCCCTCAGAGGCGGCTCCAACTTCCAACTTCCAATCTCAAATCTCTAATCTCAATATCGATCTTCCTGATCCCACCCTGCCCGAGCATCGTTACAAGCCGCGAGTCAAGAATCCCAAAGACGCCGACGCCGTCAAAGCCCTCATCGCCTCCACCACTGCGCGTATCGGGGTGGGCCGGGCCGGGCCGCATTACAACACCTTCTCGCTCCTGCTCTTTCAGGGTGATCACGCCATTACCCAGGACGCCCTCATGCGCGATGTCGATCAAAAACTACTCGACGACCTGGGCCTCTTCACCGTGCAAACCAACATCCAAGGCGGCAAACAGGAATATTTACTGCGGCCCGATCTGGGGCGGCAGTTGAGCGATGAGGCGAAGAAAGTGATCGGCGAGAAGTGCGTCAAGTCGCCCAACATTCAACTCGTCGTCGGCGACGGGTTGAGCGCCGCCGCTGTAGAAGCCAACGCGCGCGAAATGTTCCCGGTCATTATGCAAGGCGCAAAGTCCGCCGGGTTGAGCGTGGGCACGCCGTTCTTCATTAAGTATTGCCGGGTGGGGGTGTTGAACGACATCGGCGAAATGCTCAAGCCCGATGTTGTGATTCTGCTCATCGGCGAGCGCCCCGGCCTGGGCCGCGCCGAGTCGCTAAGCGCCTACATGGCTTATCGCCCCAAAACCGGCGACACCGACGCCGACCGCGACGTGGTGTGCAACATCTTCAACAACGGCGGCACTAACCCGCTCGAAGGCGCGGCCTTCACCATCCAGGTCGCGCAGAAGATGATGAAACAGCAGGCCAGCGGGGTGAAGCTAAAATTGGCAACGAAGTAAATTCACTGCAAAGAACCGCTTCGCGAAGAGCGCAAAGTTCCTTTTTTTAATTCCTGGCGTCTTTCGCGCCTCGCGGTTCAAAGGAGAAAGCATGGCTGCACTCGATCCCATTTACGCCACCCCGCTCGCCGTTCGCATGATCCCGAATGTTGATCCGAATTTTGCCGAGCAATTGAAACTCAAGCCGGAGCAAAAATCCATCGGCCTGATTACGGCTGACAACGACGATGCCACTTACGTCTCGGTTGACGAAGCCACCAAGATGGCCGACGTGGAAGTGGTGTACGCGCGCTCGTTTTACGCCGGAGCCAGGCATGCCTCGGGCCTGCTCTCTGGCGAAATTCTGGCCGTCATTGCCGGGCCAAACCCCGCCGAAGTCCGCGCCGGGTTGAGCGCCGCTCTCAATTACATGAAGAACGAGGCCATCTGGTATTCGGCCAACGAAGATGCTTCAATTGCGTTCTTCCCGCACCTTATCTCACGCACCGGCACCTATCTTTCGAAAACCTGCAACATCCCGCTCGGCGATCCGATTGCTTATCTCATCGCCCCGCCGCTCGAAGGCGTATACGCGCTCGATGCCGCCCTCAAAGCCGCCGCCGTGCACATCGTTGCTCTCACCATGCCGCCCTCCGAGACAAACTATATGGGCGTCATGCTCACCGGCGATCAGCCCGCCTGCAAAGCCGCCACCATTGCCTTCCGCGAAGCGGTGTTGGAAGTGGCGAGAGACCCGATTAAATTCTAGAGATTAGAGATTGGACGTTAGAATATCTAACGTCCAATCTCCAACTTCTAAATAAGGAGAACTCACAATGCCTGTCGATGTCGCAATGATTGCTCTGGGAATGGTGGAAACCAAAGGCCTGATTGGGGCCATTGAAGCCGCCGACGCGATGGTGAAGGCCGCCAATGTCACCCTCATTGGGAGCGAATATGTGGGCGGTGGATTCGTGACGGTGATGGTGCGCGGCGACGTGGGCGCTGTAAAAGCGGCCACCGACGCCGGGGCCGCCGCCGCCAAGCGGGTGGGCGAACTTGTGTCCGTCCATGTCATTCCGCGCCCGCACTCCGATGTGGAAATGATCCTGCCCCAGAATTCCAAGGGCAGTTTTGGCGGCAAGGGTAAATAGCCAACCCGAGCGTTGAGATCTGCATCCGGCGAAGGAGAGCCTGTCGCCCTCTTGCCCGTCTCAGCTCATGCTCGACTCCGGTTTTCAACCAGTGCGGCATCTCTCCGACTCCGGGATGCCGCACTCAACGCCGCCGCCCCTAGGCGGCTTCTTATGCCCAATCGCCTCATTTGCTTTTCTCCCTGCTAAGGTGCGCCCCCTCTACTCGCAATTGCCTCGTCCTTTGCTAACCTTGCATCATGCCCCGGTTCTCGGCAGATGGCGATGATGAAGCGTTCGACGTTGCGTTACTTAGGAGGCGCGGGGCTTCTGGCCACTGCCTACTTTGGCGCGGCCCAATTTGGGTTGCAGTTCTCCACCCTTTCACCCAATGTAATATCGGTGTGGCCGCCAACCGGCTTGGCTTTGGCCGCCCTGCTGTTGTTTGGCAATCGCCTGTGGCCTGGCGTGGCTCTGGGCGCCGTTCTCGCCACAGTCTCAACCGGCGCGCCGCTTGAAATTGTGGTTGGCGTCGCAGTTGGTAACACACTCGAAGCGCTGGTGGGCGCACACCTCCTTCGGCGGGTTGGCTTTCATCACACCCTGGATCGGATTCGCGATGTCCTCTGCCTCCTGCTTTTTTCCGCCGGGTTGAGCACGACACTCAGCGCTACCATTGGCGCGGCCAGTTGGTGTCTCGCCGGCAGAATCGCGTGGTCTGAGTATGGCTCGATCTGGCCGGTGTGGTGGCTGGGCAATGCAACGGGTGCGCTGGTGGTGGCCCCGATGTTGCTCACCTGGGGATCGTCTCCTCGCCCCAGATGGCCGCTCGGAAAACTTATCGAGGTGGGGGCGCTGGTGGCTTCAGCGCTAATCCTGAGTCAAACAGCCTTTGGCCAAAGTTTTTTATCGCGCTCCGTCCTCAACCTGGCGGCTTACTTCATCTTTGCCTTGCTGATCTGGGTCGCGCTCCGGTTCGGCCCGCGTGGAACCGCGACGTTAAGTTTTATCGCCTCGAGCCTGGCCGTTGTTGGAACGGCCCGGGGTGTTGGCGCTTTTGGCCAACAGACGATTGATAACAGCCTGTTGTTTTTGTGGGCGTATGTCATTGGAGTCTCCGTAGTGTCCATGCTCCTCGCCGCCGCCGCTCGCGAGCGCATGCACGCCGTTGCCGCCCAGGCGCAATTGCTCGAGCGCCTCAAATCTCTGGAGCCGATCAGTTCGCCTCTGCCAAGCGGCGACGCGGAACCTGACCAGGCGGTGAGCGCATTCCGGTTGGGCGCTCCCTTGCTAACAGTGGCCATGGTGGCCATCATCATCATGCTCGTCTTTGAAGTCGCCAAGGAAGTGCTGGATGTTGGGCTAGCCGAATGGCAGTCACATGCTGTCACCATTGCCTTCGTCGGCCTGGTCGCGCCGCTGGGCGCTTACCTGGCGTTGCGCCGACAGAAAATGCTTTACCAGCAAATCATCGACGAGGTCAGTGAGCGACGCCGGGTGGAAGAAATACAAAAGCGGCTGACCGAACGCACGCACCAGCTTGAGCAGACGACCCAAACCTTGCAGGCGCTGGTGACCGAGCGCCAACGGGCAGAAGAAGCCCTGCAACAGGAACGCGACTTCGCCCTGACGGTCATGAACGCTTTGGGACAAGGGGTCACCGTTACCGGCCCCGGCGGGCTTTATGAGTATGTGAACCCGGTTTACGCCCGCATGTTGGGCTATACGCCGGAAAATATGATTGGCATGACGCCGCAAGACATCACCGTGCCCGAAGATTTTCATATTCTGCAACAGGCCCATGCCCGGCGCAAAATGGGCGAGACGACTTCCTACGAAACCAGGTTACTGCGGGTAGATGGGAGCCTGATCCACGCCTTGACCACTGGCGTGCCGCGCTGGCATAACGACCAGGTGCTCGGCACCATTGCCGTCGTCACCGACCTCACCGAGCGCAAGCAAACGGAAGATGTTTTGCGTGAAAGCGAGGAGCAATTGCGCCAGTTTTTCGAACTGGCCCCCACTGGCAAAGCTGTCACCACCCTGGATGGGCGCTACATTCACGCCAACCGGGCCTACTGTGAACTGGTAGGCTATACCCTTGAAGAGTTGCAGACCCGGACGTTTACCGAGATCACCCACCCTGATGATGTAGATGATGATTTGTCGCTGTTTCAGCGGCCGGCTCAAGATAAATTGCCCCAATATTACCTTGAAAAACGTTACATCCGAAAAGGCGGTGATATCGTTCATGTTCTGATTCAGACGACGCTGTTGCACGACGCCGACGGCCAGCCTAAATACATCATCGGCCAGGCGGTGGACATCACCGACCGCAAGAATGCGGAAGAGAAAATCAGGAAGCTCAACGAGGAGTTGGAACTGCGCGTGACCGAGCGCACGATGCAACTGGCCGCCGCCAACCGCGACCTGGAGAGAGAAATTGCCGAACGTCAGCGGATGCACGAACAGTTGCTTCACACGACCTCTGAATTGCAAGCAGTGTTTCAGGCCTCGCCGGATTTGTATTTCCGGCTTGACCCGGAAGGCACCTACCTCGATTATCTGGCCGGGCCAACATCGGAACTCTACGCCTCTCCGCAAACGTTCATGGGGAAAAAGATTCGCGACGTAATGCCGCCGGAAATCGCCGGCCAGCTTCACGCAGCCGTGCGGAAAGCGTACCAGACGCGGACGATGACGGCTGTGGAATACACCTTGCCAACCTCGGATGGCGCGAACTATTTTGAGGCCCGCCTATTCCCCTTTCTTGAAACGCAGGTGATCGCCATCGTCCGGGACATTACTCGGCGCAAGCAGGCCGAGGAGCGCATCCGCAAACTGAATGTGGACCTGGAGCGCCGGGCGCAGGAATTGGAAGCGGCCAACAAGGAACTGGAAGCGTTCAGCTATTCGGTGTCTCACGATTTGCGCGCCCCTCTGCGGGCCATTGACGGCTTCTCGCGCATCCTGCTCAAGGATTTTGCGCCGCAGGTTAGCCCGGACGCGCAACGTTACATACGTCTGGTAACCGACAATGCCAACCGCATGGGTCAATTGATCGACGACTTGCTGGCCTTCTCACGCCTGAGCCGCCAGCCGGTAAAAAAGCAACCCATTGCCCTGAGCGAGTTGGTGCAACAGACTGCCGATGATCTGCGCCTGGATTATCAGGGCCGCCAGGTAAAATTTGTCATTGGCGACCTGCCCGCCTGCCAGGGCGACCCGCCTTTACTTAAACAGGTCATCACCAATTTGTTGTCTAATGCCATCAAGTTTACGCGCCAGCGCGAAGCGGCCCGCATCGAAATCGGCTCATTTAGCAACGACGGTGAAGTCGTCTACTTTGTCAAAGACAACGGAGTGGGATTCGACATGCGCTACGCGCATAAGCTCTTTGGGGTGTTCCAGCGTCTGCATCGCAGTGAAGACTACGAAGGCACTGGCGTAGGGTTGGCTATCGTTCAGCGCATCATTCACCGGCACGGCGGGCGGGTTTGGGCCGAGGCCGGGCCGGATGAAGGCTCAACTTTCTACTTTACGATCTGAAGTGAGAGGCGATCGTGTCGCAAGATGAGACGGGGATTTTGTTGGTTGAGGACAATCCTCACGACGTGGAACTGGCTTTGCACGCCCTGAAGCTAACCCACCTGGCCGAGCGGGTTGATGTGGTGCGGGATGGCGCTGAGGCGCTGGATTTTATATTTTGCGCAGGGGCTTACGCCCACCGCAATATTGGCAACGGCCCGAAGTTGATCCTGTTGGATTTGAAACTGCCCAAAATGGACGGGCTGGAAGTTCTGCAACGCATCAAATCAGATGCGCGCACCCGCCAGTTCCCGGTTGTCATGCTCACAACCTCTCGGGAAGAGCGCGACATCGCTCAGAGTTACCAACTGGGCGCGAATAGTTACATTGTCAAACCGGTGGACTTCGAAAGTTTTACCGAAGCCGTGCGGCAATTGGGCTTATACTGGTTGTCGCTCAACCACCCGCCGCAAGGAAGTTGAAACGGTTCGCCAATCTTCAATTCAGGGTTGGCGATCTACAATAAAATCATCGGACATGGCTGACACTTTGCGCGTTCTCATTCTGGATAACCAGCACGCCAATGGCGAGCTGGCGCTTGGCGCGCTCCGCCAGACCGGGTTTGACCCGGATTGCCAGTATGTGGCCGACGAAGCAGGCTACCTGACCGAACTGGGTAAAGACCCGGACCTGATCATTTCGGATTGCCTCACCCCTCAGTTAGACAACCTGCGCGCGTTGGGCCTTTTACAAGAACACAACCCCGACATTCCTTTCGTCGTTATTGCCCGGAGCGCCGACGAAGAAATGGTCGCGGATTGCTTGCGACATGGCGCGGATGACTACGTGTTGAAAAGCAATCTGGCGCGGCTGGGGGTGGCGGCGGGCCGGGCCTTGCGCGCCCGAAAATTGCGCGAGGCCAAACACCAGGCCGAACACGCTTTGCAGCAAAGTGAAGTCCTGTTTGACCGCATCACCCGGCACCTGGCCATCCTTAGCCAGGTAGGGCAGGAAGTGGCCGCCAGTCTGGAGTTGGAAACTGTGCTTCGTCAGCTTATCGACAAGTTGGTTCCACTGCTGGGCGCAGAAGTCTCCATTCTGTTGCTGGAAGATGAAGAACTGGTGTTCGCCGGGGTGAGCGGCGCGCGCGCCGAACGCTTGCGCGGTCAGCGCATCCCGGCAGACATTGGCATTGCCGGCGAAGTGATACAGACCGGCCATCCAGTTTGGGCGGCGGGCGGGGCAGAACTGCAGACGCTTCACCCCGGAATCGGCGACAGCAACATCCTCAGCAGCCAATCTTTTCTAGCCGTTCCGCTCAAGCTGGGCGACGAAATCATCGGCGTGATGGAAGTCATCAATCTCAAGCCGGAAGCCTTTACCAACGACGACTTGCGCCTGTTGGAAGCCGCCTCGAACTGGGCGGCTATTGCCATTGGCAACGCCCGCCGGCATGAGCACACCCGGCGGCGTTTGCAGGAAAGCGAAGCCTTCGGCGTCATCAGCCGCGCCCTGAGCAGCACCCTCGACCTCGACCAGATTCTTCAACTCATCGTCGACTCGGTTCACCAGATCATTCCCAAAGTTGAGCGCGCCGTCATTCACTTGCTGGATGAAGAGAAGCAAGCCCTGCGCCCGGCGGCGGTGGCTGGCCTGGTGGATGTGTTGGGCCGCCCCGACTTCTCCATGCGCCCTGGCGAAGGCATTGCCGGACGGGTGATTGAAGAAGGCGCGGTTATTAACGTGCGCGACACCTTCACTGACCCACGCTACCTGCGGCTCGGCGTGGCGATTCATTTGCGCTCACTGTTGGTGGCCCCGGTGCAAAGCGGCACCCGCCGCCTGGGGACGTTGAGCGCCAGCAGCGCCGCCCCCCGGACTTTTTCTACCGACGATGAACACCTCTTTACCACTCTGGGTGTTCAGGCCGCCCTGGCCATCGAAAATGCCAGGTTGTTTGAAGTGGAGCGCCGCCGCGCTGAAGAGGCCGAAGCACTGCAACGAGTGACTCAGACGCTCATCAGCCGCCTCAACCTGTCAGAGATGCTGGAAGCGGTGGTCGCCACCATCGCCTCCATCGCTAACTACAAAGGCGTAAGCATCTATCTGCTAAATAAAAACCTTCTCGTATGGCAGGCGCAAAAAGGTTATCAGGATTCGTTTCAAACGATTCGGATCGATCAGGGCATCCCTGGTCGAGTAGCACGCACCGGCCAGCCCGCGTTTGTGCCAGATGTGAGCAAAGACTCGGACTACTTCGAAGCGATACCAGGAGTGCAGTCGGTAGTCGGCGTCCCTCTCATCCGCGCCGAGCAAACCCTGGGCGTGCTCATGGTCGAATCTGGCGCCGAACGTTTGTTGGATCGCAACGATTTCAACTGGCTGATCAGCATTGGCCAGCAATTGAGCGTTGCCATTGAAAACGCGCGCCTGATCACCGATCTGGAGAGAGCTCTCAAGCAAGAGCAAGCTACGCGGGCCCAGATGGTGCAAACCGAAAAGCTGGCCGCAATGGGCCGCCTCGTCGCTTCGGTGGCCCATGAACTCAACAACCCTCTCCAAGCCATTCAAAACGCGCTCTTTCTCGTCCGGCAGGAACCGGCCCTGAGCGCTCAGGCCCACGACGACCTGCAAGTCGCCTTCACCGAAGCCGAACGCATGGCCGACCTGATAGGCCGCCTGCGCGAAACCTATCGCCCCACCATTAATGAAGAATTCCGGCTGGAATCGGTCAATGCCCTGATCATCGAAGTGCAAAGGCTAATCAACACCCACCTGCGCCACAACCACATCAACTTTGAGTTCAACCCCAACCCGTCTCTGCCTTTTGTGCCGGCAGTCCGAGATCAACTCAAGCAAGTCATACTCAACCTGTGCCTCAACGCCGTCGAAGCCATGCCCGACGGCGGGCAACTCACCCTCAGCGCCAGCCACCTCCGATTCGAAAGCAAAGTGCTGATCACTATCACCGACACCGGCATTGGCATTGATCCAATAAACAAGGATAATATCTTTGACCCGTTCTTCACCACCAAACAGGGCGGCACCGGGTTGGGGCTGGCAATCACTTATGACATTGTGCAACGCCACAGCGGCCGCATTGAAGTAGACAGTCAACTAGGCGTGGGAACCACTTTCAAAATCAGGCTCCCCGCCGACGAAAAACCGGAGACCGGCCCGCTCAAGTCCGTCACCAGGCGTTAATCACTTTTTGACTATGACTCTTTCAGGCAGGATTCTTATCATTGATGACGAAGCGAACCTGCGGCAAACCTTGGTCCGGGTGTTGCGGCAGGCTGGGTGTGAAGTGACCGCCGCCGCCGACGGCCCGGAAGCTTTGCGCCTGCTTGGCGCAAGCGCTTACGATCTGGTTTACCTCGACATCCACCTGCCCGGCATGGATGGTTTGCAGGTTCTGCAGGAAATTCATAGCCAGCACACGCATCCGCCGGTGATCCTCTTCACCGCCCACGCCTCATTGCAGTCGGCCCTGCAGGCAATGCGCCTCGGGGCAATTGACTATCTGATCAAACCCATTGACCCCGAAACTCTCATCGCCCGAACCCGGGTCGTCCTGTCCGAGCAAGCCGTCGAACGTCGGCGGCGCGAAATTCAAGAGCAGGTGATCGCCCTCCAGGCTGAACTCCAAAGCCTGGACGCCGCCGCCCAGACCCTGCCGCTCCCCCCATCCACCACCTCCCCAACCGGCGATCGCTTCCTCAAACGCGGCTTCTTAATTCTCGACTTGCAAGCCCGCCGCGCCACCTTTGGTGACCGGGTGCTTTCTCTGCCACCCGCGGCTTTCGACTACCTGCTGGTACTCGCTCGCCACACACCCGACACCGTCAGCTACCAAACCCTCGTCGGCGAAGCGCAAGGCTATCAAACCGACCGCCAGCAGGCGCAGGAGCTAGCCAAGTGGCACATTCATGAACTGCGCGAATCTATCGAACCCGACTCCAAGCATCCCCGCCATGTTCTCAACATCAGGGGAACAGGGTACCGGTTAATTTTGGATTAACGCCCCCAACTTACTCCAACCAACCCGCCGTGACTCCAACAGTGATCGGGGCAGTTTGAGCCGATAATGAGAGCATGGCTGATTCAACCCCTCCTCCCACCTCGCCTCAGGCCCGCATCCTCATTGTTGACGATCACCCCAAAACAGCCTCCATGCTGGCCCGGGTGCTCGGCCAATTCAAAACGCCGGTCGAAGTCCTCACTGCCAGCAGTGGCCAGGAAGCGCTCGACACAATTGGCAACAACGGAATCGATGTGCTCATCACTGATTTCATGATGCCCGGCATGAACGGGTTGGAACTGATCGAAAAGCTACAGGGCGCGCACGAACCGGCGCATACCATCCTCATCACTGCTTACGATAGCCCCGGTCTGGCCGCCACCGCCCGTCGCCTTAAGGTCAAAGATTACCTGGTCAAACCCGTCCAGCCAGAAAGAATCCAATCTATCGTCAGCCAGGCATTAGAAGGGCTTCGCCCCATGCTGGCCGCTACGGCCCAGGCTTCCAGCCGCGCCCAGTTCAAAATCCTCATCGCCGACGATCGTTCCGACAACATCCAGCTTCTCGCAACCCGCCTGAGCAGTGAAGGCTACAACTTCATCACTGCCGCCGACGGCGAAGAGACCCTGGCCCAAATCTACGCCGAACTGCCCGATCTGGTATTGCTGGACATCAACATGCCCAAGAAGGACGGGTTTGAAGTGCTGGCCGAAATGAGGACCGACCCCCGCATCGCTCATATTCCAGTCATCATCATCACCGCCGCCCGGATCGAACCGCGCGACGTGCGCCAGGGTCTCAGCCTGGGCGCGGATGACTACGTCACCAAACCCTTCGACTGGCGTGAGCTGACCGCCCGCGTCCGCTCCAAACTACGCGTCAAACTTGCCGAAGACGCCTTGCGCCGCCGCAACCGCGAACTTGGTCTTCTGCCTGAAATTGGGCAGGATCTCAGCGCTCGAATGGACATTGAGGAGCTGGCAACCGTCACCTTGCGTCGAAGCGTGCAAGCCCTCGAAGCCATCAACGGCTACATCGTCATCTTCCAGCCCGATGGCAGTGTGCTTCACCAAATGCACACTACGGTCGACTTCTCGCCGTGGAGCTGGCAGGTGGCTAAGGAAAAACTTGTCAGCGAAGGCATCGTGCCACAAGTCGTTTCTTCGCGTAAAGGCTTCCTCGTCGAAAACGCCGCCACCGACCCATGCTGGCTCAAGATACCCAATGACCCGACTCGTTCGGCCGTAGCCGTGCCTCTTCTCAGCCGTCGCGGAGTCATCGGCGTCCTCACCCTCCACCATTCGCAGAGGGCCTATTTCACTCAGGATCATCTCACCCTCCTGCAAGCCATTGCCGGTCAAGCCGCCATTGCCATCGAGAACGCCCAGTTCTACGCCATTGAGCACAAACGTGTGACCGAACTTGTCGCTCTCAACCGGCTCACTCGCGAGATCAGCCTCTTCACCCACTCGATGGAACTTTTTGAGCGAACCGCCGAACTGATCCGCCAGGCGTTGGGTTACCCGGTCGTGTCGCTCTGGCTCACTGACGGCGATGCTCCGCGGTTGTGCAGTGTGGCCGGAGCCGAGACCGGCCTGCGCCCCTCACTGCTGGCCCTGGCCCCGCAACAGGTGGCCGCCACCGGCCAGCCCGCCCACTTCTCCGGCGCGGTAGAAGAACGCGCCCGGCCGCGTGAAAAATCCGGCGTGCCGCCCACCCAATCGGCAATTGCCGTCCCACTCACTTGGGATGGAAAAGTGAGCGGCGTGCTGGCCATTCACAGCATGCGGCCTCACGCCTTCCAGGAAAGTGACCGGGTAGTGTTGGAGAATCTGGCCTCGCAAATTGCTACTGCCTTCGACCGCATCAAGTTGTTTGAGTCGGTGGAACAGGAAGAACGGCGGTTGTCGGCCGTCCTCCACAGCGCCGCCGATGCCATCCTGGTCATCGACGCCGAAGGCCGCTTGCAGTTGATGAACCCGGCGAGCGAGAAACTATTCACCGACATCAAGACCAAAATTGGCGCGTTGCTCCCGATCAACCGGGGCTACGATACGCTGATCAATATGCTTGAACGCGCCCGCCTCTCCGGCTCGCCGGAGCAAGGTGAGATCGCCTGGCCCGACAAGCGCACCTTCGCCACCCTAATCACGCCCATCGAAGAAGGCGGCCAGGTGGCGGTTTTGCACGACGTGACTCACTTCAAAGACGTGGAGCGGGTGAAGAACGAGTTTATTGCGACAGCCTCGCATGATCTCAAAGGCCCTATCACCGCCATCGTTGGCTACAATCATCTCATCGGCAAGGTCGGGCCGCTTACGCCGCAACAGGCCGAATACTTGGGCCGGGTTGATAAAGCCACCAAGCAAATGTACGAACTGGTACAGAACTTGCTGGAGATGGCCCGGATTGACCTGGGGGTAGGCCTCAAGCTAGAGCCTTGCAACTTGCGCGACTTGTTGGCCAGCGTAGCCGACGAATTCAAAGCGCAGGCGTTTCACAAACAGCAGACACTCTCTCTTCTGCCGTTTGCAGGCCAGGCCCAGGTGGCGGGTGATGCACCGCGCCTACGGCAGGTGCTCCGCAACCTCATCGGCAACGCCGTCAAATACACGCCCAATGGCGGGCAAATCACGGTGACTGTCAAAGTTGAGGAAGCTTACCTTCGCACTACGGTCGCCGACACCGGCGTGGGCATCCCTGCCGCTGATCTGCCTTTCATCTTTGACAAGTTTTATCGGGCCAAAACCGATGACATCAACGACATTGAAGGCAACGGTCTAGGATTGGCGATTGTAAAATCCATCGTTGAACAACACGGCGGTTCGGTTAATGTGGAAAGTGTTGTCGGCCAGGGCAGTTGCTTCAATTTTACCCTGCCGCTGGCGCATCTGCCCTGGCAGGCGGTGACGACGTAGCGCCTTCAACAAATTCGTTGCCGGGAATTTAGGTTGGGTTTATGCCTGCTTCACGGAGAATTTACTGACTTTTTGGCCCCAGGCTGACACACTTGCCGAGCAACACGATGGAGATTGGAAAATGAAAAATGAACACAACATTCACTTCTAGTTTCAAAAATATCAACATCGGCCAGAAGATACAGAGCGCGATGACCGTGGAGAGCGCCTTGCAAATCGCCGTGCGCGAAGTAGGCCGGGCGCTGGGCGGTTTGCCTACCCGTGTGAAGTTACACGCTGACGGGCCAATAAATGGCCAAGGATAAACCTCAGACGCCCATTTCCACGCGCTCACCACTTGAGAGCCTGTTTGATAAATCGAGTTTTGGCCGATTTTTGTAGGGCGAATTGTCAAT
>CAYSIV010000011.1:0-38583 GCA_964431175.1 uncultured Anaerolineales bacterium
CGCCTCAGCCCATTCCGACTCGCCCCAGCTTGGCGCAAGTGTTAGCTGCTCAGCCCCTCCATGCTATAATCCGCACGCTAAAAGCGTATTCTGCGTGACCGGCAGAACGGCCCGGGTTTCACGCCTCAGGAAGGAACTCCCCGTTGAAAATTGAACAGACGCCCCTTGAGACTCGCGAAGTCCAGTTGACTGTGGAAGTGGACAATGAGCAGGTGGACAAGGCCAAACGCGCCGCCGCCAAACGGCTGGCGCAAAAATACAACATCCCCGGCTTCCGCAAGGGCAAGGCCCCTTACGAGATTGCCCTGCGCACTTTTGGTGAAGCGGCGGTGTGGGATAATGCGCTCGGCGAACTGGGCCAGAAGGTGTATCAGACTGCGCTGGACGAGACCAAACTCGACCCAATTGGGCCCGGCTCACTGCAGGATGTTAAGCTCGATCCGGTCACCTTTATCTTCAACGTGCCACTCAAGCCCGAAGTTGATCTGGGCGCGTACCGTTCGGTGCGTTTTGGCTACACCGAGCCGGAGGTGACCGAAGAGGCCCTCAATGAAGCGATAGAGAATATGCGCGAGTCTCAGGCCGTGCTGGAGCCGGTGGAGCGCCCGTGCCAGTCTGGCGACGTGATCAAGCTGGACATTCGCGCGGTGGTGCTGAATCCGCCGCCGGTGAAAGACGAGTCGGAAGCCGCCACTGAAGAGACGGCCAAACTGGAAGAGGCCGGCGCCGCCGCCGAGGGGGCCGACCCGGCCCCCCCTGAAGCGCGGGCTGAACCGCCCGACCCGGTCGAAGAATTCCTGATGGACGACAAGGATGTCGCAGTTCTGCTCGATTCCAAAGCGGCCTGGCCAATGCCGGGCTTTGCCGAGAAGGTGACGGGCATGAATGTGGGCGATGAGCGCCACTTTGAATTGACCTTCGCTGACGATTATGCCAACGAAGGATTGCGCGGCCGGACGGCCAAGTTTGACGTGAAGTGTACCGACATCAAAAATCGCAGTCTGCCAGAGTGGGACGATGAACTGGCGAAGTCGCTCGGCGACTACGAGTCTCTGGCCGACATGCGAACGAAGGTGCAAGACAACCTGCTGAGGATGGCCAAGCGCCGCGCCGACGATGAATACAGCCGGGCCGTGGTCGACACGGTGGTAGCCGGTTCGGCAATCAAGTATCCGCCCATGTTACTGCAACAGGAAGTGGATGGCCTGCTGGAAGACCTCGACCGCCGCTTGCGTGAGCAACGCCTGACGCTTGAAGATTACACGAAAATGCAAAACCTGACGACGGAACAGCTTCGCGACAATCTTCAGCCGACGGCCAACGAACGCCTGCGCCGGGGGTTGGTGCTGAGCAAGGTGATTGAACTGGAAAAAGTAGAAGTGTCGCACGAAGAGATTGATGAGCGTATCGCTTTAATGGTGGCCCCGTTCGGGCCGGAGGCTGAGAAGTATTTGAAGGTCCTCAACACCGAAAACGGCCATCGCTCGGTGCGGTTGGATTTGTTGAGCGAGCGGGCGATGCAGAGACTGCTGGCGATTGCCAAGGGTGAAGCGCCGGAGATTCCTGAATCAACCGCCGAAGCTGAAGCCGTCGTCGAGGCCGAACCTGCGCTCGCTGCGCTCGCTGCGCTCGAAGCCGCCGCCGAAGCGCCCGTCGCTGAAGTTGCGGAACCGCAGGCGGAAACGCCAGAGGCGACGCCGGCCGAGTAGCTTATAGGTGACTGTCACCGGGGAGAGAAATGCCTGAATTTCATCACACCGCATTGCCCGGTGACAGTCACCTTGTGAGGTTTAGAGAGCTGAGCCGATAGCCAAACGGCTAGGCGGGCTGTTAGCAATACTCTAACAGTCGCCGTGCTAGGTTAGGCAATACAATTCCGGCGCTGTCAAGACGCGCAATTTGAAAGGACTTACCAAGATGCAGATTCCACACAACCTTATTCCAATGGTGATTGAAACGTCCGGGCGGGGCGAACGGGCTTACGACATTTACTCCCTTTTGCTCAAGAACCGCATCATCTTTGTGGGCACGCCCATCAACGATCAGGTGGCAAACGTGATCGTGGCCCAGCTTCTCTTCCTTAACCAGGAAGACCCCGAGAAGCTGATTCAAATGTATATCAACTCGCCCGGCGGCCAGATTTACGCCGGCCTAGCGATCTACGATACCATGCAACAAATGACGGCTCCGGTTTCCACCGTCGCCGTCGGCGTCACCGCCTCTTTTGGCACGGTGCTCCTCACCGCCGGCACCAAAGGCTACCGCTATGCTCTGCCCAACGCCACCATCCACCTCCACCAGCCGCTGGGCGGGGCGCAGGGCCAGGCCACCGACATTGAAATTCAAGCCAAAGAGATTCTGCGCTTGCGCGAAAAACTCAACGTCATTCTGGCCAAGCACACGTCTCAAACCCTGGAGGCGATCGAGCGCGACGTCGAACGCGACTTCTACCTCGATGCCGAAGGCGCCGTCAAATACGGCTTGATCGATCAGATTCTCATGGCTCCGGAACGATCGGACAACGGCAAGAAAGCCTGAGCGATAACCGGTTCCAGAGTCAACAATGTTATACTCGCCACAGAGCGCACAGAGAAGTCTTCTGTGCGTTTTGTTGCCTGGAGTGATTACCGATATGTTGAAACGATTTGCAATTTCACTGCTTGCCTTGTGGCTGGCGGCGTGCCAGAGTGGGACGGAGACAGAGACCGCCACATTGCCGCCGACCGCCATCCAGCCGCCGCCCACCAGCACTTCAACGCCAACCCTTAGGCCGACGTTTACCTTCACCCCAACCCTAACCCCAACCCCTACCTTCACCTCAACCCCCACGGCCACCGCAACGTTCACGCCCACGCCGACAGCCACTCCTGTCAGCGGCAGTTTTGTTGTTAACTGCAATAACAGCGAACAACTGTGCCTGCCAATATTTTCGGCCACGATTGTTGCCGACGCGCCCTCGCTCCTGCAGGTGAGCTATATAGC
Source organism: uncultured Anaerolineales bacterium (assembly GCA_964431175.1). Classification (GTDB taxonomy): domain Bacteria; phylum Chloroflexota; class Anaerolineae; order Anaerolineales; family VGOW01; genus VGOW01. Next base: position 2,983 of record CAYSIV010000011.1, read on the forward strand.
CGCCTCCACCCACTGTGCTTCAGTTCGTATTCACTTTTCGCTGAATGGCGTTGCGGTGTATACCAGCGGCTTTTTGGGATGGCCGGGAGCGCCGGCGCCCTTTGATACCCTGCCGCGCGGCACCGGCCCGATCAATCTGAGCAAGGTCCCAGCCGGGAAGCACGTGCTGGATCTGCAAGCCGAAGGTCAATCGAGCGGCTGTAATGCCGGGGCCCCGGCAAGCTGGGGCGGCTCCTATTCGTTGAAACTGCTCCCCATAACGCCTACACCGACACCGTGATTTTCTATTACGATTCCATCGTAGACTTCCCATGCTCTCCCTCTCCTCCATCCGTCACCTCATCATCGACATGGACGGCGTGCTCTGGCACGGCGAGACAGCCCTCCCCGGCTTGGTCGAGTTCTTTGTCTTTCTTCGCCGCCATTCGATTCGATTCGTTCTGGCCACCAACAACGCCAGCCAGACGCCGGATCAATTCGTCGCCAAACTTGGGCGGATGGGTGTGGCCGTCGCCGGCGACGAGATTTTGACCTCGGCTCAGGCCGCGGCCATTTACCTGAAAGGGATAGCGCCAAAAGGCGAACCGGTGTATACCATAGGTGAGGCTGGCGTGACTCAGGCTCTGGTTGAGCAGGGCTTTACTCTCAGCGATGACCAGGCGAAGTACGTGGTGGTTGGCATGGATCGCGGGCTGACCTGGGAGAAGCTGGCGCGGGCCACCTTGAACATCCGCGCCGGGGCAACCTTCATTGGCACCAACCCCGACACCACTTTTCCGAGCGAGCGCGGCATCACCCATGGCAATGGCGCGGTTCTGGCCCTGCTGCAAACGGCGAGCGAAGTCCCGCCCATCATCGTGGGCAAGCCTGAGCCGATTATGTATCAACAGGCCATGGCTCGCCTCGGCGGCAATTCTACCAACACGGTTGCCCTGGGTGACCGGCTGGAGACCGACATCCTGGGGGCGGTGAACGCCGGCATTCGCAGCATCTTCGTGCTCTCAGGCGTCTCGACTCGCGAACAAGTGGCGGGCGTGAACTACCAGCCCGACTGGATTCTTGATAACATTGCCGACCTGACCACACGCTGGCAAGCGAACTATGACTCGACCTAAGCCCTTACCTGAACTGGAAAAACGCCTGGCCGAGGCCAACGCCAAAATTGCCCGCAACTCCGGCGACTGGCAAGCCTTCACGACCCGGGCGGTCATTCACAAGCAATTGGAGCGCTACCCTGAAGCCGCCGCCGACTACACCTCGGCGCTTGAACTCCAGCCGCGTAACACCCAAATTCTGTTGGACCGGGCCGCTATCTACCGATTGATGGATGATAACCGGCTGGCCATCACCGACCTCATACAAGTCATTGAGATCGACCCGAACCTTGGCCAGGCCTATTATCAACGCGCGCGTTGCCTGGAGGAGATGGGCCAGCCCGAGCGCGCCATCGCCGACTACGGCAAGTGCCTCAAGCTGATGCCCGACAAGCCCCACGGCTATTTTGGCCGCGGCGACGCGTTTATGAAACTCAAGCAATACGATGCCGCCGTCGCCGATCTGAGCAAGGCCATCTCCCTCGCCCCTAAAGTGGCGGCCAGCTACAGCCTGCGGGCGCTGGCTTACTACTGGCTCAAGCAGTTGGATCATTCGCTGGCCGACTATCAAATGGCCGTTACCCTGGAGCCGGACAACCCGCTTTACTTGCACAACTGTGGCGTCGCCTATTTTGAACTCAAACAATACAAGCCAGCTGTCGCCGAATTTGATAAAGCCGTTCAGGCCGCCCCCCGGCAAGTCGAAAGCTATTTCTTCCGTGGGCGGGCTTATACCGGTCTTAGCCAGCTTCGACCGGCCATCAAGGATTTCGACAAGGTGCTGGCTCTGAAGGACAACCATAAAGAAGCGCTTTCGATGCGCGGCACAGCCTTGCTTGAGTTGAAAGATTACAAGGCCCTGGCCGAGAACGACGAGAGACTGCTGGCCATTGATCAGCGAAACGCCGACGCTTACTACCGGCGCGGGCTGGTGGCCATGGACAATCGGCTGATTGATGAGGCCATGCAGGGTTTTACCCAGGCCATTCTCAACCGCCCGACCTTTGCCGCCGCTTATGAAGAACGGGCGCGCATCCACGCCATGCGGGCCGACAAACGCTCGGCTCTCTCCGACCTCACCGCCGCCATCGAACACGGGCTGGATGACCCGGTGGTGTTTGCCTTGCACGGCAAGCTGTTGAAAGAGAAAGGCGACTTCACTTCAGCGCTTGAAGATTATGATCGGGCTATTGCGGGTCTGCCAGAGTCGGTTGAACTCTATCGAGATCGGGGCGAGATTCACTACCGTCTTCGTAACTACAAACAAGCCGTCGGCGATTTTTTGCATTGTGCTCAAACCCGCCCCAACGATCCGGTGCTCAGGTTCAACCTGGGAAGCGCCTATTACGAAAACAACCAGATAGACGAAGCGCTCGAAGCTTTCTCGCGCGCGATTGCTTTGGATCGCAACGACCTGCCCAGCTACCTCAGCCGGGCCGATATTTATTTTGTGCGCGGCGATTTCAAGCGGGCCACCGAAGATTATAAGAAGGTGGCCCAAAGCGCCCGCGACCCCAAAACCAAACAACTGGCTGAAGAACGCCTGGCCCAGATTGTGGCTATGAAATGAATTTCCTTTTTGATCTCTCGCTGTCAGACCTCACCCAATTGTTTGCCGGATGGGGGGAACCTGCCTTTCGCGCCAAACAAGTGTGGGGCTGGGCCTACCAGCGGCTGGCGCCGTCGTTCGAGGCCATGACCGATTTGCCCAAGGCTCTCCGCCAGCACCTCAGCACCGAACTGCAATTCAGTCACCTCACGCCCGCAATTGATTTACACTCCACCGACGGCACGACCCACAAACTGCTGTTCCGTCTGGCCGATGGCCGCCAAATTGAAAGCGTGCTAATGGGTTACAACCAGCGCCAGACAGCCTGTATCTCCACTCAGGCCGGGTGCGCCATGGGGTGCGTGTTCTGCGCCACCGGCCAGATGGGCTTCGAGCGCCACCTGAGCGCCGGCGAAATTGTGGAGCAGGTGTTGTGGTTCGCCCGCGAACTGCAAAAGAAAGACGACAGGCTATCGAACGTGGTCGTCATGGGCATGGGCGAGCCGTTTCACAACTACAACGCCACCCTGGCCGCTGTGGATCGGTTGACCGACTCTGAAGGGTTAAACTTCGGCGCCCGCCGCATCACTCTGTCCACAGTCGGCCTGGCGCCGATGATCGAGCGCTTCGCGGCCGAGAGGCGGCAGGTGAATTTGGCCGTTTCCCTTCACGCCGCCACCGACGACTTGCGGAGCGAGCTGCTGCCCATCAATAAGAAGTATCCGCTTGGCGTTTTATTCCCGGCCTGCCGGGAGTACGTTGCCAAAACAGGCCGCCGCATCTCGTTCGAGTGGGCGCTCATTCAGGGCCAGAATGACACCCCGGCTCAGGCGCACGCCCTGGTAAAGCTCATCACCCAACCCAAACTGTTGTGCCATGTCAACGTCATCCCGCTCAACCCCACGGACGATTACGCCGGGGCGGCGGCCACGCGCGAACGGGTCGCCAACTTCAAAGCTATTTTAGAAGCCGGCGGCGTCACCTGCACCGTCCGCGTCCGGCGCGGCATTGACATCAACGCCGGGTGCGGACAGTTGCGGGTAGCGGCTGGCAAATCCGCGCCGGCGTAATTGAAATAAAACCTTGTCCAGCCAACGCAGGACCTTCCCAAAGTCCATTGACAAAACTTAGGCAATAGGCGTGGGAGCGCGTTGCACGCGCGATTGGCGCTTGTTCCACGCCCGTCGCGGTTGCACGCTTCGCGGCTCCCACGTTGGCGCGAAGGCGACTTTGGGAAAGTCCTGACAGCCAACGCTTGGGCGGTTGACGTTCAGGCGTTTTTTTGTTATGCTGTCGGTGTTATTGCAAGTATTTGCAATAAGCCAAGAACGGGTTCCCTGGACAGGCCTTCGTGCTTGGTGATTTCAACGCCATGTAACAAGAAGGGGGATGTTAGAGCAGATTCCTGATTGGTTTATGGCTTTTGGAGTCGAGCCTTTAGGCGGTTCCGGCTGAAGCCTCGACTCCGTTGCCGTAAACGGATATGGAATCTGCTCTAGACTCATCGAAGAGCGGCATGACCCATCATACCTTTGACTACACCGCCCTCATGCGCGAGCACGGTTTTCGGGTGACACCTCAGCGTCAATTGATCCTGGATGTGATCTGTGAGAGCAGGGGACATATGACACCTGAGGAAATTTATAAGCATGTCCACGCCCAGGCGCCGGCTGTTAACCGGGCCACCATCTATCGCAACCTGGATTTTCTGTGCGACATGCGGCTGGTGGTAGCCGCCCAAATCGGCGGGCAAATGCACTACGAAATTGCCGGGGAAGTTCCTCATCATCATTTGATCTGCCGCAAATGCAATAAGATCATGCAAATCAGTCACGATGTTGTGAAAGGCCTATTTGACGAGATTCAACGCGAGAAAAAATTCGTAATAGATATGGATCATGTGACCCTCTTCGGGTTATGTCAGAAATGCCAACGCGCCGAACTTCGTTCAGTGGCTCGCCCTAAAAGCCGGAAATGAGGGCGACTCACAGTTTGCTTTTTGAAAGACTCAATTCAAATCTGTATCTGCCAAAGGAGAATGAGGCCATGTCATTTGCAAGCATCTGCTCAACTGCCAAGTCGTCACTAACGAAGCTCCCCAGAGGGCCGATGGTTTACTGCGGGTTGGCGATTGCCTGGTTGGGCACCACCGCCATGCATATTCCGGACGGCTACCTCAGCCCGCTAACGTCGTTGCTCATGTTGGTTCTCGTCCTGCCGTTCTGGTATCGCGGTATTCAGAAGTTGCGGCAGACGATGAACTCGCGTAGCGTGCCATTGATTGCGTTGCTGGCCGCGTTCTCGTTCATCATCATGATGTTCAACGTGCCGTTGCCCGGCGGAACCACCGGCCATGCCGTTGGCGGCGCGCTGGCCGCCATCATTCTGGGGCCAGAGATTGCCACAATCGTTGTTTCGGTGGCTTTGATTATCCAGGCTGTTTTTTTTGGCGACGGCGGGATTCTGGCAATTGGGGCTAACTGTTTCAACATGGCCGTAGTGCTCCCCTATATCAGTTATGCCATCTACCGTTATATAGCCAAGGACAAGCCGGTTGAGTCGACGCGACGGTTGCTCGGGGCGGCGCTGGGTGGCTGGATTGGGTTGACGGTTGGCGCATTCGTCACCGCAGTTGAGTTTGGCATCCAGCCGATCTTTTTCACCGCCTCCGACGGCACGCCGCTTTATGCGCCCTATCCATTGAGCATTGCGATTCCGGCGATGGTTATCCCACATTTGTTAGTGGCGTCTGTCATCGAAGGCGCAGTGACGGCGCTGGTGGTGTTATATTTGCAACGGGCGAATCAACCGGCGTTGCAGATTGCCGAGAAGCCGGCCCTGGCCTCCCAGGCAACCGGCCTTGGCCGATTGCGTTGGCTGTGGGTCAGCCTGGCGATGTTGATCATTGCTACGCCATTGGGCCTCCTGGCCCCCGGAACGGCTTGGGGAGAGTGGGGGTCAAATCAATTGGCTGGATTGGGGTTGGCGTTTGTGCCAAAGGGGCTGGCTCAACTGGAAAGCCTCTGGGGTGCGCCGCTGGCCGGGTATGATCTACCTGTGTTGGGCAACACCAATTTAGGATACGTCCTGTCGGCAGGGGTGGGTGTCTTGCTCACAGTCATTGTCGTGTGGCTGTTCACCGCTCTGGCCACAACACGCTCGACTTCCGCCAAGAGCTAGCGAATAGAGTGGACGGCGCCCCTCGGCCAACCTCAGCTCGCAGACGGCCCAACGTCATCGAAAAAACGCTGGCGGACATTAGCCATACCCTGGAGCAATCCTTCTTCGCCGAGGAAATCTTCCGGCGAGGAGGATGGCTCCAATCCATTGATCCGCGGGTGAAGGTTATCTCCACCCTGGCCTTGTTGATCGCCGTCAGCCTCGCGCGCAACCTGCCGGTGATTATGGCGATGTATATTTTGGCGTTGCTCCTGGCCTGGGGTTCGTCAGTGCCGATGGGATTCTTTATCAAGCGGGTGTGGCTCTTGCTCCCATTTTTCACGGGCATGATTGCCCTCCCGGCTTTCTTCGTGACCCCGGGCCCGCCGCTGGTGCAATTGCCTTTGGGCCTGACCATCACCCGCACCGGCGCACTCACGGCGCTGTTCCTCTTGTTGCGAGTCAGCACGTCCGTCTCCCTGACAGTCTTGTTGGTGCTGACCACGCCGTGGAACACATTGCTCAAAGCATTAAGTGTATTGCGGGTGTCGGATGTGTTTGTTCTGATTTTGGGGATGACGTATCGGTATATTTACCTGTTGTTGCACGTCACCAACGACATGTTCCTCTCACGCAAAAGCCGGGTCGTGGGCCGGATGAACACTGCCGACGAACGGCGCATCATTGCCGCCAGCGCCGGAACCCTGCTGGGAAAGTCGCTGGATTTGAGCAGTGAAGTCTATCTGGCGATGCAGTCGCGCGGCTTTCGCGACCAGCCCCGGACGATGGATACGTTTGCAATGCGTCCGCGCGACTGGGCGTGGGGCGCGGCGTTGATGGCGGTGGCGGCATTGGCCATATGGCTGGGACGCTAACCGGACTTTCAGACTTGCAGAGGCAAACTTGGATACAGCTATTTTTGAGCTTGAAAACGTTTCATTTGCTTATGAGGGCAAACAAAAAGCACTGGAGGATGTCAGCCTGAGGATTCAGGCCGGGGAACGTATTGCTGTTTTGGGTTCGAACGGCTCCGGCAAAAGCACATTGCTCAAATTGCTGGATGGGCTGTACTTTGCGACCAGTGGAACTGCGCGCGCTTTCGGAACACCGCTGACCGAAGGGGCGTTTCAAAATGAGGCCTTTAATTTTTCATTCCGCCGCCGGGTGGGCCTGGTGTTTCAAGATACGGATGTGCAATTGTTTTCGCCGTCGGTGTGGGACGAGATCGCCTTTGCGCCGCTCCAGCTTGAGTTGGGCAGAGAGGATGTCGTCGCGCGGGTGGACCAGGCAATGAGCACTCTGCGGATCGAAAAACTGCGTGACCGCGCGCCGCACCGTCTCTCTGGCGGCGAAAAACGGCGGGTGGCTCTGGCTTCGATATTGAGCCTGAACCCTGACGTATGGCTGATGGATGAACCGACCACCGGCCTCGACCCACGCAGTCAATCGTGGCTGGTTGATTTCATCATCGCGCAGGGCCGGGCAGGCAAGACGGTCGTCACCGCCACTCATGACTTGAATATTGTAGAGATTATTGCCGACCGAGTTTACGTTTTTAACGAAGATCACCGGCTGGTGGCGCAAGGCACACCCGGTGAAATTCTATCCAACTCCGACCTGCTTCTGGCCTGTAATCTGATCCACGAGCATCGTCATCAACACCAGCGCGAGGCTGGAGAACATTCGCACCCCCACCTGCATTTCCCCGTGCACGAACATGACCATTCACATGGTTAAGATGCGCTCAAGGTAAAACTGCCTGACGGTGTAATTCGTAGTTGATCCCGCCTTAGGTCTGGCGTAGAATCCGCCTCCCGACATGTGGCGGTTGCCCAGCGATCGGTTATGATAGGATGTGCCGGGCGAAAAATGAAACTTTGCCCATCGAAATCAATCTAATCATCTGAATTGCGCGGCGGGGATTGATATAATCCACGAACTGATTTTTGTCCCGGGTTTTGCAACAAGAACTCCCGTGACAGCGAAGTACAATTTGCCGTAAAGTGTAGCCGCCCAGGAAACCCGCTTTCCTTTGACGTTGACGGAAAACGGGTTTCTGTGCGAGTTCAACGCAATTCTAGGGAATCCGTCGTTATGTCTGAAAATCAAACCTTGGTGAATGTCGAGGATGTTATCAAAGACTTTCAAGGGCCGGCCGGCATCATTCATGTGCTCAAGAGCGTTAACCTGATGGTAAACCCGGGCGAGTTTGTGGGGGTGCGCGGGCCAAGCGGCTCTGGCAAGTCCACGCTGATCAACATGATCACCGGTATTGATCGGCCCACGAAGGGGAGCGTGCATGTGGCCGGGCAACCGATTGAGAAGATGAGCGAGAACCAACTGGCCCGCTTCCGTGGCAAGAATATCGGCGTCATCTTTCAGTTCTTTCAGTTACTGCCGACTCTGACGGTGGTCGAGAACGTGATGTTGCCGATGGATTTTTGCCGGGTGTGGAAGCCAAGGGAACGCCCCGAACGGGCAATGATGTTGTTGGAGCAGGTAGGGCTGGCCGACCAGGCGCACAAACTACCGAACACCCTCTCCGGCGGCCAACAGCAACGGGCGGCCATTGCCCGCGCTCTCGCCAACGACCCGCCGCTGTTGATGGCTGACGAGCCGACTGGCAACCTGGACAGCAAGACGGCCGACATGATCTTTGCGTTGTTTGACGACTTGGTGAAGCAGGGTAAGACCTTCATCATGGTCACCCACGATGTTGAACTGGCGAAGCGCATGCCGCGCCTGGTGGAAGTGCTCGACGGCGTATTGTACGAGAACGGGAACCAGATTTAATCATGAACACCGCTTTTCGCAAAATTTGGCGCGACCTGTGGAGCAACAAGGGCCGCACCCTGCTGGTGGTGCTCAGTATCGGCGTGGGCGTGCTGGCCCTGGGCATGATCTTCGCCAGCAACACCCTGCTCACCCGCCAGATGACGATCTCGCAAAAGGTCAGCCACCCGTCGAACGTCATCATGTTTTTGAACGGACTGGTGGACGACGAGACGGTGAAGAGCATTGCCCGCCTGCCTGAGGTTGTGGATGCTGAAGGTGTGGCCAGCATGAACATCCGTTGGAAGCCTGCGCTCGACGCTGAGTGGGAACAGGCCACGATTATCGCCCTCGATGACTACCAGCGCCAGAAGTTCGATCTCGTCGAATTGCGCACCGGCGAGTGGCCATCGTCTGAGGTGGTAGCGGTTGAGTTTAACCACCTGGGGCCATATCACGTGCCGGATCCAGGCGGCACGATCTACTTTGAAGTCAACAACAAACCCAAAGCGGTATCAATCAGCGGCACAGTGCGTGACCCGCAACAGTTCCCGCCACCCTTCACTCAGCAACCCACTTTTTATACCACGCGTGACACCCTGGTTTTGCTGGGTGGCTACCGCGAGCTTTCGCAGATTAAATTCACCATCTCCGACTACAGCAAAGCCAAAGCCGACCGCGTCGCAGATACAGTAGAGACCCGGCTGAACAAGTTGGGCGTGTCGGTGGGCCTGGTGCAAACACAAAACCCTGAGCGCCACGTTCTGCAGGACTTGATGGACGGCGTGGGTCTCATTCTGGCTGTCATGGCCCTCATGTCGCTCGGCCTAAGCACCATTCTGGTGATCAACACTATCAATGCTCTCATCGCCCAGCAGATTCCACAGATCGGGATTATGAAGACAGTGGGCGGACTCTCGACTCAGATCGCGACCCTATACTTGGCCGGGGTAGCCGTCTACGGAGTGTTGAGCCTGGTGCTGGCCGTGCCCCTGGGGGCAATTGGCGCTGATGCCCTGGCGCGATGGATGCTGGCTCTGATTAATGTTCCAGCGGCTCCGTTTGAAATTTTGCAACTCTCGCTGGTGGCGCAAATTGGCGCCGGCTTGGTGACGCCTTTGTTGGCCGGGCTATGGCCGGTTCTGCAAGGAGTGGCAATTTCGGTGCGCGAGGCCCTCAATGCTTATGGCCTGGGCACCGGACGTTACGGTGGCCGCTTCCTGGATCGAATTCTAGGCCAGGTCCAGGGTCTTCCCCGCATGGTGACATTGGCCTTGCGCAACACCTTCCGGCGAGCCGGGCGTGTGCTCCTCACCGAGATTACGTTGATTGCCGCTGGCACGATCTTCATGATGGTGATTAGCACCCACTATTCGTTCAACGAGACCATCCTGCAAATCTTCAAGGGCTTTGGCTACGACCTCATCATCGGCTTCGATCAGCCCCAACGGATTGACGAAGTGGTGCCATTGATCGAGTCCCGGCCCAACGTGGATCGCGCCGAGATGTGGGTGTTCTACACGGCCAAGGCCCAGACCCCAGGCGTGAGCGGGCCGGGTAGTGAATACGAAATTTTTTTGCGCGGTATCCCGAAAGATACACAACTTTTCGAGCCGCAGTTGACGGCGGGCCGTTTGCTCGACCCGGCAGACGGGCGGGCCCTGCTATTGAACCAGAAGTTGGCTGGAAAGATGGGCCTCAAGGTGGGCGACCGGATTGAACTCCATTTGGGCGACAAGGGGAAATCGACGTGGACGATTATTGGGCTGATTTTTGACCTGGCCGGGCGCGACCAGAACACAGCCTATTTATACCGTGACGCCATCAATGAAGAATTGGGATTGGTCGGCCGGGCCTCGGTGGCCGAGATTCGCGGCACGGTCAAAACATTGGAAGCGCAAATTGCCATGGAAAAAGACATGCGCGATTACTTCAAGTCGCTGGGCATCAGTCTGAGCTTCACCAGCCCCGCTCTCAAGGAGCAACAGCAGGCCAACGCCCAGTTCAGCATTCTGACGACCCTGTTGCTGATCATGACCTTCCTGATCGCGGTCGTGGGGAGCTTTGGCTTGTCGGGCACGCTGTCGATCAATGTGTTGGAACGCCGCCGCGAGATCGGCGTGATGCGAGCCGTCGGCGCGTCGTCGTTGGATGTCGGCTTCATCTTTATGGGCGAAGGGCTTTTGCTTGGCGCGCTGAGTTGGGCCCAAGCTGTGCCGCTCAGCCTCCTGGCCGGCAAATTCTTTGTGGAAGCGCTGGGGGAGGTCATTGATTTCCCAGCGGTCTATCACTACTCTTTCACCGGCGTGTGGCTCTGGCTGGGGGTCGTGGTGGCGCTGTCCCTGCTGGCCAGCGGCCTGCCTGCGCGCCGGGCCACCCAGATCAGTGTTCGCGAGAGCTTAGCCTACGAATAACGTGACGCGGCTTCCAGGCCCACCAAATTTTCACCGCACAGAACGCAGAATTTGCGGAGAAAATACCAAGAAAAACTCTGTGTTCTCCGCGCGCGAAGCGTCTGCGGTCCAATAATCTTCGCGGTCAGGATAGTTTTTCAAAGGCAATACTAATACAACGGAGTAAAACGATGATAAAAAAACTTATCCTTTTTCTTGTGATCAGTAGCACCGTGCTGGCCGCCTGCAGTAGCGCCACCCCGGCGCCCGACACGGCCAACGTGCCCATCGTCACCGACGACTTTGCGGTGAGCGCCGAGGGGCGGCTCGTGCCGGGCAACTTTGTTCAGCTGTCGTTCAGTGCCGGCGGTAAGGTGACTGAGGTGCTGGCCGCCGAAGGCGCAAGTGTGGCCGAGGGGGACGTGATCGCCCGATTGGAAAACAGCGAAGCCCTTCAAGCCGAAGTGGCCCGCGCCGAGCTTGAAGTTCTCAACGCGCAACAGGCGCTCGACGATTTGAAGCAGAACGCCGCGCTGGTTCAAGCTCAACTGGAAGACGAGGTGGCTCAAGCCAGGGAGGCGTTGGACAAAGCCCAACGCCGGTTGAAGAATCTCAACAACCCGGATGTCAAGTTTTATCAGGATAGAGTGAAGGATGCCCAAAACGCTCTGCTCACCGCGCAAGAGAATATTCAAATTACCGATATTGGCTCGCTCAAAGCGGCCCTTCAGGGCGCCCGCGACGGCCTAAAGCTCGCTGGCGACCGGCTGGGGGCGATTAAGACAGCGGTCGAGTCGTGTTCGGAGTGCGATCCCAAACGATCGGTCACAGTGGACGGCTTCCCCCAGACTCTGGATGATGCCCAGGATTCTTACAATGATGTTGCCAATCGCGTCAAAGAATTGGAGATACAGCTTCAGCAGGCGGAACGCGGCAACACCACCAACTTGGATGACACCCAGAAGGCGCTGGATGATGCGAAACGCGATCTGGAATGGGCCTTGAACGGGCCGGACGCTATTAAACTGGCGGTGGCCCAGGCCGACGTGACCCTGGCTGAGGCGCATTTGACCAATGCTCAGGATCGCCTGGCCAAAGTGCAATCCGGGCCAGACCCGGAGCAGTTGGCGCTGGCCGAGGCCCGGCTGGGGACGGCTCAGGCGGGGTTGGCGGCGGCCCAGGTGGCACAGGCGAACATTGAACTGCGCGCGCCATTTGCTGGCACGATGGCCAAGCTCAATCTGAAAGCTGGCGAACAGATTGCGCCCGGCCAAGCGGTAGCCACGCTGGCCGACTTCTCCAATTGGATGATTGAGACCGACAACTTGACCGAGATTGAGGTGGTGAAGATCACCGAAGGGCAGGGGGCCGACATTGTACTGGATGCCTTGCCGGATGTGAAACTGAGAGGCAAAGTTGAAGCGATCAGCAGTGTGTTTGAGGAGAAGCGCGGCGACATTACCTACACCGTCAAAGTGATTCTCACCGAGGGCAACCCGCTGGCCCGCTGGGGCATGACGGCGGCAGTGACGTTTGACAAGTAGAGGTATTCATAGAGGCGCGCAAATCAATCCTTTGCCCAGCGCTCGCTGAAATGCATCCACCACATGCGGGTCGAACTGTCGCCCGGATTCGTTGGCTATTTCTGTGGTGGCCTCGGCCTGTGAGCGCGCGTGGCGATAAGGCCGATCGGAGGTGATGGCGTCGAAGGTGTCGGCCACGGCCAGAATTCGGGCGATGACGGGAATCGTAGCCCCGGCAAGCCCATTGGGATAACCGTGGCCGTCGAAACGTTCGTGGTGATATTGAATGCAGGGGATGGCCGAAGACAGGTAGGCAATGTCTCGCACCATTGCCACACCGGTCTCAGGATGTTTGCATATTTCCTGCCGCTCTGCTTCGGTGAGCTTGCCAGGCTTGGCCAGGATCGACTCGGGGACGGCAATCTTGCCAATGTCGTGTAGGATCGCGCCAAAAGCAATATCGGAAAGATCCTGCGCGGTGCAACCAAGTTCGCGGGCAATCGCGACGGCATAAGTGCGCACCCGCTCCACATGGCCGCGCGTGTAGGTGTCGCGAGTTTCTATAGCGTTAGCCAGCACGGTCAGGCTGTCCTGGTAAACATTGTGCAATTGCGCCAGCGCCAGATCCTGGGCGCGTTTGATCTTGCTGCGGATGGCGATCAGCAGGTCGTCGAGTTCGTAGGGCTTAGTAATGTAATCGTCTGCGCCCAACCCCCGGCCCGCAACAGTATCCCGCCGTTGTGACCGGCCAGTGAGAAATATAAAAGGGATCATGGTAAGTTCCGGTTGGGAGCGAATAGCCTCCAGAAACTCATAGCCGTCCATTTCAGGCATGCTAATATCTGATAAGATAATGTCCGGGTGGGATTGTTCGAGCAATTGGAGAGCAGCGCGGCCATTGGAAGCCGCTTTCACTTGGTAGCCCACAATCTCCAACCATTCTTGCAGACTTTGGGCAAGGGTCTCATCGTTATCGACGATCAAAATCAGCTCGCTACTTTGCATAGGACCTCAGGACGAACCTTATTATATTTGTCCTGGTCAATTCTTCATCAGTAAAGCGTCAAGTTTTATACGTCCATTCGAGTTTTTATGAGGCTTTTACAGGAACTCAGGAAACCAAGACCTAAATTGCTGAACACAGTTGTGATTAGCTCGAAAAAGCCCGATTTCAGGCTCAAAATGAGCCTAATGGGCCTGGCGAGAACTGTGTTGTGTAATTAGAGGCCAACTTTCCTGAGGTCCTGTTTTACGGAGAAAACGTCAATGAGTCCTCATATTGTAGTCGTCGGAAGCTTAAACATGGATTTGGTGGTGCGCGCTCCACGCCACCCGCAGTTGGGGGAGACAATCCTTGGCGGCGACTTTCAAACATTTCCCGGTGGCAAAGGCGCCAACCAGGCCGCGGCCGCCGCCCGGCTCGGCGCAGTCGTCAAAATGATCGGGCGGGTGGGTCGCGATGCATTTGGCGATTCCCTCTTGAGCACAATGAAGCGCGATAACGTGGATACGACTTACATCCGGCGAGATGGAAGATTGCCCAGCGGGGTGGCGTCGATCACGGTGGACGCCGCCGGACAAAATACGATTGTGGTCGTCTCTGGCGCGAATGGGGAACTGACTGCCGGCGACGTGGCCGCCGGGGAAGCCGCCTTTGTCGGGGCGGCAGTATTACTGCTTCAACTTGAGTGTCCGCTGGCCGCCGTCGAGCGCGCGATTGAGCTTGCCAAGAAACATGGCGCGCAAGTCGTCCTCAACCCGGCTCCGGCGCAGATGCTCGACTCAAGCCTGCTCGAAAGCGTAGATTACCTGGTGCCGAACCAAACCGAACTGGCTTTGCTCACTGGCATTGACGATCTCACCGCCACCCGCCGCGCCGCGAGCCATTTGCTGGCGCACGGCGTGAGGCGAGTGATTGTAACGCTGGGAGAAGAAGGCGCACTGGTGTTGGATGGCGTGGCTGATATTCACTTGCCAGCGCACAAAGTGACGGTGGTGGACACCACTGCCGCCGGGGATGCATTTGTGGGCGCGCTGGCTGTGGCCTTGATGGAAGGCCGCTCGACCCGCGAGGCGGCGGCCTGGGGCAACGCCGCTGGTGCTTTGACGGTCACTCGCCCCGGCGCGCAACCCTCGCTCCCCACCCGCGCCGAGTTGGAGAAGTTTCTGCAATCACGGTAGGGGCGAAGCATTCGGAACGAGAGTTGAGTAACCGCCGAGCACTTGCGCCGAATGCTTCGCCCCTACAGATCACGCCGATTAAATTGCCGGATCGCCAGCGCCACCATTACCACCAGATACAGGCCGCCATACGCAACCATTGCCAGGCTAGGCACTGAAACAACGATCAGGGGGCCGGCACTGAAGCCGAACGACTGCACCAGCGGCGTTGTCATCTCAAACGAAGCCCGTCGCAAAAGCGCCTCGCTCGGCAGGATCAGGCTGGAGATGATGCCAATGTTGATGGCGGTTTCATTCTTCAGCACGGCGCCAATCTGCTCCACGAAGCCGCCAATGAAGGCAATGCCATACAACCCAAAGACGATGCCGCCGGTCGCCAACGTGGAGAAGGTGCTGCTGCTCGCCAGGGTGAGCGACATGATGAGCAAACTTTCGAGATAAATGATGGGCACGCCGATTAGCAAGTTCGGCGCGTGGTATCCTGACAGGGCGTAAACGATTCCCATCACGCCGCCAATCATCAACAATAAATACAGCGCTAGCAGTCCGGCGAACCCCAACCACTTGCCCAGCACCACTTCCACCCGCCGCACCGGCTTGGTGACAACCGCCTGAATCGTCCCCGACCCGATTTCTCCGGCCAGGGTGTCCGCCGAGACCAGCGCCCCCATGGCAATCGTCAGAATGTTCACCGCGTACAGCCCGGCCATCGTCAAAAAGTTGTAGACCTGATTCTTAATCAGGGTCGCGTTTGCCCCGGTGTTGTTGGGCAGGGTGTCGCGATTGATAAAGTAGAAGCCGACGCCGTACAAAATCAAAAAGGCAATTCCCA
This sequence comes from uncultured Anaerolineales bacterium, assembly GCA_964431175.1. Classification (GTDB taxonomy): domain Bacteria; phylum Chloroflexota; class Anaerolineae; order Anaerolineales; family VGOW01; genus VGOW01. Next base: position 18,486 of record CAYSIV010000011.1, read on the forward strand.
ACAGAAGCGCGGCCAGCAAAATTTTTCGCCGCGAGGCTTCAATAAACGTGAGACGCGCTATTACAAACGCAGCCATCACAGCCCTCCATCCGTGCCGACGATCTGGATGAACAACTCTTCCAGCGAGAGTCTTTGGGGCGTGATCGCATACACCTCAGCGCCTTGCGCGACGAGATAGCGGGTGATGGCGGGCAGGGCCGAGTCATCGGTGATGGTGAGCGTGACGTGGTCGCCGTCAACGCGCGCGTCGCGCCCCCACTGCGCCAGCCCGGAGATTGTTTCGGCGGCGAGGCCGCCAGCGCGAATCGTGACGCTTGTTTCGCCCTCCACCAGCGTTTTGAGTTCGCTCACTCGGATCACTTCACCGTGTTTAATAAAGGCCACGCGGTCGCAGGTGATCTCCACTTCACTCAACAGGTGCGAGTTGAGAAAAACGGTTGTACCGCGAGATCGAAGATCGCGGATGATGTCGCGTACGAGGCGGCGTCCCACCGGATCCAGGCCCGAAGTCGGCTCATCCAGAAAGATCAGGGCCGGATCGTTGAGCAGGGCCTGGGCCAGGCCGATCCTTTGCAACATCCCTTTTGAATACGTCCGAAGTTGTTTGTTCTTGAACGGCATCAGGCCGACAAGGCCGAGGAGTTCGGGAATTCTTTGGCGGCGGTGTTCCTGGCTCATGCCGTAGAGTTCGCCGTGCAGAGTGAGGAACTCGGCGGCGGAGAGCCAATCGTGAAAACGGAAGTGTTCTGGCAGGAATCCGATTTTGGCGCGGGTCTGGCGATTGCCGAGCGGCTGGCCGAGCAATTGAGCGCCGCCAGAGGTGGGCGACACCAAACCGAGCAACATTTTGATGGAGGTGGTTTTGCCCGCGCCGTTAGGCCCAAGAAAACCAAAGACCTCACCTTGCTGGACTTGCAGGGTCAGGCCGCGGACAGCGACGTTGTCGCCGAATTCTTTGCGTAGATTGTTCGTTTCGATAGCGAGCATAGGGGACTACGTAGGGGCGACGCACCCGAAGGGGCCGCCCCTACAAATGAATTGTGCTATTTCAGTGAATTGGCGATGTCGATACCAACTTGTGGATCGTCGAAGCCGCTGATGGCGTAGATGACGCCGTTCTTCACCCAGAGGAGAGTGTAGCGAGCCGGGGCGCCGTCGTCGGTTTCGCGATAGATCAGGTTGCCCGTCACGCCGTCGACTTGCACTTGCTCGTACGAGTGGCCGTTTTGCGGAATGGGCACGACGAGGGTCGAAGTCCAGTCTACTGTTTGGCTGAAGGCGCGGGCTTCGTCAGCCGTCATGCCGGTGAACTGCAAACCGATCTCGGCCAACTGAGTCACGTCGAGGTCAGCCGGGGCGTTCACAATCGGGCTGGGGATTTGAGCCAGGATAGTGCACGAGCGCAGTCGGTTCCACGGGATGTGCTCCGGGTCGGCTTCGCTGAGATTCGGGCAAGTGCCGTAAGCGGCGGAGACGCCCGCCGGAATCTCAACCGAAATCTTCGCTCCGTCGAGCGATGCTGGTAGTTGCAAGTCACTGCGCCCGGCTTCGTTGAGGATGGCTTGCGCGTGGGCACGATTGATGGTGAACTCAAACGCCGTGCCATCTTGAACCGTGAGTTGCGGCGCAGAGTCGGCCCCGCTCCAGGTACGGACGGTGAACCCGGCAAGCTGGCTGGCCTCTTCGGCATTGGCCGCCACTGTGGGGTCGCCCGGCTCTTTGGTCACCTTCATAGAGTCAGCAAACACTTGGCCGATCTGTTCGCTCAACGCCGAGTCGTTGTTGAGTTCGCTGAGACGGGTGATGTCCACCGGTAGCACCGTGATTTGCTGGACGCGGAAGAGGCCGAGGAATTGCGCGGCTAGAGCGCGCACGGGCGCGAAGCTGAGCAACGTAACAGCCAGCGCGATAGTGACCAGACCGGCGAGCGCAGGCCGCCAGCGAGTGAGCAATGTTTTGGACATAGAAACTTTCTCCTTTTGACGAATTTGTGATTTGAATCGATTGAGCGCCGCCGACGCCGGTTGGGCCGTCTCGGTTTCTTGCGGCGCTAACGCCGCAAGACGCACAGTCACGCGCGCCATCCGCGTTTCGAGCGCCGAGAGCCGGGCGCGGCAAGCCGGGCAGGAGGCGAGATGCGCTTCACTAACAGAGTCGGCTTCCCCGTCAAGGCGGGCGCGGAGTTGTCCGTCGTTGAGGTGCATAGGCTTCTTCTTTTTCACCGCAAAGGCGCAAAGGGCGCAAAGGTTTTTTGTTTGCTTCGCGTTCTTCGTGTCTTCGCGGTTCAAATCTCCTTTTCGTATCTTCGCTCAAACTCATCTTCCGCTCGCGCCAGCAGAGTTCCCACCGAGTTAGGCGAGACGTTGAGCGCGGCGGCGATCTCTTTATACGAAAGCCCGGAATGGCGCAGGACAAGTAGTTGCGCGTCGCGGGCCGGCAGTTGGCGTAGAATGTTGCGGACGCGCCCGCGCTCGGCGGCTCGCTCGGCTTCTTGCTCCGGGCTGGGTGAGGCGTTCAAGTCGAGCGCATCGCGCCCGGCCTGCTCCTCATAGCTGGCCCGGCGTTTGGCCGCGCGCAGGGCGTTGTAGCCCAGGTTGGTCGACACCCGGTACAGCCAGCCGCCCAAGTTGTCGGCCCGGGCTGGCGGCTTTTGCCACAACTGCCAGAACGTCTCCAGGGCCAAATCTTCGGCCTGGGCCCGGTCGCCCACCAGCCGAAAGAGCACGCCGTAGACACGGGTGTAATTCTGAAGGAAGGCGGACTCGAACTCGGCTTCGTCCTGGCGCGCTTGAGCGCTTGCGTTATACACGTCGTCAGATGCTAAGGCCACCGGTGGTCTCCGCGCGACGGTTCGTGTCTTGGCCGCGCTCTGATACTATAACACCGGAGGGGGGAGGGATGTGACAGGATGCGGTAGACTTGGGGAGATCAAGTTGCAGGGATTGTTGAAGTGAGATAGGATTTACACAAAATTCGCCATATTATCAAATAAGGAGCAAGCCATGAGAAGAGAATTCAAGCAAATTTGGAAAGACATCAGCAGCGGCGAGAATATTGACTTGTATCTCACAATCATTATTGCTATTGGCCTTGGCATACTGAATCTCATAGGCTATGGCCCCGCTTGGATATCATCAGTTATATTAGCCGCACTGGGTGTGCTCACAGGCTCTACTCTTCGGGAGAGACGCGACTTTGATAAAACAGTTGAGCAATTAAAGTCGTTGCAAAAATCCTTGAATGCTTCCAATGAAACTCTTGAGAAAATTACCATCGTTCAATCAGATGGAGCGAATGCCCTTAAGGAATTAACAAGCTCCTTCGATCAACTTCAAAAAACAATTATTATCTCCGGATCCGTCATAGATACAGGTCTTCAGGAAATCACTTTTCAGTCTAGGAAAATAAACTGGGATGCTTTGTTTGAGGATGTTGACGAGATCGACCTTTTTTTACGTATGCGCGTACTTGGCGTAACACAAACAGCAACCTGCTTGATCAATTCGTAAAGCGTCGAAATGCTAGGCTCAGAATTGCACTGCCCGATCCTGATAGCGAAGTGATTCTCAGGGAACTATCCAATAGGTTTTCTAAGTCCCCCGAGGAATTTAAGAATTTGATACATGAGGCCCAGAGGGAATATGAAAAACTACATGACATAGGAAAAAAACATGGGGGTGCCAAGGTGGAATTATGGGTTGTGTCTGCGACTCCTATGTACTCCTTGTATCGTTTTGATAAGACGGCTATTCTTGCGCTTGGCTCTTATGAAGAGATAAAAGGAGATGTTTCTCATTTCATAGCAGTAAAAGACGGATCTATATATAGATTCGTTGTTGAAGAGTTTAAAGCCTTGATTGGGCAAGGCGGACGAACGATCTCGCGGAAGATCCTGTAAAGGCGGGTCAAGGTCAAAGAAGATTAGTGAAAGGCTTCTATAGCTTGTGTCCCAAAACAAGGTGTTTACCTCTCCCCCGCCTCGTACCTCCTCGCCAGTTCCCGCCGTAACACCTTGCCAATGAACGAGCGCGGGAAGTCATCCACGAAGATGACCAGGCGCGGCACGAGTTCGGGCGGCAGTCGGCGCTTGCAGTAGGCAATCAGCGAGTCGGCGGTGGGGCGCTCCTTTTGGGCGATGATGAAGGCAATGGGCTGGTTGGCAATCGCCACCACCGCCGCTTCTTTCACCTGTGGCACTTCAAATAACACCTCTTCCACGTCGCGCGGGAAAGCCGGTTGTTCGTGCTTGCTTTCAGCTTTGGCCGGATACCACATCTCGGCCTTGCGGGCGATGAGTTGGAAATAACCCTCTTCGTCCACCCTGGCCACATCGCCGGTTAATAACCAGCCGTCTGAAGTGAGGATGCGGCGCGTGTCATCACTCTTGCCCCAGTAGCCCATCATGATCTGCGGCCCGCGAATCGCCAACTCGCCAATCTGACCGGGGGCTACGTCCCGGCCAGTCGCCAAATCCACAATCTTGGCCTCGGTGGAGGGCAGGGGGATGCCGATGCTCCCAACTTTCCTCAAGCCGTTCAACGGGTTGGCGTGGGTGACCGGCGAGGCCTCGGTGAGGCCGTAACCTTCCACCAGCCGCCCGCGCGTCAGCCGCTCGAACGACTCTTGCACTTCCACTGGCAGTGGCGCCGACCCGCTGAGGCAGGCCTTGATCGAGCTAATACCATATTTGCGCGCGCCAGGGAAGTTGTTGATGGCAACATACATGCCGGGGATGCCGGGGAAGATCGTCGGGCGTTCACGCTTGATTGTCTGCAAAACATCGGTCACCTCAAACGTCGGTTTGAGAATCAACGTCGCGCCGAGCGAGATGCCGCAGTTGAGAGCCGTCGTCATGCCATAAGCGTGAACAAACGGCAGGCAACACAAAAACCGTTCGCGGCCTTCTTTCGAGAGCGGCAACCAATGGCGGGTTTGCAAGGTGTTGGCCACCAGGTTGCGGTGTGAAAGCATCACGCCTTTGGGCACGCTGATCGTGCCGCTGGTGTATTGAATGACGGCCAAATCGTCCGGCCCAATTTGCACTTCAGGCGACTTGCCGCTATGCGTATAAAGAATCCGATTGAGCAGGTGCATCCCGGGTTCGAGCGGGAAGCTTAGTTGATGGCCGCTTTCTTTCTCGCGTTTGAGCTTCCAGCCCACATATTTGAATGGCGGCAAATAATCACCGGCGTTGGCGAAGATGACGTGCGTCAAACCCGTTCGCCGTTTCACTTCGCGGGCGGCATTGCCAAACTTGGTGAGCGTCACCAACACCTTCGTCCCGCTGTCGCGCACCTGCCTAACAAGTTCATCGGTTTCGGTGATGGGCAGGGTAAACACGGCGGCGGCTCCGGCCTTGAGCGCCCCGTAAAAGCAAATCACCATCTGCGGCACGTTGGGCAGGAGCAACATCACCCGGTCGCCCTTGTCCACGCCGAGCGAGCGCAGGGCATTGGCAAATCGATTCGATTCTTGATTCAAGCGACGGTAGGTGATCCAGGCGCCTTCGTAGTTGAGGGCGATGTTGAGCGGGAAGCGGCGAGCGGCGGAGCGCAAGAAGTGATGCAGTGGAACTCGGGGAATGCCGACGGTGAAGGGAACGCCGTCTTCGTAATGGGCAAGCCAGGGCCGCTCCCGAATCAGCGCCGCCCGGGCCGTCGTCTCGGTGGTGATGTTGGGGTCGCGCCACGACTTCTTCTGCGCTTCAAGGGCGCGCTCGATAGCGCGGTTAACGGCCTCGCGCCGCTCCAGCATTACCATGTGGCCCGACGAGCCAATGTCTTCGTCGTTCGAGCCGGGGATGGCGCGCGTGACTTCTTCAAAATGAGTGCGCTCAAACACGTCGTCGCGGTGACCGCGAATGATTGTCGTCGGCACGGCCAGACTGCGAAACATGCTCCAGCCGTTCCACTTGGAGAGCGTGTTCTCGTGCATGGACTTGAGCACGTGCGGCGATGCGGAGAGCTTGCCGCCGGTCAGCGGCGTGAGCAGGCGGATGACCGACACTGGCAAACTGAGGGCAAAGCGGAAAAGCGGCCGGATTTTGTACTCGCCGGACGAGGCGACGAGGATCAGCCGGGCGATCCGTTCAGGATGGTGTGAGGCGTACTCGGTGACGATGGCCCCGCCGAACGAGTGGCCGACGAGGACGATTTGGTTTTTCACGCCCAGAACGTCAAGCGCTGTTTCCAGGTCACTTTGAATCTCGGCCATTGTGTAATCGCCTGTTGGCTTGTCGGATTGGCCGTGGCCGCGCAGGTCAAGGGCAATGACGCGGTTGGCATTGCCGAACTTGCGAAGCTGGTATTTCCACTGGCTGGCCTGTCCGCCGAAGCCGTGAATGAACACTATTGTCCACTGGGGCCGGTCGGGCGAAATGTCAATGGCCGAGAGTCGGATACTGGGCTGGGTCGAGACGCGAATTTCGTGGCGGTAGAGTTCGAGGTCAATATCCATTATTACTCCTGCAAGTCTGGCGCGGTGGGACAAGGAGACAAGGAGACAAGGTGAGTTCAATCAGTGTAGTTGGTGGGTCACTTGAGATATCTGACAATGAAGCGCTCCAGGCGTCGCCATTGTTTGCAGTCGTCCTTGGTTCCAATTTTGGCAATATAGGGTTTCTTAATAACTTTGCCATCATTAGGATGAAGATGATCAGCGGAGAGAAGAACAACAGAGTTATCAGTTTCTTTGATAAATTGCTCTAAATGTCCGTGGTCATTTTGGGCTGTCAAAACCACACTGGCATTGACGAACCGTTTTGAGATAGTTAACTCTCGATCATCAGCCATAACTTTACCTGCGGAAAGTAGTTCGTTGAGTGTTTGCTTTCGGCTTCGTATCCAATCTGGCGGCATATATCCTAAAATCAAAACTGCCGAAGAAGAAGGCTAATTGATAACTGGCGCTATAACACTTGACACCTTTTCCCACAACGGCGGGCCGAGGATGAGCAGGCCGATGAGAACGGCGACGATGGCGGCGATGAGGACGGCGGCGGCCCCCACGTCTTTGCCCACTTTCGCCAGCGGATGATGCTCCGGGCTGGCTAAATCCACAACCGCTTCCAGAGCAGTGTTGATAAACTCGCCCATCCACACGGCCACCATTGCCAGCAGAATGATGGCCCAGTCGCGCCGATCCAATCCCACCCAAAGGCCAACAATAAAAACAGCAGTCGAGATGATAGCGTGAATCCAGGCATTGCGCTGAGTCCGCAGGACGTACCACCAGCCAGAGAAGGCGTGGCGGAAGGAAGCTAGGCGGGAAGAGGTGCGCATAGGAAAATCCCAAATCCCAAAAGCCCAACTTCCAATCCTCCCCAGCGCCCTATGTTTTGGGGTTTGGAAATTGGGATTTGGGATTTTATTCATTCTTTGACTCGGTGATTTCACACCCCAACCCGGCAAGTATCTCCGCCTGCGCTCGCCACATGATGGCTTTGTCCTCTGCACCAGCGTGGTCGTAGCCGAGTAAATGTAGAACCCCATGAACGGCGAGCAGTTGCAGTTCGGCTTCGGCGGAGTGGCCGCCGGCTTGCGCTTGGGCGTAAGCGCGCGGGTAAGAGATGATCAGATCGCCAAAGTAGCGGCCATCGTCGTCCGGGTCGTCGGAGTCGGATGGGAAGGAAAGCACGTCAGTCGGGGTGTCGTGGCCGAGGAACTGGCTGTTGAGGTTGCGCAGAGTCTCATCGTCGCCAATGGCGATGCTGAGCGAGCCAGCGGCGGCCCCTTCGCGTTTGAGGGCGGCGCGGGCGGCGTCGCGCAATAATTTGGCGGTCACGTCGCCCGAGAAGGCCTCGTCAATTTGAAGGTGAATGGTGTGTTTGGGCATCTTCTAAAAAGCTCCCGCTCCGCTTCGCGTTTGCAAATCCGGCGGCCCGGTGGCGGATTACAAATCTGCCAGGCGCGAAGACTATCTCACCTTCTTCGCTCAACCTCTTCCTCAATTTGCTCTATCTTCTCTTCGGGATATTTTAGCCGCGAATGGAAAAAGCCCTGGAGCGTTTCGACAAACGACTGGCGGGCCAGCTCAAGCTCCTGCAGAGTGAGGCTGCATTCGGTAAGCTGGCCGCCGGCCAGGCGGCTGTCGATGATCGTTTTGACAATCTTCTCGATTTCTTCGCCGTTGCGCGGCAGGTCGGCGCGCGACTTGGCCTCGCACCCGTCGGCCAGCATGAGCAGAGCAGTTTCTTTGGATTGCGGCTTGGGGCCTGGGTAGCGGAATTTTGCTTTGTCCACTTTTGTCTGGTCGCCGTTTGCGGCTTTGAGCGCTCGCTGGTATTGAAAGTTGGCGATGTTTGTGCCGTGATGCTCGGCGATGCAGTCGCGGATGGCGCGGGGTAGGCGGTGTTTGGCCGCCATTTTCAAGCCGTCCGGGACGTGTTGGATGATGCACTGGGCGCTGACTTCGGGCAGGAAGCCGTCATGGGGGTTCTCGCCTTCAATTTGATTTTCCACAAAGTATTCCGGGTAGAGCGCTTTGCCAACGTCGTGAAAGAGCGCGCCGACGCGCACCAGCACCGCATTGGCGCCGATGCATTCGGCGGCTTGCTCGGCCAGGTTCGCCACTTGCAGGCTGTGTTGATACGTGCCCGGCGCTTGCCTGAGCATGAATTGCAGGAGCGGGTGATTGGGCCGGCCCAACTCGATCAATTGCAAGGGGGTGGTGATGTCGAAGATGGGGCTGAGGATGAAGAGGCCGCTGAGGGTGACTGAAGCTGAAATGGCGCCGTTGACCAGGCTGGCGATCAAGAGAGTCGCCAACCCGAGCGCGTCAATGTAAGGATCGGCCAAATGGAACACGAGCACGATTCCGGCATTGGCGGCAGAGGCGGCTAGCCCGGCCCAGAAAAACGAGTTCACGTGCTCACCCTTGCCCAGAGTCAGCGCCGCCACGATTCCGCCGATGGCAACATAGATGGTCACGTCGAGCCGGTTGTTGGCTAGCACGCCTACCAGCCCGGCGAAGATGACGGCGATAGTGATGGCGACGTTGGGGCCGAGGGCGATGGCGATGAGCATGGCCAGACCGGCCGAGGGAAACAGATACGGCAGAACCGTCCGATCGGGAATCATGAAGCGGGCGGCGAGCAGGAAGACGAGGAAAAGGATGCCGGGGTATAACATCATCCGCGGCGAGTAGAAGAAGAACGGGTTGAAACGAGCCATGTACAGGCCGATGATGGCGACCGCGATTGCCACCGAGAGGGCGTTGCTCACCACGTTTTCCCAGCGGCTCGCCGGGGCCAGCAGGCCCAGCGCATTTAACGCTTCGAGATCGGCCTCGGTGACGATGTGGCCCCGGCTGATGACGATTTGGCCTTGCACGAACGATTGGGAGATGGGGGCAACCGCCTCACGCGCGGCATCACGGGCCGTGGTCGTCTGGGTGTCGTTGTAGAACGAGTTAGGGGTAATGTAGGGCGTGGCCAATTGGGTAACAAGGTTGGCCTGCGCTTCGGTGAGGCTGACGCTGACCAGAGCCGGGACTCGAATCTTTGTTTCTTCCAGCCGGTCTTCGCGCACCTGGCCGCTGAGCACGCGCTCGATGACTGAGACCGCTTCGGCTTGCACGGCAGACCAACCCGCATCGCTCAAGTCGAGCAAAGCTTCAGCCATTGTGTTGTCAATGGTGAAGTCGGTGATGGCGGCGAGGTCGGAGTATCTTTGTTCCGGCGTGGCAAACACGTCGGCCCGCACCGAGGAGATGTAGTCAAACAGCCGCCGAGCACTGGTCACCTGCTGGCGGGCCACGCGGCTGTCGGGCGGGTCGTACACGTCGGGCACGGCGTTGGCCGCGGCTTCACGCGCGGCGACGGTTTGAATTTGCGAGACGTAGGTGATGGAGCGCGGGGCAATGATGTCAGCGGTAGTTACATCGCCGACGGCCAAAGAGACGGTGTCGCGGGGCGGGCTGATGGGCGCGGCCAGAATGATGGTGGCCGCGGTGAAGATCAAGCTGGCGATCATCAATAACCAGAACGTCCGCCGCCACCTGCCCATCCGCCGGGCGCCCGGTCGTGATTGAAAAGAATTCATTTACTTCCGGGCAAGCAACTCTTTGACCACATCGCCCACCAGTCTGCTGTCGGCCAACCCCTTGAGTTTAGGTTGAAGCACCTTCATCACCTTGCCCATGTCTGCCGGGCCAGCCGCGTTTACTTCGGCCATCACCGCTTTGGCCTGGGCGATGATTTCATCGCGCGAAAATTGCCTGGGCAGGAAGGTTTCAAGAACGGCGATCAGGGCTTCGCTCCGGGTCACCAGATCGTCGCGCAACGCCTTCCGGGCATCGGCGATGGACTCGCGCTGGACTTTGATCTCTTTGCGGACGATGTTCTGGACGTCGTCGTCGGTCAGTTCAGTGCCGCGCTGTTCGACGGCGGCCAGTTTGATTCCGGCAATGATGCCGCGCAGGGCTGTCTTGCGTATTTCGTCGCCGGCGCGCATGGCGTTTTTGAGTTCGGTTTCGACGGTTTCTTTGAGTGACATGGGAGGAATTATACAATGACGAATGACGAATGGCGAAAGACAAAGGCCGCAACTTTCGTCTTTCGGCCAATGTCTTTCGTCATTTCACCCGGGCGGCCAGATCATGTGCCTGCCGCCGAGGAGGTGCAGGTGCAGGTGGAAGACGGTTTGGCCGCCGTGGCTGCCCTGGTTGAGGACGAGCCGATACCCATCTTCGGTCAGGCCTTCGTCGGCGGCAATCTTTTGGGCGGCGGCAAAGAGGGCGGCCAAAGTGGGCGTGTTCTCGGAAGTGAGGTCGGCCACGCCGCCCAGATGCTGGTTGGGAACGATGAGGATGTGGGTGGGGGCCTGCGGGTTGATGTCGCGAAAGGCGGTGACCAGGTCATTCTTGTGGATAATTTTAGCTGGAAGCTCACCGCTTACGATTTTGCAGAAAACGCAATTTGACATGATAGGCTCCTTCAGGCAGAGATGAGAGTCACTACGAAGACTCGACGGCACAAAGGTTCACCAAGATTTCTTTGCGGAGCTTCGCGCCTCGCGAAGCGGTCTTCCTGGTGAATTGTAGCGCGAATGGAAAGAGTCAGGGGTTGACGATCTTGAGGTCGTCGAAGGTGACTTGGGTGTTCGGGTCGTCGAAGGTGCTGGCGAAGAGGCCGATGCGGCCCACCGCCAGATTGGCGTCGGTGACTTGCCCTAGCAAAACACCGTTGGCGTAGAACTCGAACTTGTCGCCGCGAGCGGCGAGGCGCAAGGTGTTGGCGGCGTAGCCGGTTTGGATGGCCGGGGAGGCTGTCAACTCAAAGATGGGCAACCATTGATCTTGGAGGCGGCGGCTGACGCCCCACAGGCCATCGCCCGAAATATCGAAGCGGTAAAAATTCTGTTCGTCGATGAAGCGGAAGATGACGCCGTAGCCGTTGGCCGGCCCGCCGCTGACCTGAGCCGTCGTTACAGTGAGATCGAAGTCGATGAGATTGATGGCCGCCACTGAGAAGCCGACCGTGGACGGTTGGGCGATAGTGAGAGACAGGTGGCCGTCGGCAATGACGGCGGAGGCCCCGTCCTCGTTGGCGAACGTTTCCCAATTGCCCGAGTCCTGAGAGAAGTCATCCTTGAAAAGCTCAGGCCCGATGTTTGGGGTGGGGGTAGGGTCGCCACAAGCGGCGAGCACCAACAGGCATAGCAAGGCAAGGGTTAGTAGCGCCGATCGCATGAAAGGAGGCATGAAGACAAGGGGCCAGGAAAACCGGGACGGATTAGCCAGTGTCGCGTTGGAGAGATTGGGCGTAGAGGCGAAAGTATAATCGAATGGAGTTGCAATTTCCATGCCAGTTCGTGAGGTCAACCCAGGCATGAATACATTGGCCGCCAAGTTACGGGCGGTGATGTGGACTAGATCACTGCGAATTCCGGCAACTTGGCAGTGTTATAATCTGAGCGCGGAGCGTTGGCAAATCCGCACTCAGATTTTTATTTTAGGAGGCCTCCCTTGCACGTAGCAGTCTGTATCAAGCAAACGCCCGACACTGCGGCCAAAGTCGAAGTGAAAGACGGGCACGTCACCTGGGGTGATGCCGGGCTGGTCATCAACCCATGGGACGATTACGGAGTTGAAGAAGCAATCCGGCTCAAAGAGAAACACAATGGCAAAGCCACCGCCATTTCCATGGGACCGGAAGGCGCGAAAGAAGCGCTCAAGACCTGCCTGGCCATGGGATGTGATCAGGCCATTTTGATCTCCGACCCGGCCCTCAAAGGCTCGGATGCCGGGGCCACCGCCACCGCCCTGGCCGCCGCCATTCAAAAGTTGGGCGATGTGGATCTTGTCATCTTTGGCAAGCAAGCCATTGACGGCGATACCGGGCTGACCGCCGTGGCCGTGGCGGCCAAACTCGGTTGGACTCCCCTCACATACCTCTCCAAGATCGAAGTTGAGGCCTCGGCCAAGACAATCGCCGTCGAACGATCGCTCGAAGAAGGCAAACAACTCTGCACCGCCAAATTGCCCGCTATCGTCAGCGTGGTCAAAGACATCAACGAGCCGCGCTACCCGTCGTTCATGGGCATTCGCAAGGCCGCCAAAGCCGCCATCCCCATCTGGTCAGTGGCCGACCTGGGCCTCGACCCTGCCAAAGTTGGCGCGGCTGGCTCGGCAGTGACCTGGCCCGAAGTTTATCCGCTCCCGGCGCGCGAGAGCAACGTCGAACTCCTCGACGGCTCCCCCGAAGAGATCGCCGTCAAGCTGGCCGATAAGTTAATTGCAGAGAAGGTGATCTAAGACGAAAGACGACCGACGGTAGACGACGGACGACGGTGCTAAGCGTTCGTCTTTCGTCTGTCGTCCATCGTCATCCAAACTATGGCAAACATTTGGGTTTACATCGATCAATTCAAAGGCGCGGCTCTGACGGCGTCGTGGGAAGCGTTGGGCGCGGCCAGGAAGCTAGCCGGCGGCATGAATGCGAACGTGACGGCGCTGGTGTTCGGCCACAACGTCGAGGGCATTGCGAAGGAAGCGTTTGAATACGGCGCGGACGCAGTAACGCTGGGTGACGATCCGACTCTGGCCGACTTCCGCACCCGGCCCTACGCCGCCTTGCTCGCCAAATTGGCCGCCGACTCCAAGCCGGACGTGGTTCTGGCCCCCAACACCACTCGTGGGCGCGACATGATGGGCCTGGCGGCCATTACACTCAACACGTCCGTCGTCGCCGACGGCATTGCCTTGAACAACAAAGACGGCGCAGTGTACGTGACCCATCCGGCTTATGCCGGCAAACTGCTCAGCACCGTCGTCGCCAAAGAGGGCCGCTCGTTTCACTCGCAATTCATCACCCTGCGCCCGCGCGCCTTCCCCAAGCCTGAGCCGGTAGCGGCCAAGAGCGGGGCGATCACTAAAGTGGACGCTGTTCTCAAAGAAGACGAGATTGCCACGAAGGTGACGGGCTACTCGATTGAAGAAGGCAAGGTGAGTCTCGCCGACGCCAAGATCATCGTCTCGGGCGGGCGCGGCGTGGGCGGCCCCGAGGGCTTTGCCCCGGTGCGCGAACTGGCGGAAGTGCTGGGTGGAGCCATGGGCGCCAGCCGCGCCGCTGTGGACGCGGGCTGGATTCCTTACGCCCATCAAGTCGGCCAAACGGGCCGCACCGTTGCTCCTGACCTGTACATCGCTTGCGGCATCTCTGGCGCGATCCAGCATCAGGCCGGGATGCGAACATCGAAAGTGATCGTCGCCATCAACAAAGACGCCGAAGCGCCGATCTTCAAACTGGCCCGCTTCGGTGTTGTGGGCGACCTCTTCAAGATAGCGCCCGCGTTGAGCGCGGAGTTTAGGAAGAGGTTGGGGAAGTAGAGTACCACTAACCAAAACTTGACTACCCTGGTGTTGAATATGAGCTATCATGTCCAAATTCGCCAGGGTAGTTTGTTTCTTGTTACTCATCGCCGTCGTGGCCGGGCTGGCCTCGGCAGTCCGGGCGGCGGCTATTGTGGTCAACACGACCGCCGACGAGCTCAACAGTGACGGCGATTGTTCATTGCGTGAAGCCATCCGAGCCGCCAATCTGGATACAGCGGTGGACGCCTGTACCGCTGGAAGCGGCGCAGACACGATTACCCTCCCGGCTGGAACTTACACCTTGAGCGTCGCCGGCGCGAACGAGGATGCGGCGGCCACCGGCGATCTCGACCTGGCCAGCAATCTCACTCTCAACGGCGCGGGTTCAGCGACCACCACCATCAATGCCAACAACATTGATCGCGTCTTTCATATTACAGGCGCATTTGCCATACAAATTTCAGGGGTGACGATCACCGGCGGCAATGTGAGCGGCGCTCTTGATTTTGGTGGCGGCATCGCCAACAGCGGCACGTTGACGTTGACAAACAGCGTGGTAACAAACAACACCGCTTTCTTCAGCGGCGGTGGCGTCGGCAACCTGGGGTTGGCGATGGTGACAAACAGCACCATCAGCAACAACACGGCCACCACAGGCGTTGGCGGCGGTATCTCTAACAACAACATTTTGGATATCAGCAATAGCCTCATCAGCGGCAACCAGGCCCTGAGTGGCGTGAGCGACGGCGGCGGCGTTGCCAACAACGGCACGGCGACGATCGTCGACAGCGCCATCACCGGCAACGACTCGGGCGACGATGGCGGCGGCTTGCGCAACTTCGCCACGATGACGCTGACGAACAGTACGATGAGCGCCAATACAGCCGCAACTTACGGGGGCGGCATTGCCAATAAGGGCAGCCTCACCGTGACGGCCAGCACCGTGAGCGGCAACACAGCCCTTCACGACGGCGGCGGCTTTTATCATGAACAAGGCACAATGACGTTGACCAATGTGACTGTGAGCGGCAACTTTGCTCACGATAACGGCGGCGGTATCTATGTCAATAGCCTGGTGACATCGGTGGATTTGAATAACATTACCATCACCGCCAACACGGCTGACAGCGACAGCAACGGAACCGGAAGCGGCGGCGGACTGGCCGCTGTTTTCAACCCGACGAATTTCAAGAATATAATCCTGGCCGGGAACACCGACACCAGCGGGCAGGCTCCCGACTGCTCAGGAACGATGAATTCACAGGATCACAATTTGATTCAGAGCACGGCAGGTTGCATCCTCAACGGCGCCATGGCCAACAACGTCGCCGGACAAGGCGCAAATTTGGGGCCACTGCAAAACAACGGTGGTCTCACCTTCACTCATGCTCTTTTGGCGGGCAGTCCGGCGATTGACGCGGGTGACAACGCAACTTGCGCCGCGACGGATCAACGTGGCACTAGTCGGCCCCAAAACGTGGCATGCGACATTGGGGCCTATGAAATGGATACTGCCGCAACCGTGACCCATACTGCTACTTTCACTTCTACATTCACCGCTACCGCGACGAACACGCCAACCCCTACGTCGACGTTCACCTCTACCCATACGCCGACTCACACATTCACAGCGACAAACGCACCGACCACAACGGCCACGTTCACCCCCACCTTCACATTTACTCCTACAGCAACTTCAACAGCGGCGGCTTTGCCGGCGTTGACTCTCCCGGCCGGCGGAAGCATACCGCCGACACTCCGGCCCTTGTTCGACTGGAGCAATGTGGCCGGCGCTTCTTCCTATACAATTCAAATTTCGGCTAACCAAAACTTTACAACGCTGGTGTTGAATCAGATCGTGACGCCATCAGCTTACGTGGTGACGGCGGATTTGCCGCGAAACACGTTGTTGTTCTGGCGGGTAAGGGCAAACGGGCCGCCCGGCCCGAGGGCTTGGTCTGGTGCCCGGCACTTTTTCAGCGGCAACCCGCCGGGCATACCAACCTTGTTGCTTCCAGCCAATTTGGCGGCAGTGGGCGCAAGGCCAACACTGGATTGGAGCGACTCAACGCCAGCGGCGAATTATTGCGAAGTGCAGATTTCAGCTGACCCAAACTTTGTCACGGTTCTGGGTCGGGGGCAGGGGGGTAAGACGAATGTTTCGAGCTATGCGCCTGAAACAGTTTTGAGTTCGGGAGTTTATTATTGGCGGGTGAGGGCGGTGAGTGGGGAGCAGTTCAGTCAGTGGTCGGCGGCGAGACGTTTTTCCGTACCTTGAGGGATGACCTGAGGTTAACCAGCCTCCCGAATGGCTTCCAAGGCTTTGTGAGCCGCGTCACGCTGGCCTGCACTGTAAGTCTCGTCCTCAATCATCTTTTTTAGGTGAGCGATCACGGCCTGCGTTTCATCGTCCGTCAGGTCGCCCCACACCCGGCGGATCAAGCCGGGGTTCTCTGAGAGCATTGCTTCCCACACGCCGGAAAGATTGTCGTCCACAAGTTGCATTTTACACCGAAGTCGAACACGATTTTTTCTATGAATAATCGCAAGCCTTCATCTCAATTATTCAAACCACTTCATTTGATCGTCGTGGCCTTGTTGTTGGCCGGGTTAGCGCCGGCTTACACAGCGGCGACTTCGGCGGCTATGCAGGCCGCGACCGCTATTCCGACTCAGGACAACCCGGTCAGCGCCGCCGCTTCGACGTTTTTTTCGGTCGGCTCCGGTCTGGTGGACGCGATCCCGCACCAACTCATCCGCACGACCGGCGACCGGCTCTATGCCTTTGTGGCTCAGGCGCAGTATTCGTCGCAAATCAACGGCTACTACACCCCCTCAGCCGGCCTGCCCGGCGCGAGCGCCAGTTTTTCGGCCATTACTCCCTTCTCCGATTCTTTCAACATCGTTACCCTCGAGACAGTCTACGACGGCGGCAACATCATTCACGTCCTGTGGCTCAACCGTAATGGCGATCTAAGAGATCGCCCGTTCGATACTTCTACCAACACTTATAAATCCATCATCACCCTTGCCGCCGGCCTGCCCACCATCACTGGCGACTACATTGGAACCAGCGGCGTTTCGGCGGTGATGGAGCCAGGCGGCAAACTTCACCTTGCCCACTGGTCGAAAGACGCGAGCAACAACAATCATATTTCGCACCGGGTCTACACTTACAATTCGACGACGAATGCTTTGACTCTAGTATCGGGTCCCACGCAAATAGACACCGATGCCACCGACAGCCCCAGCCATCCGGCAATCGCAATTTCACCATTGGACAACTCGGTGACGGTTGCCTGGGCTTCACGCCCCACTCAGCCGGTGAAAATCCTGGCCCGCACCCGGTCAAGCGCCGGCTCGTGGGGAAGTGTGGAAACAGTGAGCGCCGTTGGAGCGCCGTGGGGAAGCACCAACGCCGGCATCAACATCGATCAAGGCTCGACCCTCTTGATTGACAGCGCCGGGGTGCGCCACCTGTCTTATATGGGAAACTTTGAAGGCGCGCAAACCTATGGCCGGATTTATTACTCGACCAACTCCGGCTCTGGCTGGAATGATCAGGCCCTCTCGTATTTCACTCATGCGCCCGTTGTCGCCATTGACAGTTCGGGCGCCGTGTACCTGCTTGGACACGGTCACCCCCGCAACCCGACGACCTGCCTGGCTATTGACGACATCTGTTACCAACAGAAAAACACGAACGGCACCTGGCCTGCGCCACAATTGATTACCAATCTTACGGGTTCCGATACCAGCTTATCGGTCAAATGGTCGCTGGTTGGTTTCAACCGGCCCGAGTCGATTGAGTTCCTATTCTTCGGCGGGGCCTACACCAGCCCCACGCTTTATTATGGGCGCATTGACACTGGCGGTCCCACGCCCACGCCGACGAACACCCGGACTCCGAGCAATACGCCCACCAGAACAAATACGCCGACCAACACCTTTACGCCTAGCAACACGGCCACGGCGACCCATACTTCTACGCCCAGCAATACGCCCACTAACACGGCGACCAGCACCCGCACCAACACCCCGACGAACACGGCCACCAGCACGCGAACTCCCACGGCGACCGCCACTGCCACCCGAACGCCCACTTTCACGCCGACGACGCCCCCGACGCAATTGCCAGCGCCCGCGGTAAACTTCCCGCGGAGCGGCAACATCCCGCCGCTGACCCGGCCCCTGTTCGATTGGGCCAACGTGCTGAGCGCCACGTCTTATACATTCCAGATTTCCACCAGCCAAACTTTCGCCTCACTTCTGGTGAACGTCAACGTTTCGGTCTCGGCCTACAGCCCAATCATCGACCTGCCGCGTGACACTCTGCTCTACTGGCGAGTGCGGGCCAACAGCCCAGCCGGGCCGGGCGCCTGGTCGAGGACGCGATACCTCTACACCGCCAATCCGCCGGGCGTGCCGACTCTGTTGTCACCGGCATCCGGGGCGACCATCTCCAGCACCACGCCCATCCTGGATTGGAGCGACTCAAGCCCGCCTGCAACTTACTACGAAGTGCAACTCTCCACCGACCCGGGCTTTGCTACAGTGTTGAGGCGGGGGCGGGGCGGGGCGGCCTACCTCTCACAATACACGGTTGAAGCGAGCCTATCCCTGCATGACACCTACTATTGGCGAGTGCGGGCGATGGGCGGCGCCAGCGTCTCTGGCGGGGCTGGCACAACGCAATTCAGCCAATGGTCGGCGGGGCGCAGTTTCCGCATCCCATAAACAGAGTTTGTCACCCGACTTAATCGCCGCCCGAAGTTAGTTGCACTTCGGGCGGCTTTGTTTGTTACCTATTTCCTACCAAATTCCAGCCAACTCAGGCTCAGGCCGAGCTTTTCTTTACTCTTTTTTGACTAATCATTGGCTGAGTTCAGTTAACTTAACTCTAAGCTTGTAAAGTGGTACGGCTGAAATTTGGCGACCGCATGCCACTAACATTTCCCGGCCAGTCTCTGACCGGGCACAAGAGAGATATGTACAAAACAACTAAATCCTCATGGAAAGCCTTTGCACTCGTTAGCGTTCTCGTCCTCATTTCGGGCTTCTGGCAGCCGGTGTTGGCCGCCCTCAGCCACCGCCCGGTGGCCCGGCCCTTGATGATGTCGCCTGGCGCCGTCACCCACACCACCCGAGCCTACTTTAACAGATCTTTGCCCTCGACCCCAGCCTACGTCACCGACATTGATGCAAGCGATGGCACGGGCGGCACTGTCACCCTCCCCGCTGATTTTGCCGATGACTTTATCAGTTCGTCACTTGACTCCACCTTTTGGGCCGCTGGGAAGTGGAGTCCGTTGGGCGATCCGTACTCGCCGACTATCAGCGGTAGTGTACTGACTATCAATGGCGGCGACGGAGCCTACGTCCGTTCAAAACCCCCTTACCTTTTTAATTACGGGTCAATTGAATTCATTGCCGAATTTGGAAATGGGGCCGCTCAGCATATTGGCTTTGGCAGCACTGATTTTGTCGGTAACCGCCTCTTTCTTTTCAGCACTTTTAGCGGTGATGGAAATCTATATGCGCGAGTGAACAATAATGTCTCCGAACAATCTAACTCTCTGGGCGCCATACCTACTGGTATGCATCGTTATCGGATTGTGTGGGCCAGCTCTGATGTCATAAATGACTTAATAAGCTTTTATATGGATGGCGTTTTTAAGTTCAGTTACACCGTTGTTCATTCGGGCGCTACAGACTTCCATGCTTATATTTCGAATAATGGAGCCGCCTCTCTCAACGTCGACTATCTTCAAGTAACACCTATCTATAAAAACAGTGGCGAATTTGTTAGTTGCGTTTTGGACGCCGGGACCAGTGTTTGGGATAGCATCAGTTGGGTTGAAAACAAGCCCGCCAACACTGGCGTCACCGTGCAGGTGAGCACTTCAGATGACGGCGCTACTTTTAGCGCTTTTACTAACGTGACAAGCGGCTTCTCCTTCGGCGGTCAACTGCACCGCTATATCAAGTACAAGCTGATTCTTTCAACCACCGATACAACGATTTCGCCCCGCGTTGACTCGGTGACATTGAATGATGTTGCCAACACGGCCACGCCTACAGCCACCGACACGGCCACGCCAACTAACACGGCGACGAACACGCCGACCAACACGCCGACCAACACACCGACCAACACGCCCACCAACACCCCGACTAACACGCCGACCAACACGCCGACGGACACCCCAACCAACACGCCGACCAACACGCCGACTAACACGCCGACCAACACGCCGACCAACACGCCGACCAACACCCCAACCAA
>CAYSIV010000012.1:0-19559 GCA_964431175.1 uncultured Anaerolineales bacterium
TTGCCCGGTTAGAATTTAGGCAAGAAACCGCGCACGATGTCGTGACTATTGACACATAGGCAGTTGAGTGATCACGTAATCAACGAGCGTGTCGCGGTTGGTTTTGAGATATTGGCGGAGCGACGACAGCCACTCGTTCATCTCCGGGTCGTCACGGAAGGCGGCCAGGGCGGCGGCCTGCCCCATCGCGTTGACGAGCGGCACCGTGCCCTCGGCGGCGGCCTGCACTTGCTGGCGCAGATCGGCATTGGGCACGATGGCGAAACTGCACCCGAGTCCGGCGATGTTGAATGTTTTGCTGGGGGCGATCAGGGTAATCGTCCGGTTGGCGATTTCGGGGGAGAGAGTGGCCAAAGGAGTGTGCTTTGTGTCGCAGAGCAGAAGTTCGGAGTGGATCTCGTCGGAGCAGATGACGATATTATGGCGCAAACAGATTTCGGCCAGGCGCGTCAACTCTTCGGGCGTGAACGCCCGACCCACCGGGTTGTGCGGGTTGCAGAGCAGAAACAGGCGGGTGTTTTCCTGGATGGCGGCTTCAAAGGCATCGAAGTCAATCTCGTAATGGAAGGTGGGGCCGCCATTTGAGACATAAGTAAGCGGCGCGTCTTGCCTGAGGCGGCCATTGTTTTTGGGCGCGCTGAGAAACGGATGATAAACGGGCGTTTGCATGAGCACGCCATCGCCCGGCCTGCCGACGGCCCGGCAGGCGACGTTGAGGCCGGTGACCAGGCCGGGCAGGGCGATGACCTGTTGGGGAGTGACGGCCCAGCCGTGGAGACGCTCCATGCGTTCGCACACGGTGGCGATGAGTTCGGCGGAGGGAAGTTCGTAACCAAAAACGCCGTGCTCCACTTTCTGCCGGAGCGCTTCGACGATGGGGCGGGGCGACATGAAATCCATGTCGGCCACCCACATGGACAGAGTGTCTTCAGGGTAGTAGTTCCATTTGATGCTGTTGGTCGGACGGCAGTCAATAAGTTGATCGAAGTTGTAGGGCATGTGTAAGTTTATTTCCGCCAGCGCACTTGCCACAGCCGTTCCACGGCCAGGGCGGCGCTAACCACAATCAGTGAACTGCCCATCCACTGCACGGGCGTTAGGCGCTCGCGCAAAAAAAGGATGGACCAGACGACGGTGAGCAACGTTTCGAGCGGGGCCAGTAATCCCGTTTGCCCGCCGCCGATTTTGCGCACCGAGACGAACAGCATGAGCCGGGCCAGATATGTGCTGACGACGGCCAGGGTGATCACCAACGCCCACCCCTGCCAGCCCGGATCGCGCCACTCGGTTCCCTCGTACAGCCACGCCCCGACGGCGAGCACCATCATGGTTCCCACCATGTACAGGGTGACCGTTCGCGGATCGTAATCGCCCAGAAACCACTGCATGATGACGATCTGGAATGGGACCGTGAACACGGAGACGAGCGCCAGCAAAGCGCCATTGAGATCGGCGTTGCCGCCCGGCCCGATGAGCAAATAGACGCCACCGAGGCCGAGCGCCAGCCGCACCACCATGCGGCTGGTGAATTTCTCGCCGCGCAGGGCCAGCAAGGTCAGCACCACCAGCGGGCTGAGCGAAAAAATCATCGAGGCGATCGAACCGCTGATCCGGGTGAGCGACGAGAAGTAGGCCAGCATGCCCAGGCCGTTTGCCACTCCGGCCAGAATGCACATCCCCAGGCCCCGCCGGTCAATACGAATGCGGGCCGTTTTGCCAAACAGGGTTGTGCCAAGCAGTAATAGCGTGGTTATGGTCAGTCTTATCGCCAGCAGGGCGCTCGGGGCGATGCCTAACAAAATGGCGGCGCGGGCAATTGGCGTGGCAAAGCTGAAGGCAACGGTGGAGCCAATGGCGATGGCCCAGCCGGTCAGGTTGGCGTGTTTCTGTGTCGCCGGAGCGGTGAGGGCGGTGTCCGTCATGGGTTACGCCACCAGCGCCTTCCCCGCCTGTTCCCGCTTTCGTCGGGCAACAAAGTCGCGCAACGCTTCGTCAACTGCCGGGTCAAGCTTCGGCTCTTCGTAATTCTTCAACACTTCTTTCCATTTCAAATGTGCCCGCTGGGAGGCGTCGGGGCTTCCGGCTTCAACCCAGTTGCCATATTGCTGGCGGGTGCTGATCAGCGGATTATAAAACGCCGTGCTGTAACGCGCGAGGGTGTGCTCGGTATCGAAGTGGTGGCCGCCCGGCCCCACCTGCTCAATGAACGGCAGGGCCAGCGTGTCGTCGTTCACTTCGTAGCCGGTCAACAACGCTTCCATCATCGCCAACATTTCAACGTCAATGATGAACTTCTCGTAGGAAGTCGTCAGCCCGCCTTCGACCCAGCCCGCGCCCTGGTAGACAAAATTGGCGTGGGCCAGAATCGCCGGCCACAGCGACATCATTGTCTCATAGGCGGCTTGCGCGTCGGGGGCGTTGGATGACGAGAGCGAACCGTTGCTCCGATAGGGCAGTTTGTAGTAGCGGGCCAACTGCCCGGCGGCCAGAGTCGCCCAGGCGCCTTCCGGCGTGCCAAAGCTGGGACTGCCGCTTCGCATGTGGGCGTCGGTCGTGAACGCGCCGTACACCACTGGCGCGCCGGGCCGCACCAACTGCGTCAACAGCACACCCGCCAGCGCTTCGGCGTTTTGTTGCGCCACCGCGCCCGCCATCGTAATCGGCCCCATCGCCCCGGCCAGCACGAACGGCGTGATCACGTTCACCTGCCCGGCGCGGGCAAAGGTGATCAACCCGCCCAGCATCCAATCGTCGTAGCGCAGAGGGCTGTTGACGTTGATGATAGTGATCAGGGCCGGGCGCTCTATCAGCGCTCCGCGCCCGCCGAAAAGGAGGGCCATCATGTCAATGGCATCGGTCGTCGTGATCCGGCCACGCGCCGGTCCCATCACCGTTTTGTCGGTGAGACGCAACATCGCGTAGAGCCCGTCGAGGTGGCGCGTTTCGGCGGGCAGGTCGGTCGGCTCCACCGGCGTGTCCGATCCGTGATGCAGGACGTTGAACGAGTGGATCAGCTTGATCAACTCTTCGAGATCGGCCAGGGTGCCGGGGCGGCGGCCTCGCTCAAGATTGGTGCTGTAGGCCTGCCCACCTACGGGTGAGAAGACGATGTGGTTGCCGCCGATGACGACGGTTTTGCCCGGGTTGCGGGCGTGGAGGGTGAAAGAGGGCGGGGCGGTGGCAATCGTCTCCAGCAACAAGCCGCGATCAATCTTCACCCGTTTGGCGCTCTGGTCAACCTTCGCGCCCGCTTTGGCGAACAGGTCGAGCGCTTCGGCGTCGAGCAATTCGACACCGGTGTTCTCCAAAATCCACATCGAAGCGTCGTGAATGCGCTCAAGTTCTTTAGACGATAATACGTCTAACGGTTGCCACTGCGTCTTCAGTTGGCGAAACGGGGCGGTGGTGGCGTCGAGAACTTCAGTTCGGCGATGGCGGGGCATTTGACACAAAGATACCAAGACGCGAAGGCACGAAGAAACCTGGTGTCTTCGTGCCTTTGTGACTTGGTGGTGAATTGATTTCCTACGTTGCGCCCCAGTTGCTCTGGTGCTGGAACGAGATTTGATAGTTGGGATCGGCCACAGCCGGGCGTGCCACCGAGAAGGCGGAAATGTCGTGAAGCGTCTGGCCGTCAATCGCCAGTTCGCTGAGAATCTTTCCGAACAGCGACGCGAATTTGTAGGCGTGACCCGCGCCGACAAAGACTGAAATTTGCGGATACTCCGGCAATGTGTCCAGAATAAAGTTGCGGTCACGGGGCATGTCGTACTGACAAGTTTTGGTGACCAGGATGGGGCCGAGGAAACCGGGGCAATATTTCTTGAGCCACGACTCGGAAAGGCGCTCCAGCCTCTCGCTCGGCGCGTAGTCGCGCTTGTCGGCGTCCACCACCGGCCCGGCGCAGTCAATGCCGAGCTTGGTCGCCACTTCACCGTATACCGGGAAACCGTAGGCCGGAATTTCACCTTCCCAGATGAAGGTGGGGAAGCGGCCAATGGAAAACTCGCGCACGTTCGGAGTGGCGTAGTAGGTGACCTGTTCCTGAGTGACGATGATGCGATAGTTGAGGCCGACGCTCTTCAACAGCTTGTCGGTCCAGCCGCCAGCGGCGACGATCAGCTGCTGACAAGAAAACGTTCCTCGCGCAGTGGCGATTTCCACGCCATCGCTCACCGGCCGAATGGCCGTCACCGGGCAGCGATCGATAATCGTCGCCCCGCGGTGACGGGCCAGGGCGAGGTGCGAACCGTTGCCTTTGGTGGCGTCAGCCAGCCCCATGTCGGCCTGATACAGGGCGTCCACTTCTGCGTCGAATGTCCATTGCGGGTAGCGCTTCATCACTTCGTCGGCGTTCAAACGCTCAAATGGGATGGCGCAGTTCGTCATCGAGTTGGCGTAGTTGTGGATGTGGTGCTGGTGCGGGCCATCTTTGATCGCCATTGTCAGGCCGCCGGTCTTGTGGACGATCTTCTGCCCCGACTCGTCTTCGACGGTCCCCCAGGCCGTGTACGAGTGTGGGGTGAGGCGGGTGTACTCGTCGGAGTCGTAAGTCAGGCGGATGATGCGCGAGTGATCCTGTGAGCCGCCTTTGGTGTGGCCGATCTCGAATTGTTCCAGCCCCAGCACTTCTTTGCCGGCGCGGCGTGAGAGCCAGTAGGCGGTGGCGCTGCCGATGCCGCCGCAACCGATCACAATGTAGTCGTAGTTTGTCTTCACATCACCTCGGCCAATGTTCGCGCGCCGGCTTGTCGTTTTCGTACCGGGTGGCTGAGGCGCTTTCGACGCTCAATTCAAACAAGAGGTAGCGGTCGGCGGGCTGGTAGGAGGAGAGTTGAGCCGCCAGCGCCCGGGTCTCTGGGTCGTCTACCAATTGGCCGCGCCCGGTGACGATGAACTCGCCGCTCTCGCCGCTGTTGTCGCTCATCGCGCAGTGCAGGGCGTAGAGACTGCCGCGCCGTAGGTCATGGCCTTTGGGCGACGTTGGCTCCATGAAAATGAACAGCCGCCCCTGCCCGATGATGGGTGTGACCGGGTGAACACGCGGCGAGCCGTCTTTACGCACGGTGGCGAGGTAGGCGACGTTGCCTGCGAGGCGCTGGAGGCCAAAGGCGGCTAGGGTGGGGTTGGAGTGTTCGAGAGCTTGCCAACTCATGTCTTTTGATAAATCTCCAGCCGCTCCAAGTCAATGACCGCGCCCACCTGAATAAGGAAATCCATCCCGACGATTCCATCTATATCGAAGCCATAATCCATCGCACCAACTTCAATTTCAAAATCGTCTGCCTGGAGTTCACCAACTGATAAGCGCTCAATTCGCTTGGTGAAAACGAACTCTGCGCCGCCCACGCCCCGAATGCGATGAACGAAATCGTCGGTTTCTAATCTCAGGCCAATGGCCAGAAGTTTATCCGCCGAAAAGACCGTCCCGGCTGAACCGGTGTCCAGCAAGACGTTGACTAGCGTGAGTTGTTGGCCCTGATGAGTCAAAATTGCGGTGACGTAGGGCAAACCCTCTTGCAGGCGGATTTTCATCGCACCCCGCGAATGCCCAGCCATCGGCGCTCGGCGATGTCAAGAGTCTCGCGGTTGGTATGGAAAACGTAAAGTTCACGCTCCGGCGCTTCGCGATGAAGTTGCGTGTAGCCTTTCATAGCGGCCACCGAATCAGGGTAGGTGCTTACTACCGACAGTTGCTCAAGGACTCGCTTACCTGCTTCGGAGTAGGCCTTGATGGCTTCGAGTAAAAGCCATTCTTGAGGATAGTGCTCGCGGATTTGTTGCCATTTCATATTGGTACTCCTGCTATACCGCGTGCGGCCATGCCTTGTGCTTTTGTGCTCCACATTCCTCGTAGCGGATTGCCAAATCCAGCAAGAGCAAAAAGCGTGATTATTAGTGCCCGCGTGCAGTATAGTTGCGTCTACTTTTTCTTGGCCAGCGATTTGATTAGCCCATCTTTTTCGAAGACAGGGTCATACATCTCACGCCGGATTTCTCGGCTAGAAATATCAACTTTTACTCGCTTGAGGAAGTCGCGGAAGTCTGGGTTGATGCTTGCTAGTTTGTTGACCATTTCCCAATCAACTAGCTCCTTTGACTTGGCTGGCAGGGTGACTTCGGTTGAGTCGGGATCCTCAATGTCGATGCGGATAACCCCAATCCCAAAAGAAGTTGAGAGGCGTTCAAGTTCGTTTCGAAAGTCGTCGTCATTGTCGATCTCGGCGGCGGCTAAATAGCCTTCATTGGCCCATGATGAGTTGGACACTGCTTGAAAAAACGCTTCGCGCAAGTTGCTTATCGACAGTTCTCGTTTGAGTTCAAAGGAGAACAGTTTAACAGCGGCGTTCCCCATTACTGAACTGACTTCGACTACTTCGTCTTTCCAGTCGCTGAAAGGGAAATAACATCCAACGATGTCAGGGTGAACCCATTCGCCGAACTCTTTCTTGTCAGATTTATTATGGCGGATGGTTTTCAAATAAGCTTTTAGATAGTAGAAGCCATAATAGACGAGAAAGGGATGTATATCTTTTTCAAGATACTCAACTTTCTTCTTTGTGCCGGACGGCTCTGCTTCAAGAATTTTGATACCCAAGCTATCTACCAGCGAACGGAGGACAAATTTTTTGGGGCGAGAGCTAGTCGTAACGAATTCCGATTGAGCATTATCGCGGACATCCACATACAACATTGCGCCAAGAGTAGCCCAAGGTGTTTTGCCCTTCGTTGGAATTTCTTTGTCATAGTTCTGGGCCTGTGCAATTTCCCAGATTTCAGTTGCAGATAGTGGGCGCTTTTCTTCTTGAATGACTTTGTGAGCAAGTTGTAAGAAGACGCTTGGCATATTTTGGGGCCTCGAGGCTTAACGAAATGGCTTTATATACTGTTACAAGTAACAAGTGTCGTTACATGAAAACCTTCCTCTGTCATAATACGCCTGAACTATCCTTGGCGCAACTGGCGAGAGTTTTTCAGAACTTCGGTGTCAACGGATGAACGGATAATCCATTGCATGACATCCCTTCGTCCGTTGCGCGAAGCATCCGTTGACGCCAACTCTCAAAACAATCTAACTTCCACCATCTCCCCCTCACTCACGCCGTTCGCGTTGAGCGAGCGGTGGCCTGAGCCGATTGTACTCCAGCTTAGCGCACCCATCCCGCCACTGCTGACATGCCTGTCACCGCTGGCAATACCAGCGGTGCGCTCCCATTGACCACCAGACTGAAGACCGTCCAGGCTAAGAAAGCGTCAAGCGTTCCCCCAAATAGCAAATTGAGTCCCAGGATGCCCACGACCATCATACAGCCGGCGACGAAGGCGGCGAAGAGGCCATGCGCCCAACCCACTTGCTTCACCCAGGCCGCCACAATTGCGGCCACGCCAACTTGCATCAGCACAGCCAGGGCAATCTGCCCGTAAAAGAAAGTAAGTATGTACTGGTCTGTGCTCCTGACAGCCTCAGATAAGCCAAGTCGCAGACCGATCCGGATGAGTAATAACAACCCGCAGAAGGCCAGGCCACCCGCTAAAGCGAATATCATCGCCAGCCCGGGGCGCAAGGGCGGTTGTGGCGGCAAAATCAATGGCTCAGATGATGAATCCAGCAACGCCCAGTTCACTTCTGAGGCTGTGGCCGCCCGTTTGCGCCAAAACCAGGCGGCCAGTGGAAATGTCCACAGGCTCATGAGAGTCAACAGGGTAAGCGGAGAGCCGGTTATAAATATGTAAGCCCCAAGCGGATCGACCAGGAACAGGAGCAGGCTCAAGTTGGACAGACTAAAAAGTGAACCCAGCCACACGGTCAATACGCCTCCGGCTATCGTCAAACCCAGCCCAGAGATCAAGCGCAACGAGCGGCGAGTTGTAACGACTTGTAACCAAAGCGAGGCTCCGGCCGCGATCCAACGTAGAAAGAAAAACAGGCTGGCCAGCAACAAGACGCTCCACAGGATATAGAAAACCCAAAAATCGGCTTGCCCTAACCCAAACACGCCAGCTAACGCCGAAGCTGTCTCAAACTCTGGAACGAACGAAAGAATCTGGCCCAGTATGAGACCCAACCCCAGCCCCAGTCCCAGGCCGCCCGCTCCCCGTGGCGCTTCACCCCGCACCAGCGCCGCAAATGCGCCGCGCCAGGCGCCCGCGCCGACGACGCCGACTGCCAGTGGCGCAAAGAACAACGCTGTTCCCAGTGTTGCCAGGCCCTCTTGCTGGTCAGGAGCGAACGAAAATAGCAAGAATTCAAGGGTGGAGAAAGCGATTGTGGCGGCGACCCCGGTTCCAAATGCATCCCAAAAACTCAAGCGAAACAGTTGCCCTGTTTCGTCCAGCGCCCGGCGACGTTTGTCCGGATCCGGATGGACACGCAATATGCCTGCCCAGGCGCCTCCTTTCGGGCGTGGCAGGGCGGCTATTATTCGTCTCAACGCGCCAGATGGGCCGTCCCATACCGAGGCCTGGACATCGGCATACACTTCGCGAGCGCGCAAGACTGCGTTACGAGAGAGGTAGACGAGCGCCGCCAGCGCGAAGATACGCCAAACCACATCGAACGCAAAACCCGGATTCCTGAATAAAAGCAAATCATTAATCAGAATTATCCCCAGAGGAACTAAGGTAGTTATGACGAAAGTTTGCCAAATGGAGATTGCGAAGTATGTCTTATCAATGTCGGCATTTCGCAAATGAGCCAGTTCGTGCAAAACTACTGCCTGGAAGGCTGGCCTGTCAGAGTAGAACTGGGCCGCCAGCCCACCGCTAAGGGCCACATAATATCGCCCCAGGCGGCCAAAGGCCAAGCCACTGCTGACCGAGTTGAGCGGGTTCCACAAGAAAATGGGAGGGCGGCGCAGGGCGGCTTTGCGACTCAGATGAGCCAGATATGCCGTTACCCCTGGCGCATCTTTAGGGCTGAGTCGCACAAGTTTTTCTCGCCAAATTTTCAGGGCCGGAGCCGTCCAGTAAATCGCTCCGGCCACAATTACAAAAAAAGCGAGGCCGCCGAACGCCCAGGCCGCTTGAAATTGTTCGAGCGGTTCGAGGCACTGGCCGCGAGCTTGAGTTTGAGCAGTAAGCAGATCGAAATGAGCCGCTGGATCTATAACGGCCATCGTTTCATCAATGGGGTAGGCGGCTGAGGCCTGGTCTCGACAGGTCAAAATGGCGCGTCTGAGTTCTTCGCCGAAGAAACTGTAATACAGCCAGTCGTAAATAAACAGACTCGCGCCCAATACTGAGACAATGAGCAACACGAAACGGAAGTCAGTATCCGAGGGGAAAATAAAAGGGTTGAGGCGAGGCGGTCGGAGGCCGGGTTGGGAGTTAGCACTCACGGTTCTTCTCTGACATTGATTCCTTGGCACGCCCCGCTGTTAGAGATGGAACTCTTGTCGGAGCTCAACTATGAAGTGACAGCAAGGCTTCCAACCACAGAGTCAGCCAACAGCTTGGCCCGGGCCTCGGGCAGCTTAAGTTGGCGGGCTTTCTTGAGAGCGATTTCGCGAACCTGCGCGAGTTGCTCGGGGCTGAGAGGTGGCGGCGTTTTCTTGTCCGCTTTTTCCTGGGGACGAAACTTTTTGAATACTTTCTTGACTGAGGCGCTAATCAGACTCGAGCTTTCTTCCTTTACAGATTTCTTGATCTCTTCCGCAAGAAACTTGACCACTTCGGTTGTTACGGCCAGTACAAGGGGAGTCAACAGGATCGCGGCTTCCCCGGAGCCGAAACCGAGTGTCTCATCCCTGGCGAGTTGGCCTTTGAGCGCCTTTTGGGGATTTTTGAAATACGCTTCGCTGGTTGCGCGAAACAACGGCAATTCCTGCGGAGCCAACTGGTTTAGCAGATCATGAGCTACATCGCTAACAAGTTGATTTTCAGTTGCGTTAGTCATATCTTTCTCCTCATGGATAGGTGGCCTGGCAGAATGATGATACTCCATTCTCAAAACAATCTCACCTCCACCATCTCTCCCACGCTTACGCCATTAGCGTTGAGCGGAATGTGAATGATGCCGTCGGCGCGGATGAGGGTAAAGATCAGGTTCGACTTGCCGAAGACCGGCTCGGCCAGCGTTTCACCGTCGCGCTCGATGAGGCGGGCGGGCACGTAATCTTCGCGCCCGGCCTCGGAGGCGATGTTGCGGGTAAGCTTGGCGCGCACGTGGCGTACAGCGCCCTCACGCAAACCCAACATGCGCTCAATCGTCGGCTTCACGAACAGCTCGGCGATGACGAGGGCGCTCACCGGGTTGCCCGGCAGGCCAAACACGGGCTTGCCTTCACAAACGGCCAGCAGGGTCGGCTTGCCCGGTTTCACTGCCACGCCGTGCACCAATACCCCCGGCCCGCCCAGCCGGTTGATCACATCACCCGTCATGTCGCGCACGCTCACCGAACTGCCCGCCGACAAAATCAAACCATCACACTCGCTCAAGGCTTTGGTGGATATGGTTATTAGTGTATTGAGGTTATCGGGCGCAATGCCGTAACGGACGGGGAGGCCGCCAGCCCGTTGAACCAGGCCGCCGACTGAATACGAATTGATGTCGCGAATCTGGCCCGGCCCGATGTCGGACTCCGGCGGTACGACTTCGTCGCCAGTGGCCAGGATGGCAAACCGGGGACGACGGGCGACCGTCACCGAAGTGATGCTAAACGCCATCAACCCGCCCAAATCCTGCGGGCGCAAGCGAGTCCCGGCCTCGATG
Source organism: uncultured Anaerolineales bacterium (assembly GCA_964431175.1). Classification (GTDB taxonomy): domain Bacteria; phylum Chloroflexota; class Anaerolineae; order Anaerolineales; family VGOW01; genus VGOW01. The sequence goes on from CAYSIV010000012.1 coordinate 10,712, forward strand.
ATGACGGCCCCTGATTCCACGTCCTCACCCACGCGCAAGACGTTTTCTCCGACTGCGGCGGCCTTCACTACTTCGATCTCATTTTCGCGGGTGGCCTGGGTATGTTCAATCATCACCACCGCGTCGGCCCCGTTGGGAATCATGCCGCCGGTGTGGACCAGAGCCGCTTGCCCGGTGGCAAGCGCCAGCGTCGGCGCTTTGCCCATCGGCACTTCGCCGATCACATTGAGGTAAGCAGGCAGAGTCGCCGATGCGCCAAACGTGTCCCCGGCGCGGACGGCGTAACCGTCCATCGTCGAGCGCGGGAAGGCGGGGAGTGCGGCGGGCGAGCGAACCGGCTCGGCCGTGACGCGGTCGAGCGCGTCAACCGTGAGAATGCTTTCGGGGCGGACGCTGGCAGGCAGATGCTTGAACACCTCGGCCAGCGCCAGGGCAGGGGGCAGGACGTTGAAGAACTCTTTGCCGCCAGACATGTTTATGGATAACGGATGTAACGAAGAAAACGGATAAAGCATCCGTCCAATTCGTTTCATCCGTTGTCTTGATCAGCGATTCTTGATCGACCAGTCGAAGCCGATCTCCGGATCGTCCCACAGAATGCGCTCCTCGTCCGGGTTCTTCGGGTCGTAGGCTTTGGTGACGTGATAGAAAAGAATAACGGGCTGGTTGCCCAACACCTGATAGCCGTGCGCAATGCCGGATGGGATCAAGATGATGACCGGGTTGTCCTCACCCGCGTAAACCACCTGGGTCACGCCTTTGGTGGGCGAGCCTTCGCGGCGATCATGAAGCACCACGCGGGCCATGCCGCTGGCGACGTACCAGATGTCGTCCTGGTGATTGTGCCAGTGGAAGGCTTTGATCACGCCGGGGTAAGTTTTGGTGATGGAGGTCTGGCCGAAATGGCGGAGCAGGTTGTCGTCTTCGCGCAAAATTTCGCGGAAGTAGCCCCGGTCGTCAGAGTGGGTGGCGAGTTTTTTGACTACAACGTCGTGGATGGGTGGCATAAGTTGCTGGTAGGCAGTAAGCAGTTGGCGGTAGGCAGTAAAAACAGTGATACTGCTTACTGCTTGCCGCCCACTGCCTTCTGCAGTTCCTCGGCGTGCGTTCGACGGTGCTTGGTAGTGCGGATGAAGAATCGCTCGACGGTGATCACGTCGCCGCGCGCGTGGCGGCCCGATTTGTCGAAGTCGGCGTCGGATACGGTTTCCAGCGTAGCTAGCACCCGAGTGTGGCCGGCTTCGATCGCGTTGAGCAGTTCGGCAACAGATTTTTCGGCTTGCTTCTGCACCGAGCGACGGTTGAAGCGGGTCAGGTCGAAGTCGTCAGGGACAGGGACTTCGCCGGCCAGGCAACGGGTGATCTGGCCGAGTTGGCCGCCTTCAGAGACGGCGAGGTGGGCCAGCACGTCGCGGGCCTTCCACTGCGCGCCCTCGTCGGACGGCGCGGGCATTTCCCACTGCTCAGGCGTGAAGCTGTTGAGAATGGTCATGCAGGCCGCATGATCGGCGGTGATTCGTTGGCGGATGGAGTCTTTGCGCGACATAAGGGTTTACCTTTCTCTTTATGAACCGGGCTGATTGCCGAATGCTTTCTTGACCAACATCAGCATCTCATCCATCATCAGCTTGAAGTTGGGGCACTTTTGATAAACGAGAACCGGATCAAGTTTGGGCAACAACGTGCGGGCCATGGCCGTCTTCTTGTAGCCTCGCCCGTCTCGACTTTGGCTGAAGAGACGATCCAGCAATTTGGATGGAGGCTCATCGAAATTTACATCTTCAGGGCGGGCAGAGTTTGCGGGGAGTTTGATGCCTGGAAATAACTTCTGGTCGCTTAATAGCCAGGCCTCTGTTTCGTGCACGGCAAAGTGTTGGCGGAAACGCAGGCGATCTCTCTGTGAAATACGTTTTACAATCTCAGCGCGGGCGTACGCGATCTTTTGATCGCGGTCAGCATGTTTGGGATAGTCGAGCTTCAAGCCATAGAGATCGAGCAATCCAAAAACGGCGATGGTATCATCGTTGGATAAGTGGAACCGAGTTTTGTTGGCGACGTTATCCAAATAATGAGCGTTGCCTTCAAAACGCACAGGCTGGATGCGAACGGGTTGTGGCAGTTGGGAATCGAGCCAACGTTTGAGAAACGGCGGCAGTTCTTTCTCGGTCCAGCCTTCCACGAGAAGCGCAATTTTCATTCGATGCTCTCTAGCTCCCCAGACAACATCAAATCGCCCAGTTGATAATGCTCCAGCCAGCGGCTCAACTCGGCTTCGGGCAAGCGTCGCAAACGAGATTTGCCTTCAATCGACTCTACTATTGTTGTGATATCAGCCCGGCCTTTAAATCCATTTAGAAATTGCGGCGAGTGAGTAGTGAAGATCACTTGTGTGTGACGGGCCGCCTCGGTCGCGTATTCGGCGATGAGCGGCAACATGCTGGGGTGTAGGCCGGTTTCCGGTTCATCTATGGCAATGAGCGATGGCGGGTCCGAACCGGCCGATCCGGCCAATACGGTGAGCAAGAATAGAAAGCGCAGTGTGCCATCCGAGAGGTCGCTGGCCGATTGCTCACGGCGCAGAGAACGCCAGCGTAAACGGAGTTGGATACGACCATCCTCGGCAGGCGGGAAGACTAACTCCTCAAACTCATCGCCGAAGGCGGCTTTCATTGCTGTGTTCAGTTCTTCTTTGAAGTAGCGGTCGGTTGTATAAAGCGTGTGAAGGGCAGAAATGAGATTGCTTCCATCTGGGTCAACACGTAAATCGCGGCGCGAGACCGCAGCGCGCCGCATTTCTGAGTCGCCGTCCACGCGCACATCGTGATAAATGCGGTAGTCAGCCAACTCTCGTCTGAGCTTGGAAATGAAAGGAGTGCCAGTACCGTCCGAGGACGGCAATTTAGCAAGTAGGGCTTCATCCTCAGCCATCTCCTCAAGCGGGATTTTTAACGCGACCCGATTTCTTTTGCCTTTATGGAGAGAAAAAGTAACTGCTCGTGTGGTGGTACGTTCTAAGTACTTCTTGTTAGTGTCGGTCTCGTATACAGATTCTTGCCCGATTCTAAATGCGCCGCTCTGGCCTAAGCGTTCCATCACCAATTCATAAGTTAGCTCAATGTTATTCTCAGATTCCAAGTCCAGGTTGAACTTTATTGCATTGACCTGCCCATCCCACAACAGTGGAGACATTCCTCCAGAGGCGCGAACACTTTCTGAGAGTCTGCCGTCAGCGGCGCTCTTCAGCAGTTGCAGGGCGCGTAACAAATTGGATTTGCCAGAACCATTCACTCCGATCAACACATTGAGAGGGCCAGGTTTCCAAGATGCGCTTTGAAGCGAACGAAAACCTTCTATTTCAAGCCGTTGGATGCTCATAAATCATTGCCTCTTAGCTTGCTGTCGGCGGCGCAACATCCACGTGCGGCACAGGCTGGCCGGTTTCGAGCGCCTTGCTGATGTCGCGCTGGTGGATCATGTTGTGGCGATAGATGAGCTTGAGCATGTTCTCCAACGGCACGCGGCCAAACCAGGGATGGCGGCCAATCCGGTCGAAATCGGCGTCGGCCATGTCACGAACAATTTGGACGATCTCGGCCCGGGCGGCCTCGAACTGTTGGATCAGGTCAGCCGTCGTCGCCTCTTTCAGCCCGCTCACCTGGGTCGCGTTGAACTCGTCAATCACAAAATCTTCAGGTGCGCCGGAGCCGCCCACCAGAATGTCGCGCCCATAATACGCAAACGTCCCCTCAGCGCTCACAAAGTGCGCCAGCAGTTCGCGAGTGCGCCAGAGAGGGCCGGTCGTGTACACCTGTTGTCCCCACTGCGAGTCGGCCAACCCTTTGAAGAAGGCGGCGGTCTTCTCGCCCTCATCGGCCAGTCGTTTGAGAATCAATTCTTTGCGGTCGGGCATAGGCCTTCCTTTCGTCAGGGTTGAATTATACAGGCGGAGAGACTATTCATGTTACAATTTTGGCAACGCACCGAGTGACTACTCGGTGTTTCTATCTTGGAGCAGTGATGTTTGAGAGTGATCTGGCAATTATTGGCAACCGAATTACCGGCATCCTGGCCGGGCTTGGCGCTTCTGAGACAGGCGAGGTGAAATGGCAGCCGACGCCGTTTGCCGGGCAGTGGGGGGTGGGCACGAACATTTGCTTTCAAGCTGCCGCCGCCGAGGCGCGTGCCGCAGGCGGCAAAAAGGTGAACGTGCCGGCGCGGGCGCAGGAACTGGCGACGCTGGTGACTGAGCAAATTGGCACGCCGGAAGGATTTACGCGCGTTGCCGCCGACAAGGCTTACGTGAACATGTACTTTGACACGGCCATTTACGCGGCGCGCGTCGTGGAAGCCGCCATTGCCGGGGGCAACGATTTCGGCCGAGGCGCACCGAAGGGCGAGCGGGTGATGGTGGAATATGCCCAACCTAACACCCATCACTCGTTTCATATCGGCCACGCCCGCAATGCATTGTTGGGTGAAACCCTGGCCCGGTTGGTGGAGTTCGCCGGGTTCGATACGATTCGGGCCTCGTATCCGGGCGACGAAGGGTTGGGCGTGCTCACCTGCGTTTGGGCATATCGCAAGTTTTATCGCGGCCAGGAGCCGCAAGGCGTGCACGAGCGCGGGCGCTGGCTGGCGAAGATTTACACCGAGGCTAACTCGCTGGTGACTCCGAAGGAGAACGAAACAGCGGAGCAGAAGGCGCAACGCGAGGCCTACGACGCCGAGCGGCGCGACGTATACCGGCTGTGGGATGCGGGCGATCCTGAGATTCGAGAGTTGTGGCGGATGACGCGCCAGTGGAGCCTGGACGAACTGGACGACATTCTGAAGATGCTCGACATCAAGATCGAAGTCTTCTTCTTTGAGAGCGAGGCCAGCTTGCCCGGCAAAGAGATTGTAAAGGAATTGATCGAGCGCGGCCTGGCTGAAGATGAGCGGCCCATTGGCGGCACCGTCATCGTAAAGATTGACGAGAAGCTTGGGCTGAAGAAGGAAAAGTATCGAACAGGCGTTATCCTGCGGAGCGACGGCACGACCCTTTACCTGACTAAAGATTTGGCGTTGGCCAAGCAAAAATTTGAGCAATATCATGTTGACCGCTCGGTGTACGTGGTGGATACGCGGCAGAGCCTGCATCTGCAACAGGCATTCAAGATTCTTGAGCTATGGGGTTTCCCGCAGGCCTCCAAGTGTTACCATCTTGCTTACGGCGTGGTGACCTTGCCCGAAGGCGCCATGTCGTCTCGTAAGGGCAATGTGGTCTACTTCACCGATGTGGCCGACGAAGCGTACCGGCGGGTGCAGGCCATCATCGCCGAGAAGAACCCCGACCTTTCTGAAGAACAGCGCAACGACGTGGCGCGCAAGGTGGGGCAGGGCGCGATTGTCTACGCCATGCTGGAAGTGGATAATTCGCGTGACATCGTTTTTGATTGGGCTACCGCCCTCAACTTTGACGGCAAGACCGCGCCTTATATTCAGAATGCCTATGTCCGGGCTAACAGTATTTTGAAGAAGGCAGGCAATGTCACGCCATCAACGGCGGCATTTGAGTACCAGCTTACCCAGCACGAAGTGGAATTGATTGACCTGATCTCACGCTTCCCGGCCACGGTGCAGTTGGCGGCGCAGGAGTACAAGCCTTTGCATATGGCAAGCTACGCCTACGAACTGGCTAAAACCTTCCATAGCTTCTATCACAGCACGCCGGTTTTGCAAGCCGAGAACGAGCAGGTGAAGAACGCCCGCCTGCGGTTGGTGGCCGCCTCACGGCAGACGCTGGCCAACGCCCTGCGCTTGCTCAACATTCAAGCGCCGGATGTGATGTGACGACTCTGGTTTATGGCTTTCTGGATGAATCGGGCGACCCAGCCCCTCGGACTGGCTCCCGGTATCTTGTGGTGGCTATTCTTGCGACTCCTCAGCCACGTCCTATTGCTCAACATGTGCGAAGGGCGCGTCGGGCGCTGGGTAAGCGTTCGCCAAGCGGTGAATTTAAAGCAAGGTTCACTCAGCCCAAGATTATTGAGCGTTTTCTGAAAACGTTGGCTACCGAGAATATTTCACTGTGCGTTGTGGCTGTGGACAAGAAGAGTTATCAGCATGCTGAAGGCGAAGCGTTATATCGAGAAACAGTTGCGCGAACAGTGCGGTATTGTGTTGAACGATCACCGCGTTTACACCTTATCCTGGACAGGCGATATACAAATGCAAAGCAACGCACTGAATTAGAAACTGCTATTCGCGAAGTTATTGCCGATGTTCCTGACCAGCTTGTGATTATCGAGCCGCTGGATTCGACAGCACGGCCAGAATTGCAGGCGGTGGATTTTGTAGCGTGGGCGTTTGGGCAGAAATATGAACGAGGAAACGATTATTTTGCGCGGTTGCTGACAGACCGTGTTGTAGTTGAGGAAGCTTTGAAATAAAAACAGCGGCTCTGCTTGGAGGCCGATAACCACCGCTCGAAGCGGAGTGGGAGCATTCTACGAACGCCCAGCCAATCCAAGACTTACAATGCCGCTATGCCCTTATTTTATCACACCATATAGCATATCATGGCCTCAAACTCTTCAACCCTTCAACCCACTCTCGGCGCAATCGTCGTCGGCGCTTCATCCGGCATTGGCGAGGCGGTGGCCCGCCGCCTGGCGCGCGAGGGCTACGCAGTGGCCCTCGTCGCCCGCCGCGCTGACCTGCTAAACCAAATTTGCGAGCAGATCAACGCCCAGCCCGGCCAGCGCCGCGCACGTGCTTATCCGCATGATGTGACTCAGTTCAGCGAAGCTCAGAGCCTCTTTCAAACCATCTTGCGCGATCTGGGGCGTGTCGATGTGATCGTCTACTCGTCAGGGGCGATGCCTGCGGCGGGCCTCTCGGAGTTCAATTTTGAGAAGGACAAGGCAATGATTGACGTGAATGTGCTGGGCGCAATGGCCTGGCTGGATCAGGCGGCGATGATGTTTGAGCGAACGGGCGGCGGCCAGATTGTGGGCATCTCGTCGGTGGCGGGGGATCGGGGGCGAGTGATCAACCCGGTCTACAACGCCAGCAAAGCGGCGCTCACTACCTATCTCGAAGGGCTGCGTAATCGCCTGACTCGCAAGGGCGTTCACGTACTCACCGTCAAACCGGGCTTTGTAGACACCGATATGCTCAAAGGTGTCAAACGCCGGATGTGGGTCATTGCGCCCGACCAGGCCGCCGCCGACATCTGGCGGGCCATTAAAGGCCGCAAGCAATCCATCTACACTCCGGCCCGCTGGGGGCTGGTGATGTTTGTCATCCGCAATATTCCGTCGTTCGTCTTCCGGCGGCTATCCCTTTAGACGAATGACGGGCGACGAAAGGCTCAACGCTTTCGTCCTTCATCCTTCGTCCTTCGTCCTTTTCATGTCCTTTCCCTCTCTTGATCGTTTGACTCTTCTACAAAACTTTGGCCGCTCGCTTGGCAGTCCGGCCTATGTCTATCGCCCAACTCAGGCCGGGCAAATTGTCGAACTGTTTCAGCAAGCGGCCCAAAGCGGCTTCAGCATTGGCCTGCGCGGGTCGGGGCGCAGTTACGGCGACTCCTCACTCAACGGCGGCCAAATCGTCCTCGACCTGCAACGTATGAATCGGATTCTGGAATGGAATCCCGAAACAGGTGTGATCAAAGTTGAGCCGGGAGTGACGATTCAACGCTTGTGGGAACATACCTTGGAGGACGGATGGTGGCCGCCGGTTGTTCCCGGGACCATGTTCCCCACTCTGGGCGGCTGTCTGGGGATGAACATTCACGGCAAGAACAACTACGTCACCGGAACAATTGGCGAGCATGTGCTTGAGTTCACCGCCTTACTGCCGACCGGCGAAGAGATCACCTGCACGCCTGACGATGATTTGTTTTACGCCATGATCAGCGGCGTGGGTGTGCTCGGCGTGTTCACCTCGATAACGTTGAAGATGAAGCGCCTCTACTCCGGCAACCTGTGGGTGGAGGCCTGGGCTTCGCCCAATTTGCGGCAGATGATTAATGAGATGGAGCCGTTGAAGTCGAACAGCGACTACTTGGTAGGCTGGGTGGACGGCACCTGGGGCGGCAGTGGCCTGGGCCGGGGCCAGGTGCATCGCGCCCACTATTTGCATCAGGGTGAAGACGCCACCCCGGCGCGGACCCTCCGGCGTGAATATCAAGTTCTGCCCGACACATTTTTTGGCCTGGTGCCCAAATCGATTCTGTGGTTGTTTATGAGTCCCTTCATGAACAACCCTGGGGCGGCGCTGGTCAACACCGGCAAATATATCGCCTCGCGCACGTTGAGCCACCGCAAGACTTTTTTGCAATCGCTTGTCGCCTTCAACTTTTTGCTCGACTATGTGCCAAACTGGGAAAGGTCTTACGGGCGCGGCGGGCTGATTCAATATCAGAGCTTTATCCCGCAAGCCGCCGCCGCCGATGCTTTCACCGAGATTCTCAAACTCACTCAGCGCCGCGGCCTGCCAAATTATCTGGCCGTGCTCAAACGCCATCGCCCCGACAAGTTCCTGCTCTCTCACGCTGTTGACGGCTACTCGATAGCAATGGACTTCAAAGTGACGGACGGCAACCGCGCCGCTTTGCAAAAGCTGACCGACGACTTGAGCGAGATTGTTCTTCAGGCGAATGGTCGTTTCTACTTTGCCAAAGACAGCACACTGACCTCGCATGCGGTCGCCCGTTCGTTAGGCCAGGAAACTCTGGCCCGCTTCGCTGAGTTCAAACGCCGCTGTGATCCAAACCACCTCTTGCAAACCGAACTTTACCGGCGCCTATTCTGCGCCCCCGATCAAAGACAGAGCTAAGCCTAAAGACCTGTGAGGTCTT
>CAYSIV010000012.1:19569-37964 GCA_964431175.1 uncultured Anaerolineales bacterium
CTCACAGGTCTGGACGCCGAAAGACTTTTGTGGCTTTACTTAGCCAGAAGCGTCCTGAGCAAGCGTCTGTGTTTTGTCGAGAACGGCGCGCGCAGGGCTGAGCCAACAGTAACCAGCAGGTGATGGGTTTTGGCAATGCGCGCGCCGTAGTGTTTTTCGATGACGCTCAGTTCGGAGAGCGTGACTCGCGTCAGCCGATCTTCGCTAAAGGCCGAACCGGCGGCGTTGCCGTGGTGGACGACTTGCGACTCTGGCGCGTATAGCACCTGCCAGCCTCCCTTTCGGGCGCGGTAGCAAAAGTCCCAATCTTCTGCGTACAAAAAAATCGACTTGTCGAAGCCGCCGATTTGCTCCCAGCACTCGCGGCGAATGAGCATGGCCGCGCCGAGGAGCCAATTAACAGAGACTTCGGAAGTCTGTTGAGACTTCCGAAGTCTGCTGAACCGGGCGTCGATTGTTTCCGTGAACAAGATGTTGCGTTTGAGAGCTTGCCAGAGGGTAGGATCGGGGAATGTTGAGCGTTGGCGGCGACCACCCGGAGAGATCAGTGAGGGGCCGATTACGCCAACCCGTGAGTCCGATGCGGCGGCGAGGAGGGGCGGAAGACTGGTTGGGAGCAGTTCAACGTCTGGGTTGAGCAGAAATATCCACGGGGTAGCCGCCGCTTCGATCCCGATGTTGGCCGCTATCCCAAAACCTAGGTTGCGCTCATTGCGAATCGCCGCTAACTCTGCCGAGCCGTCGGTTGAGGCATTGTCTACTACGAGAGTTGGGCCGGGGAGGGTGGCCAGGCAACGTTCGAGATGGGCGCGGGTGTTGTAACTGACGACGACAAAGGTGATCACGCTGATAGCTCACCTTCCCGAAGGTTCCGAACCTTCGGGAAGGTTTACGCGCGGGTTGAACCCACCACGCGCTTCTCCGGCGGGCTGAGGCGGGCGCGCAGTAGTTTGTACTGGCGCACCAAGCCGATGGCGGCATACACCAACCCGTTGAACAGGGCCGGGTAGCGGCTCTCGTAGTGCTTGTGATGAAAGACGTTCATAGCGTCGTAGAAGGCGTTGATCATGCGTTCCGGCCGTTTGCGCGTGGACGTGCCTTTGAGATGCTTGACGATGGTTTCGGGCCAGTAGACCACGCGATAGCCTTGCTTTTTGATTCGCAGGCTGAGGTCAAGGTCTTCGCCGTACATGAAGAAGTTTTCGTCCATCAGCCCGGCTTTGTGGATGGCTTCGCCGCGCACTAACATGCACGCGCCCACCACTGCGTCCACGTCGGCGGTTTGGTCTTCGGGCAAGAAGGTCATATTGTAGCGGCCAAAGCGCGAACTTTTGGGGAAAATTTTGGCGAGGCCGAAGATGTAGTAGAACGACGTGAGCGGTGTCGGCTCACCCCGACGGCAGGCAAGGTCGAGCGAGCCGTTGGCCAGCACGAGTTTGGGGCCGAGCACGCCGATGTCGGGGCGCGAGTCCAGGTAGGCGATCATGTTGCGGAAGGCGTCGGGCGGGGTTTCGGTGTCGGGGTTGAGGAGCAGGGCGTAGCGAAACCGGGGCGAGTCGGGGAAACCGGCGGCCTTGAGGCCGAGGTTGTTGCCGAACGAATAGCCGCCGTTTTTTCGCGAGTCGATCACTTCACACCAGCCGTGGTACTGATGCACGAACTCTGCCGTGCCATCCGTGCCGCCGTTGTCCACCAGGTACACGGTCGCCCTCAAGCCTTCCATCGCGGCCTGCACGGTGCTCAGGCAGGCGGGGAGGAATTCTTTGGAGTTGTGAGAGACGATGATGATGGCGAGATCGAGCATGTAGTTTTCCGAAGGTTGTCAAACGACACCCGCAGGGGGCTGTGCCAACGTCAAACGAGAAGTTGTCGTTTGTCGTTTCACGTTTGTTCAGGCCTTCAATATTTCCCCATAGCTCCACAGCCTCACCCGCAATTTCTCCGCATCTATCTTTCCCGTCAGCCAGCCCTTGAGGGTGCGGGCCAGCCAGAACAGCAGGCCGACGACGGTGATGCACTTGAGGGCGGTGTACTTGAGCAGGCCATAGTTTTTGCGGTAGAAGTACGATTGGCTTTTGTAGAACTGGGCCGAGGACTTTTCGGGGTTCTTGGACGTGCTGTGGGCGCCGAGGTGGGTGATGGTAGCGCTCGGCGTGTAGAGCAATTTCCACCCGGCCCGCTTGGCCCGGTAGCACCAGTCGGTCTCTTCAAAGTAAATGCCGAACTTTTCGTCCATGCCGGGCAGTTGCTCGTAGAGTTCGCGGCGGAAGAGTAGAGTTGCGCCGAGGATATGCTCCACCTCTCGCACATTGTCGTAATCTGCGGGTAGGTAGCGGCCATTCTGCGGCGAATCCAGCGGGGCCAGCATTTCGAAGAAGCCGAAGAAGGCTTGCTTGAGGTCGGGAAAATGGAATGTGTTGTGTTGCAGTGAGCTGTCCGGGTTGACAACACGCATGGCGATCATACCCGCTTCGGGGTGCGCGTCCGCAAACTCGACCAGCGCCTTGAGCGCGCCGGGGTGAACAACGGTGTCCGGGTTGAGCATGAAGATCAGGGGAGCCGTTGCCTGTTTGAAACCACAGTTGTTGCCGCCCGCAAATAGCAGGTTGCCGTGATCCGCGAACAACCGCGCCCATGGAAACTCGCGGCGAACGATGTCAACTGTGCCGTCGGTCGAGCCGTTGTCAACGACGATGGTTTCGACTTCGTCGCAGACCCTTAGGGTTTCTGAAACCCTAAGGGTCTCCCAGCCGCGAGGAATTGACTCAAGGCATTCCCGGATGACGGCGGCGGAGTTGTAGGTGACGATGACGATGGAAAGAGTTGGGGGCATCTTTACTTGAAGAACTGCGCGATCCACCCAATCGAATTTGCCCCGGCGTAAGCCACCATCCACATCTTGATCAGCTTGCCGATCAGTGTGGCTGAGAGGAACTTCGGCAACGGCATCTTGAGCGTCCCGGCGGCGACACCGGCCAGATCGAAAATAGGGAGCGGTTGGATAGCCAGAATGATGATGGTGAGTGTGCCATAGCGATCGGTGAGTGTATGCAGACGCTGATACAAGCCTGTCTTTTCCGCTATCGTCTGCCCCGAAAACCCGGCGCCGTAGCCCGATAACTCACCCAGGGTTGCGCCAATCCCGGCGGCCACGCCAACCCAAAACCAGTTGAACACCAGCTCGCCACCCGACGACTTGAGCGCGCTGGCGGCAAACACAAACGCCAGCCCGGGCGCTGGAAGCACGATGGTGGCACTGCCGAGCAGATTGACAAAGAAGATGCCCGGGTAGCCCAGGTTGCGCAAGAGCTCAACCTGATCGCGAATCGAATAGATAAAGACCGAGATGGCAATCACGGCCAGCAGGACGCCGATGCGAGCCGCGTTCAGTTTCCAGTTGGCGGGTTCTTTCGTCTGTCGTCCTTCGTCCGTCGTCATTTTCCAATCTTCTCAATCAATGCCTGCACGCTTGCCTTATCCGCCTCCGGCACGGCAGCCAGCGCTTGGTTGGCATAGTCTAGCGCCTTCGCCTTGTCGCCCTTTTCCAAAAACAACTCTGCCAGCCCAACATAAGTATCGCTGAACTCGCTATTCAGGAGCAAAGCCCTGTTCAGTTTTTCCAATGCACTTACGTCATTGTGACGAAAGGCGACATCGAATCTTGCCCACTCGTTCCATAATGAAACGTCGTTTGGGCTGAGGGTTAGTGCCAAGGCGTAATAGGTATCTGCTGAGTTGAGATAGGAACTGGCCTCTTCGGCGTTAGGTGTGGCTTGCGCCCAGAACTGAAACATACGACTCAGATTTGCGCTATGCTCGGGGTTGAGCGGGTTGAGCGCTTGTGCGACTTTCAGTTCGGCCACGGCAAGGCTAAGCAATTTGCTCTGCCGAGTCTGATCGGTGGCGTTGCTAGCGGCGTCAAAATAGGCCCGCCCGAGCAAGTTGTGATAGGTATCCTCTTGTGGTGCGAACTCAATTGCTTGCCGATACAATCTGAAAGATACATCCCATTGTGACCGATTTTTCCATCCTTCTGCTTCACTTGCTAAAACATCAGCCTGAACATTTAGTGTGTTTGTAAAAAAAGCTATGGCTCCGGCAGTTGCGAATGCTATCAAAGCCCAGGCGGCCTGGCGTTGACTATTATTAGCTGATGCTGGCGCTTCATGTGGTATCAGGGCAATTGCCCCTGCGATAAGCATGATAGCAATCCAGATCTCAAGAAGGATAAACATCCAGCTTACCGAGATAGCCGACTCCAGTACGTCAATTTCGCTAGAAACCCTGCGAGCGGCAATCCCACTTAGCACACTGGAGTGAAGAATTGCGAATACGAGCCAGATGCCAATCGACCCGCTCAATGTAAGCATAGCTGACTTTAGTGTGTTGTGTAATATTGCAACAGTGGCCAGCCAAACGCACCCAAACAGCAACAACGTGTAAAGACTGGGGCGGTCGGCAACGGTGAGCATAGATTCTAGTGTCACCCCATGTGGCCCACTCAGAAGAGCGTAACTTAAAGTGATTAAGATCAAGCTAACGATGATCGTTGGTAAGACTGGCGCGAGGGGATTCTTGCCAGCCCTTGTGTCTACACGACGACTCTTTTTACCTTCCGATCTGACTTTGGGTTCGGCGGCGGTCATATTTGTCATTGTCATCCAACCCACGGCTGCTAGCACGCCTGCATAGGCCCAAAAGTACAGCCGCGTGGAAACAGTAGCTATACCAAATTGGATCTCGACAAAGTGAGCTAGGCAAGCTCCCAACAAGGCTAAGGATAAAGGTTTATCCCAATTGAATGATTCAGGTTGGGTTGGGGCAATTGCAAAGTGAGCGAGATAGGCCAACAACCCGATCAGGAGACCAGCTGGTAAGCCGATTCCAAAATAAACTGGGCTTCCCCACACAACCGCCGCCATTGCGCCTAAGAGTCCGCCCCCACCATACAAACCAACCCATAGCAATTTGCGGCCTGGTGGAATCAACCCCGCCCACTTCAGCCCGTAGTAAATGACGGTTGTAAAAACCACTAAATAAGATAGCAGCCCCAACACCCCTGTTGTCACTAGGGCGTCAAACACTTCATTGTGGGACCGATCTATGAGGTCAACGTGTTTTGCGTAAACATCCAATTCTGGGGGGAGAAAATGATAGTAGGCAATAGACAATGATTCTGGACCGTAGCCGACGAGAGGGCGGACTATGTTGAACGGATCAGGTTGATCGGCTGAAAACAAGATCGGTTCGTGAGGCAACACCATTTTGGCTGTACCGCTCCAAACTAAAAGCCGTTCCCTGCCCGACCCTTCTTTTGTTTCGAACAATGCACTTAGCCTCTTTAACGACGCTGTGTTCCGCAGGGGCTCCAGCGGTCCGTTGGCAATGTTTAGAGTTATCAAGAATGCGCCCATCGTGCTAGCCGCACCTAAAACTACCAGAAATGCCAGCCGTCGTTGGAAGGCTAGGGATGACATGGTCAGCCAGAAAAACATCCCAGCCAGCAAACCAAGCCACGGCCCGCGACTGCCACTGAACCAGATCGCCAGCAATTGTGCGATACCGATGACAATATAAAGTATCGCCTGACCAAAGTAGAAAGCATTCCGCCTTTCTTTTTGCGAAGCGGCGTGGAGAGATTGTGCAGCGCGGGCAGCTGTAAGTGGCGCCACCATGATCAGGTAAGCAGCCATAAAGATGGGATTGCCCATTGTCGAGATAATACGGGTCGAAGGGTCTAGTTCCCAAAGCAAAGGATCGATATTGAGTCTTTGCATCAGCCCATACAAACTTACCGGCCAGCTAGTGATGATAATCACGGTGACCAATCGCTCGATCTGCTCTTTACGACGCAAGTGAGCGGCGATAGCGGCAAAGATGATCAAGTAGGCGGACAATGTGTAAACGCCCTGCATACGGGTATAAGATCCCCAGAAACTTATGCGCGGTGTAATTGAAAGGAGGGTTGAAATCAGGTAGGCTGCTAGCAGGCCGGTTACCGGCAACGCGAATGGAAAACGGCTCAACGATTGCCAAACATGGTGCAAGGATTGGCGTCTAAAGTTGCCTCCAGTGGATAATTTGATAACCCATGCTACGGCCATAATCAAGGCAACACTTCGCATCAGTGCGACTTTATCCTGCTCAAACACTCGGCTGGACAGCGGGTTGAAAAACAGCGGCGTCAGCGCAAGCGCACTCAGCCAACCGACTTCCAAAAGGCCGTTGCAGAAACCCTCTAACTTTAGGACCCGCATTTTATGGCGTCCTTCGACCTTCTGTTCATCATCAATTCCCAATCTTCTCAATCAATGCCTGCACACTTGTCTTATCCGCCTCAGGCGCGGCGGCCAGGGCCTGGTTGGCATATTCCAATGCTTTTGTCTTGTCGCCCTTTTCCAGATAGATTTCGGCCATTGTCTCTTGTACTGACCACAGATTGTACCCCTCGCCCGCTACGCTGATCACGTCCTCGTAGCTCGCAATCGCCGCATCCAAATTACCCAGCGTCCTCTGCGCCGCCGCCAGGCCCAGCCGCGCGGTGAGTGAAGGCGGTGTATCCGGCTTAAAGGACTCGGCGGCGATGGCTTGTTGGTAGTAACCCGCCGCTTTCTCGTAATCCGCGCGTTGTTGCGCCGCGTCTTTCTCGGCGGCTCCCACCTGCGACCAGTAATCGCCAAACGCGCCGTACGTTTCGTTGAACTGATCATCCAGGCTCAACGACTTTTCAAGTTTCTCGAGCGCGCCCTGGTTGTCCTTCTTCAAGTTCAAGTCGAACCGCGCCCACTCGTTCCACAGCACGGCGCTGTTCGGGCTGAGCATCAATGCCGTTGTGTAGTAATCGTTCGCGGCATTGATGCGCACCTCGGCCTCGTTTGGGTCAGTCGTCGTGCGCGCCCAACGTTGGAGCAGTCGCGCCAGATTGGCGCTGTGATCGGGGTTGAGCGGGTTGAGCGCTTGCGCTCGCTGGAGTTCGCCCTGAGCCACATTCAGAATCGTCTCTTGCTGCACCCGGTCAGTCGAGCGGTTGGCCTCTTCCAAATAGGCCCGCCCCAAAAATAGATAATACTGATCCTGCTCCGGCGCAAAATTGATCGCCTGCTCGTAAAGTGGAATCGCCACATCCCACCGCTGTTGTTTATCCCACGGTTGAGCCACTTTAAGCGCCATGTCGGCTTGCAAGGAACGCGTGTTGGTGAAATAGCCAAACATGAGGGCGATGGCAAACAACGCTGGCGCTAGCACCATTTGCACCGAACCGCCCAACAACTCAACCGGCCACTCGGGGGCAAGCGTCACTGCCCCAAAAGCCAACAAAGCCATCAGCCAAATCACAAAGCCAGTGAGCACTCCACCCACCAACTGCATCGTGCTCAGGAACTCTGGCAGGTTAGCGGGTTGGCGAGCCGCAATCGCGCCCAGCGAGCCAAGATAGTAGAAGGTGAAGACGAGCCATACGATTCCCGACCCGGCCAGGGTGATCATCGCCCAACGTTCGTTCTCGCTCCAGGCCGCCCCCGCAAACCAGACGATGGCAAAAAGCAACAACATCCCGTAACTCGTCACGCCGTTCAACTTCGTCAGCGACTCGGCCAGCATCCCGGTAATCAAAGTCGTCTTGTCGGCATTGCCCAAAAAAATGTAGCTCATGGTGACCAGAATCAGGCCGTTAATAAAGATGGGGAAAAGGGCAGTGGCGGCGTTGGTGTTTGAAGAACGTTTGTCGGCTTCGCGAACCTTGTTTCGCCTGCGGCCAGTCTTCGGTTCTGCCGCCGCTGTTTGTTGCGCTTTGGCGGAAGCCCTCGACGGCAATACCCAACCCACCACTAATAACAGCGCCGCGTAAGCCCAAAAATGCAAACGGGTTGAAGCGATGGCGATGCCGAAGTGAATCTCGGTGAAGTGAGCCACGATACCGCCTAAGAGGGTGGTGAGGATCAGAGCCTTCCACTCATCGCCTTCGGGCAGAGTCCGATTGAGGGCCAGCCACGCCAAATACGCCAGCAAACCGATCAACATTCCAAACGGCAGGCCCACGCCAAAATAGGCCGGGCCGCGCCACGCAACCAGCGCCACTGCGCCGACTGCGCCGCCCCCGGCGTAAAGGCCAACATACAACCACTTGTCTTGCGGCGTGATCAGCCCCAGCCATTTCAGCCCATAGTAAATCACTGCCGCGAACACAGTCAGATAGGCCACCAACCCCAGCAAGCCGGTTGTGGCCAAAGCGTCAAACGTTTCGTTGTGCGACCGATCCGGCGTGGCCGAGCGAAATTCATAGTGGGCGATCTCTGGCGGGTAAAAACGGTTGTAGGCAACATACATGGACTCTGGCCCATAGCCGATAACGGGCCGGAGCAGGTTGAACGGGTCGGGCCGCCCGCCAGGGTACTGAATCGGATCGTGCGGCAGGATCAGATCAACCGCGCCTTCCCAGATCAGCACCCGTACTTTGCTCGTGCCGTCTTCCACTTCAAAGATGCGGCCAAGCCGTCCCAAAGATTTCGTTTGTCGTAGAGACTCCAGCGGTCCATTTGGAATATTCAAGGCAATTAAAAACACGGCGGCTACCCCGGCAAGTCCGAGGATGCCCAGCGTGACCTTTTTCTGTCTGAAGGCGAGCGACATTAAGATCGCCCAGAAAAACATTCCAGCCAACAACCCCAGCCAGGGGCCGCGACTGCCGCTGAACCAGATCGCCAACAACTGCATCGCGCCGGTGAAGACGTAGACAGTGGCCAGGATAATGTTGCGAGTCAGCCCGGCCTGCTCACGTAAGATAGCGCGAAAGGTTTGGGCGACGCGCATAGCCGTGAACGGCACGATCATGATGAGATAGGCGGCGATGAAGATGGCGTTGCCGAGGGTGGAGGTGACGCGCTGAGAGGTGTCTTCGCCCCAGGGCAGAGGATCGATTTGCAGGCGTTGCATGAGGCCATAGAGGCTCACCGGCAGGCTGGCGTAGATGATGGTGTTGACGAGGCGCTCGACTTGCTCTTTGCGCCGCAGGTTGACGGCGACGGCGGCGAAGACGACGAGATAGGCTAGCGCCGTGTACGTGCCTTGCAGGCGCGTGTACGATCCCCAAAAGCTGATGCGCGGTGTGAGGGAGAGCCGGGTTGAGAGGAGGGTGACGGCTAGCAGAGCGGCAACCGGCAGGGCCAGCGGCAATTGCCCGAACGACTCGAACTTGCGGCGCGGGTTGAAGGCGACGACTTCCCAGCGCAAGCCGCGTTCTTCGATCAGCTTCACGATCCACGCCACCGCGATGATCAGGCCGATGCTCCGCACCAGCGCGATCTTGTCCGGCTCAAACGTGCGACTGGAATATGAGTTGAAGAACAGCGGGGCCAGCACCAGCGCCGCCAGCCAGCCCGCTTCCATCAGGCCTTCGCAGAAACGACTTAGCTTTGTGGAATGCATTCAATATTTACCACGAAGACTCGAAGTCACGAAGGTTCACAAAGGTTTTCTTTTCTTCGCGCAACTTCGTGTCTTGGTGTCCTCGTGGTGAAGGTTCTACCCACTCTTACAAACACTTTGATACACCGCCTCCACCCTCTCCACCATCGTCTCCTGCCTAAACTCGCGCCGCGCTCGCGCCTGCCCGGCTTCGCCCATGCGCGCCCGCAAGGCTTCGTCGGCCAGCAGGCGGTTGAGGGCCTCGGCCAGCGCGGGCGGAGTGCGCGCCGGGACGACCAGCCCGGTCACGCCGTCCCGCACCACGTAAGACGTGCCTGTGCCAAGTTCCGTCGTCACGCACGGCAGGCCAGCCGCCATCGCTTCGAGTAGAACAATCCCAAACGCCTCCGAACGCGCGCTGGCAGGGAGGACAAAAATATCGGCGCTTCGGTAGAGTGCGGCCAACTCGCCATCTGGCACCGTGCCGAGGAAGCGAACTTTCTCGCCGAGCATCAATTCGGATGACAGCCGCTCCCAGCCTGGCCGCATCGGCCCGTCGCCGGCCACGATCAAATCGGCGTTTATCTCCGGCATAACCTTCAGCAAATCGCTTAAACCTTTGTAGTAGCGATGCCGTCCGACGAACAGCAGTGCCGGGCGTTCTCGTCGAGTGCGGGGCGGGGCGGCAAACCGCTCCACGTCAATGCCCAGCGGCAAAACCAGGCATTTGCTCCCCAGGCGCACCAACTCGGGTGAAGATACCACATAATTCGGACTCGTCGCCAGGATAACCTTTGCCCGCCGCAGGCCCCAGCGCATCACCGGCTTGTAGAATGCGCCTATCACTTTTTGACGCACCACGTCGCTGTGGTAGGTGATGATTGTGCTTGAGTTAGAGATTGCCTGAAAACGCTCTCCAACCGCGTCCTCGCGGTTGGCGGCGGCAACGCCCGCGAGGACGCGGGCTTCGAGCGGCTTGTCCTTAGATAAATTCGGCAGGTATCGCAACAACCAGTGGCTCACTTCGCCAAACGGATACGGAAAATGCAGGTGTGTCACATCGGGCCGCTCTTGGGCCAGCAGTCGCGGCAATTCGGCAGAGAGCGGGGTGCTGGCAATCGTCCGCGCCCGGGCCGCCCGGATCACGCGCACGCCGTTCATCATTTCAACGGTAGTCTGCCGTTCCAGATGACAGACCAGCACGCTCACTTCGTGCCCACGCGCCGCCAGCCCTTCGGCCAGCGACCGAATATGATTTTCGATACCGCCTAGCACAGGGTAATAATCTTTGTAAACGTGAAGGACTCTCACGGCTCCAAAATCCCAAAATCCAAAACCCCAATTACCAATTACAAATTACTTCAATCGTTTTATCCCACGTGAACCGCTTCACCCATTCCAGCCCGGCCTCGATCTTCGACTCGCGCACTGCCGGATCGTCTAGCCGCCTCACTGCTTCAGCCAGCGCCGCCGTCGTCATGTCCTCGGCCATCACTGCCGCCGTTCCAGCTGCCTCCTTCACCCCCGGCCCCGGAAGACACACGACCGGCGTGCCGCAGGCCATCGCTTCGATCACCGGCAGGCCAAAGCCTTCGCGCAGAGACGGAAAGATAAGGCCGCGTGATGCAGAATACACGGCAGGCAAATCCTCTTCGGCAATGTAGGGCAAGTTGGCACGCGAAGCGTGCCCCACGACGATCAACATTCGCCCCCTCATCGCCTCCACGGCCGCCAGCGTGTTCTTGTGCCACTTGCGCGATCCAAAGCACAGCCAGAAATCATCAAGCAAATCGTACTTCAGATTGACTCTTTCAATCTCTTCTTTCGTCGCCGGGCGAAACTTGGAGTCCAGCCCCGGCGGGCACACAACTATCTTCTCGCGCGGCACGCCCAACGCCGCAATCTCCTCTCGCGCCGACTCGCTCAACACAATCACCCGCGTCGCCGCCGCGCCGGCCAATCGGTGAGCCAGCCGATAAATCAGTCGTGCGAGCGGCGATAGGCCCGGCCCCAACAGCGGCGTGGCGTCGTACAAAGTCACCACTGCCGGACACGGCAGAACATAGGGCATCAGGTAGTATGGCGAGTAGTAAACGTCGGCGTCTCCAACTTTCAACGGCACGTCAACCTGGGCCAGAAGTGAGCGCACGCCGAAACTTGCCCGCGTCTTGCCGCCCAGTGCAAAGCGTGTGTTCTTCAGCGCCGGGTCAACAATCGTCGCCCCCACGCGGTCGCCGAGCGCGCGCCAAACGCCAAACGCATAGCGCCCGATGCCGGGGTAGTGATCGCCGATCGTCCGCGCGTCAAACGCCAGCCGCTTCAAGCCACACCTGTTCCAGCCGTCGCGTCATCGCTCCCAACTCGAATCGCGCCAACGCCCGCTCGCGCCCTTCACGTCCCAGCCGCGTTCGCCTGGCCACGTCCATCTTCAACGCCTCAGCCAGCGCTTCAACGTCGCCAGCCGAGATGAGCCGGCCAGCGTTGCCCACCACCTCAGCCATTGCCCCGGCGCGAGTTGCGATCACCGGCAGGCCGGCCAGCATTGCCTGCACCACAATCCGTCCAAACGGCTCAGGCCGGGTCGAAGCGTGAACAAAAATATCACTCGCGGCGAGAATTTCACGCACGTCCGATCGCTGTCCCAAAAACTGAATCTCGCCGTTGATGGCCGTCAACTCGGCCTTCAACCCTTTGCCTCCCAATTCCCCTTCCGACTCATCCTCACCGCCGACAATGACTCCGGCCACATTCGCCAATTTTACCGCCCGCGCAAAAACCGCATGGCCCTTCCAGCGCACCAGACGGGCAATCATCACCGCTACAGGCTTGCCCGGGTTCAGCGTGAGTTTCGTTTGTGGTTGTGTGTCGGGCAGGCCGTCGGGGATGATGATGGTTTTGGCCGGACTTGGCGAACAGCGACCGGCGATGAAAGACGACACGGCGACGATGCGTTTGGGAATGGACGACAGGACAGCCGCCAGCGGCAGGGGAAACGTGTCGTCGGCCAATCGCCAGACGAGCGGCGTGCCGGAAACTCGCGCCGCCACAGCGCCAATTGTGTGTGTGCGGGCCGTCGTCGTCATCATCACATCGGCGTTGCGGACAACCGCCGCCAGCCTTAGCCCGGCGGTAATCATCGCCGCCCAATTCTCGCGCACGCGCGGCATCGGCAGGCGACGAACGGCAATATCGCGAAACTCGACACGACTGGCTGTGTCAGTCGCCACCGTCAGCGCAAACTTCCCACGATCCACTGCGCCGACCAGGTCAGCGATCATCGCTTCTACGCCGCCAAAGATTGGCGCGTGATCGACGATGAGAACCTTCAGCTTGCGGCTCATAGAATCTCACCGCAAAGACGCGAAGGGCACGAAGGTTTCTTGTAATTCTTCACGCCTTCGCGATTCAAATGGACTGCCATAACGCTATCAATTCTTTCGCAACTGTTTCATGCGACCAGCGTTTCACTCGCTCCAGGCCGCGCCGTGATAACTCGACGCGCAGTTCTGCATCTTCCTTCAGCCTGATGATGGCCACTCGCAGTGCGGCCACATCGCCTTCCGGCACGATCAGCCCGGCGTCGCCAATCGTCTCCGGGATTGCGCCAGAGTCTGAACCGATGACGGGCACGCCGCAAGCCATTGCTTCGATCAAAACGCGGCCAAATTGCTCTTTCCATTTTGGTGTGGTCAGCGACGGCAGAACTAATACATCCATTTGGCGCAAGTGGTCGTTCACTCGTTCCGGCTTCACGCCGCCTGTTACTTTGCCATTCACCGGCTCTGGCCCAACGCCAACCGCCAACAGGCGCATACCTAGCCCACGCACCGCTTCGTTCAACACCCGGATGCCTTTCTCTTTCACCAGCCGGCCCACAAAGCCGACGGTGAAAACTTTCGCCCAGACTTCCGAAGTCTCGCGAAGCGCTTCGGAAGTCTGGGAATCGATTCCAAGAATGGGGCTGATGATGACTTTGCCAGAGAAGCCCTTGGCTCTCAGCGAGTTCGCGGCTTCGGTGTTGCCGGCCACACAGCTTTTGGCCCGGTTCAATGTCCAACGCTCGATCCAACGTTGAAGCGGCGAGAGGGGGCGGGCGACGTTTTCCCAGGTGAAGAAGGTGATGTTGAGCGGCAGGCCTCGCGCTGCCATCAACCATTGCGCCATTACCAGGCTCACCGGCTCTTGCTCGATGTGCAAAACATCTGGTTGAACTTGACGAAGGATGCGGCGCAAGTTGGCGCGATAGAAGAAGGCGTTGTTGCGCCCGGCAAAGAGGGCAGGAAGCGAGATCAAGTTCCCAGCGGGTGACGGCGGCACATTGAATAAGGCCTCTTTCCAGCGGTCGGCGGTCACAACCGTCAATTCGACTCCGGCGGCGCGGAGCGCGTCGAGTTTGACTCGGTTGGTTGGCACGGCGTAAATGTGCGAAGTGAGGAGAACACGCATTAAAGGAACCACCGATTTCACAGATTACACAGATTATGATTCCAAATCCGTGTAATCTGTGTAATCCGTGGTTGCTTTGTAGAGATACGTTGAAATATGAAGTGGCTGGCGAATGTGACGGCCAGGCCATCATCGCTTCAATAGGACTTCAATTCGGGCCACGACCATTTCGATGGCAACCTGGTTGTGGCCGCCTTCGGGGATGATGATATCGGCGTAGCGCTTGGAGGGTTCGACGAATTCCAGGTGCATGGGGCGGACAGTAGTGAGGTATTGATGGATGACGGATTGAGGCGTGCGCCCGCGCTCAGCCACATCGCGCTCGAGGCGGCGGATGAAGCGGAGGTCGGCGTCGGTGTCCACGTAGATTTTCATGTCGAACAGTTCGCGCAGAACAGGTTCGGCCAGAATCAAAATGCCTTCAACCAGAATCACGGGCTGTGGCTCAATGTGTGCCTTGCGGTCGGTTCGCGCGTAGGTAGTGAAATCGTAGATTGGCATCTCAATCGGCTGACCAGCTTTGAGTTGACGCAAGTGCTGGATGAGCAGGTCGGTTTCGAGCGAGTCGGGGTGGTCGAAGTTGAGGGCGTCGCGCAGGGCGGGGGGAAGTTGGTCGAAGTTGCGGTAGTAGGCGTCGTGCGGCACGGCGGCGATTCGGTCGGCGCCAACTTTGCTGAGAATAGCTTTGGCGACGGTTGTCTTGCCGGAACCGGTGCCGCCGGCGAGGCCAATAATGACGGGAGAGTGAGCGAGGGGCATGGGCTTACTGTTTCGCCGCCGCGAACACAGCTTCCACGTTCACCGAGAAGCCGTTCAACAAAGCCGATGAGGCTGACGCGCCCGGCACAAACTCGCCGTGAACGGCATACGCCACGCCTTCAAGTTTGAGAACGGTAATCTTTTGCTCTTGAGGGTCAACGATCCAGTATTCGGGGATTCCACCTTCGGCATAGTCTTTGCGCTTTTTCTCAAGGTCGCGTTCTCTGTTTTCCTCGCCCTCGCTCACCACTTCCATCACCAGGTCGGCGCCAAGCCAAAAGTCTTCGCCGCACCGGGCGGCGTTTTGCGCGGACATGAACACAACATCTGGCTCGCGATATTTCTCCGGCCCTAGCTTGACGCGGAGAGGGGCGACCAGCGCTTCCCCCAATTTGCCTGCATTCACAAAGGTTGCCAACAAATTGTAGAGGAAAAGCAAGATGCGCTGATGACTTGATTTTGGCACGTCGTGTATCTCCACATACCCGTGATCATATTCGACGACCCGGCTGGGGCGCAGGTCCATGTATTCCCATTCGCTCCACGCGCCCTGGGATGGAAAGAGTTTGGCGATGTCCCACGTAGGTTCGGCGTTGAGGGTCGCGGCTTCGTGCAGGACGCGCGGTTTTGAGGGGATGTTGGACATGACGTGCTCCTTGCCTCTTTGATGGCTTGGTGTTTTGATTATACCCTGCCTAAAAACAAACCGGGCAGGTGGGCCTGCCCGGTTCTTATCTCGGATGTTGTGTTAGCCTCTTGTTGGCTGGCCGAAGAACTGCCGCAGTGTGTCGCCAACCTTGAATTGGCGCATGTAAGGCGCGATGTTCTCGACGGTGAATGGTTTTGGTTCAGACACGAAACGGCTGAGGGCGTTGTTCTTTGTCGTGTTGTCCACGCCCAGCAAGTCGAGCAGGCTGGTGGTGACAGGCGGCGCAGGGAAGACGACTTGCATCAGCGTCACGACAATCCTCAGGAGGGGAAGAGGCAGGGGGATCATCAGCCGCTGTGCGCCAATTGCCTGAAGCGTGCGCCGCTCAATCTCGGCGATAGTCAGCACCTCCGGCCCGCCAAGTTCAAAATCCTGGCCAATGGTGGAAGGATCGTCAAGCGACTTAACGGCGGCGGTTGCTACGTCCTCGACCCACACCGATTGAAATTTAGCCTGCCCGTCGCCGATGATAGGGTAGATGAGCGGCGAGAGCGGCACGAGTCTGGCGAAGGTGTTGGCGAACTCGTCCTCCGGCCCCCACATCACCGAAGGCCGAAAGGCTGTCCAGTCGAGTCCAGAGGCGGCTACATATTCCTGCGCCTTGCCTTTGGAGGCCAGAAACCGGTAAGGCAATTTAGAGTCGGCCCCCAACTGGCAAATGTTGACGAAGCGTTTGACTCCGGCGGCCCTGGCCGCGTTCACGATGTTGACGGTGCCCTGATAAATGATCGTTTCGTAAGTGCGGCCGCCTTTTTCAATGGCAATCGCCACTGTATGAATAACGACTTCTACGCCTTTGACCGCGTTGGCAAGAGTCTCAGGTTTGGTGACATCGCCTTCGACCCACTCGACATTCAGCCCGGCCAGCCGGCCTTCCGCCTCGGCCCAGGCCCGGTTGCGAACCAGGGCGCGCACCGGTTTGCCCGCCGTGACGAGCCGCTTGATGATGTAACTACCAAGATAACCCGATGCGCCAGTGACAAGAATCATAGAAACCTCTCAAGGTGAAAGTTGACTGCGCTTAAACCTTATCGCCTTTTCAACGATTTGCCCGCGAAAGTTTGTTGAGCGCCTGCGGTTCGGCAAAGACGGCGATCTGGTCGCCCGCCGCCAACGTCATATGATTTTTGGGATGCAGGTCGGCCTGACCTTTCCGTTCGAGCAGAACGATGGTGCAATCGAATTGGTCTTCAACTTTTTCAATCGTTTGGCCGATCAGGGAAGAATTGCTTTTGATGGAAAAGCGGGCCAGGCTCAGAGGGCGACCGGAAAGGGTAATAGGGCTGGTGACATCGGACTGAGCTGCCGCCCCGGCGATGGCCGGGGCCGCTAACGTGGAGGCGCTGAACACCTGATCGATCCCGAACTGGTTTTCGATCTGCCGGGCAAACTCTTCATCGAATACGCGCACCAGAATCCGAGTCTTGTCGTTAAGGGTGCGAGCTTTGATCGCCATTTGCAAATTCATTGTGTCGTTGGACGTGCAAACGATGACAACGCGAGCGCGGGCGATGCCGGCGGCTTGCAGGGTTTCGGGCTTGGTAGCGTCGGCCTGAATGATGGGGATGTTCATGGTTTGCGCTTCGGCCAGCAGGTCGGCCTTGGGGTCTTGCTCGATGACGACCACGTCGTCGCCCAGATTGTGCAGTTCCCGCGCTACCCGAAAGCCGAGGTGCCCCAGGCCAATCAGAATAATGTGATCGGAATAGGTTGATGCGATTGCCATTTGCCAGGCCTCCCCTCGCAGGCGGCGGTTGAAGAGTAGAACGCCAAAGTCCGCGCCGCGCGCAAGCAATGCCAGCCCGATGATGGGCATGAGGAAAAAGAAAATTTGCCGGTACCATTCATCCGGGAATGCCGTGTTGGCCTGCAGGAAGATCATGGATAGGATGAGAAAGGTGGACTCGGCTAACGATAACTCAGCCCCGGCGATTGTCGAGAACAGGGAATACAGCCAGCCGCCGAAGAGCAGGGCCAGGGCAAAGCCGATCAGCGTACTTTTGAACTCGTTGAGCAAGACGAGAGTGTCGCGGATGCTGGCCCGCAGGTTTCGCAGTTGAGGCCAACGGCGTTTGGCACGATACCAGACGAGGTTCATGGCTTGAGATTGTACCCCAGTAGCGCGAGTTGGCAACTCGCTCTACGCCTGAGCCACGACGACCCAGACCAGACTGCGAGGCAGTGGGATACGTTCAATTCTGATTTCAAATCCGGCGGCCTGATAGGCTTGCATCAGCCGGGGCGGCCAGCCGCCGCCATCCAATTCGGGCGCCGTGCTTTGCCCCGTCACTTCAAACAGCCACTGTGCCGCCCGGCCGGCCAGATGGCCGGGAATGATGGTGGCTGCCGGAACGAACACCACCCGCCCGCCGCCGGCCAACACACGCTTGAACTCGCGCACGACGGCGGGGTCAACAATGAACTCACTCGGAAAAGTGGAGACGATGGTGGTGAAGTGCGCGAATGGAAACGGTAAGGCCATCACACTGCCGCGCACGAACGGCGGGAATAAATTGCGCCGCGCCAATTTGCGCTTGGCGATCCGGCCCATGAACGGCGATAGATCGAATGCAATTGGCTTGTGGCCTTGCGCCGCCAGATCGATCTGCAAATCGCCCGTTCCGTGCGCCACTTCCAACACGGTTTGGCCGACGATGAAGGGGATGACCTGCCTCTGCCACTCGCGCCACTGCCCGACCGACACCGTCCAACTGACGAGGTCGTAGGTGAAGGCAAATTCGTTGTAGAGCAGGCGGAAGAAGAATTTTAGAAGCGTTCGTAGCATCGGCGTCAATCTTGACGGGAGTTATACTCGTTGCTGGGCAAGAGTCAAATGGTGCAATGCCCGATGCCTGCTTTGCCTTCCGGTGCATTCGGTGTACTATATTGCCAGGAGGAAGAATCGGAAGACGAATCAGGGTGTGGATGCCTTGGTACACGAGGCGGTGAAAAGGCACTTAAGACGATTGAGTAAACATAAAGAGTTCGCCACCCAAGTAGTTGGCTATCCCAGCCTCTACGTGAAAGAGACATTATTGGAAATAGTTTTTGAGTTGATAGGAGAAGGAACGAAGATAAC
>CAYSIV010000013.1:0-22627 GCA_964431175.1 uncultured Anaerolineales bacterium
AATTCCATGCCGCAAGTTTACCATCTCATAGCACACAGATTACACATGAGCCAAGGCCTTTGCCTCAATGGTTAAGACGGGAGGGAGGCATCATGAATTGCTTTGTGATTGCTGATCCTAGACGATGTATTGGATGCTATGCCTGTGTTGCCGGATGCGTTGAAAGTCATCGCAAGGTCGGGCTACAGGCCTACCCTCGCTTATACATCATTCATACGCCACCGATAGGAACGATGCCCATCCAGTGTCGGCAATGCGAAGAGCCGTCCTGCGCGGCAGTTTGCCCGGTCAAAGCCATTTCTTATCAAAACAACTCCATCTACTTGAATGAAAGCCTGTGCATTGGTTGCAAGATGTGCGCTTTAGCCTGCCCGTTTGGGGCGATCATCCCAGGCGGCACGCCGCCTCCAAAGTTCGATTTCAACGTGGGGCAATACACGTACGTCAATACGCCTTATCAGGCTGACCCAATGGTCTTGCGTGAATTCGCGTTACAGGAGCGTCTCTCTCCCTTAATCTGGAACATCGGCCAAAAAACGGTGGCAGTCAAATGTGATCTGTGTTACTTCCGCGAGGAAGGGCCGGCCTGTGTCAGCGCCTGCCCGCACAAGGCTCTCAGCCTCGTGGATCAAGGGGCTGACCACCCAATCCGGTTTGTCGAACAGATCAAAACTGTGGCAGTGCTGGAAGAAGTGGAAGCGTAAACGACAGGTTTCAAGGCTCCTGCTGAAGAGGAAAATGATGGGCGCAATTCAGCTTCTATTACTCTCTGTGCTGTTGTTTGGAGTAGGCGCTGTCGCCTCGTTGCTGTTCAACGGGTTCAACCGGGTGGCACGCGTCACGGCGGGATTGACCGGAGCGATGGCCTCAGGGGTGGGATTGATGGCGGTTGCTCAAGCAGTGACCGGCGCCCCGCCTCCATTAGAAATATCGGACCCGCTTCCCTTTGGGCATTTCACTTTGCAGATGGACGGCCTCTCGACGCTGATGGTGGGAATGATCTCCCTGCTGGGTTTTGCCGTTAGCGTCTATTCCATTTCCTACCTGGGGCAGTACCCCAATCGCAACCTGGGAGTCCTGGGTTTTTTCACCAACCTGTTTATGGCCATGATGCTGTTAGTGGTGACGGTCGCCAACGCTTTCTACTTCCTGATTTTCTGGGAGATGATGACGCTGGTTTCTTATTTTTTGGTCATTTTTGAGAGTGAGAAGAAAGAGTCAATTCAGGCGGGGTATCTTTATATGCTGGTGGCGCACGCCGGGGCGGCCTTGATTATGCTGTCCTTTTTCATTTTCTATTTGAGCGCGGGCAGTTTCGATTTCGCCGCCTTTCGCCAGAGCCAGTTATCTCCCACCATTAGAAATCTGGCCTTCCTTTTGGCGTTCTTTGGCTTTGGGGCCAAGGCTGGCATGGCGCCGCTGCACATCTGGATGCCGGGGGCTTATTCCGCCGCGCCTTCCCATGCTTCCGCTCTGATGTCCAGCGTAATGAAGAAGACCGCCATCTATGGCATTCTGCGGGTTTGCGTAGACTTGCTCGGCGCTTCGGCCTTGTGGTGGGGACTGGTAGTGCTCTTCTTTGGCGCGCTGTCAGCGGTGTTGGGCGTGTTCTATGCGCTGGCCGAACGCGACCTCAAACGAATCCTGGCTTACTCCAGCGTCGAGAATGTGGGCATCATCCTGTTGGGAATCGGGGCCGGGATGATTGGTCTGGCGACCGCTCAACCGGCGGTGGCGTTGCTCGGCTTCCTCGCCGCGCTGTACCACACCCTCAACCATTCGTTCTTCAAGGGACTGCTGTTCCTCGGCGCCGGCTCGGTGGATTATCGCCTTCATACCCGCAACTTGAATGAGATGGGCGGACTGGGAAGGCTGATGCCCTGGACCGGGTTGACGTTCCTCGTCGGGGCGCTGGCTGTATCAGCGATCCCGCCGTTCAATGGCTTCGTCAGCGAGTGGTTTATCTACCAGGCCTTTTTCGCGGGCAGTGGCGGACAAGATTTCATCGTCCGCGCCGCATTGCCGCTGTGCGCTGTGCTCCTGTCGCTGGCGGGAGCGCTGGCTGTCATGGTGGCCGTCAAAATGTACGGAGGCGCGTTCACCGGCCCGGCGCGCACTGAGCGGGCGGGGCAGGCCAGTGAGTCGCCAGGCACGATGCTCACCGGAATGCTGATCCTGGCGATTGGCTGTCTCTCTCTGGGACTTGGCGCGCCCCTCATCGCGCCGTATCTGGCCAATGTGGTCACCGGTACCTTGAACGTCCCGGCTCTAACAGTTGCAGATGGTTTGTGGGTGTATCCGGGTGAAACAGCGCCGGCTGTCTTGTCCACCCCGCTGATTGCGATTCTCTTGCTGGGCCTGCTCGCTGTGCCCGTGAGTTTGGTTGCTATTTATGGCGGCCACAAAGCCGGGAGCCGGGTGGTGGACGATCCCTGGGCTTGCGGTTACGGATATTCAAGCACGATGTCCGTCTCCGCCAGCAGTTTTGACCAGCCCATCGCCGTGACATTTAGCGGGATTTATCGGTTGCGCTCCATGACTCAGAAGCCGCTGGCCGCAATCGCGGCCGGGTCGGGGCGCGTTCGGCAGATGATTGCTCAGGCCGAGCCAATTCTGGAAGGTGTCATTCGCCAGCCCACCACCCGGGTGGTGGATTACCTGGGAGAGCATATTCAAGCGCTTCAAATGGGTGACGTTCGGATGTATTGCCTGTATATCATTTTCACGTTGGTTGTCCTTCTAATCGCGATCTTCAGGTAGGGAAAATGCCATGATATCAGCCAGTATGTTTCTCGTCGGGTTGTTGCAGGCTCTCGTGATCCTGGCGGTTGCGCCGCTGTTTTCGGGTTTCTCCCGCGTGATGAGGGCCAAAATGCATAACCGCCGCGGCCCCAGCATTTTCCAGAACTATCGAGACTTGGCGAAGCTCATGAAGCGGCAGGAGGTCTTCTCCAGGCAAGCCGGCTGGGTCTTTCGAATCACCCCCTACGTCACCCTCGTTGCCATGCTGTTGGTAGCAACCATCATCCCGATTGTCACGGCTCAATCTCCCTTTGGGTGGGCGGGCGACCTGATTCTGGTGGTCTATCTGGTTGCCCTGGCGCGCTTCTTCTTCGCCCTGTCCGGGCTGGAGACCGGCAGTAGTTTTGGCGGGATCGGCGCCCGGCGCGAATTGTTGGTGTCGGTGCTGATCGAGCCGGTGGTGGTGTTAGTTTTATTTGTGATGGCCTTGCTGGCCGGCTCCACCAATCTGGGTGTCATCAGCACCAAAGTCGCCAGTGGACAGATTCCTTACTATACCTCGGTCTGGTTGGGCATGTTGGCCTTCGCATTCGCCTCCTTTGTAGAAATGGGTAAATTGCCCTTCGACCTGGCGGAGGCGGAGCAGGAACTCCAGGAAGGCCCGCTGGCCGAGTTCTCTGGGCGCTCCCTGGCGCTGATGAAGTGGGGGATTTATCTGAAGCAAGTGGTGCTGGTCTCCCTGTTCCTGGCCGTTTTTCTGCCGTTTGGGAGCGTGACCCAGCCATCATCCGGACTGCCGCTACTGCTCTCGGCTTTGCTGGCAGTGGGCGTCTTCTTTCTGAAAGTCGCCGTGTTCTACTTCATCGTCGCGGTGCTGGAAAATGCCATGGCCAGGGTGCGTTTCCTGAAGGCCTCGGCCGTCACCTGGACTGCTTTAGGGGCGGCCATCTTATCCTTTGTGTTCTATCTGGCTAACGTGTAAGTGAGGAGGAACGAAGCATGGTCGCATTAGTCCTCGCCAGTTTCCTAATCCCGTTTTTGGGCGGCGGGTTGACGCTGGTGATCCCGCGTCGCTGGGTCAAGGGCCTCAGTCAGGCGGCGGCATTCCTGGCTTTCCTGTGCAGTCTGTTTGTTCTGATTGATTTGGCCGCGACTGGAAAAGCCGGCTCCACGGTGGACCTGGTTTCCCTGGCGGACCTGGTGGTGTTTGGCGTCACCGTTGACAAACTCAGCGCATTGATCGGCCTGGCCGTCATCCTGGTTGGTTTCCTGATCGTCGTCTATTCAGCCGGTTATCTAAGCGCTGGAAATCGCGAGCACCCTGAACACGACGTCAAGCGCCGATACTATTTCTTCCTGCTGGTGTTCATTGGCTCGATGGCTGGCCTGGTGTATTCATCCACGTTGATCAGCTTGTTGGTGTTCTTTGAACTCACCGGGGTCTGCTCCTGGGGGCTGATCGGATACTACGATGATCTCAAGGCGCGCCAGGCCGCCATGAAGGCGATCATCACGACTCAGGTGGCTTCGCTCGGCCTGTACGTGGCGACGGCAGTCTTTTTTGGCTTGAGCGGCACCTTCCAGCTTTCCGCTCTCGCCAATCTGAGCGATAGCGCCAAGGTTACTGTCTTCATTGGGATTCTGATCGCAGCCTGGGGCAAGTCGGCGCAACTCCCTTTCCATTTCTGGCTGCCAGACGCCATGGTAGCTCCGACCCCCATCAGCGCCTACCTGCACGCGGCCTCGATGGTGAAAGTGGGCGTTTACATCTTCGCCCGCTGCCTCCTCTCGGCTGGCAGTGTGCCACAAGTGATAGGAACAGTGGGGGCGGTGATGGCGGTCATCACCATGCTGTATGGCTTCCTGATGTATTTCCCTCAACGGGACTTGAAGAGGTTGCTCGCTTATTCGACCATCGCCCAACTCTCGTACATCTTTCTGGCGCTGTCGGTCTCGGTTTTTGGGTCGAGCATGGCTTTCAACGGCGCCGTCGCTCACATCTTCAATCATGCCTTTGCCAAGAGCCTGTTCTTCCTGGTCGCAGGCGCGCTCAGTTACGCGGCGGGCACAAAGATGTTGCCGTCCCTGAAAGGGATTATGGTCAAAATGCCGCTGGTGGGCGTCAGCTTCCTGTTTGCGACTCTGGCAGTGACGGGCATGCCGCCCTTCAACGGCTTCTTCAGCAAGTTCAGTATTCTGGCCGGAGGCTTCACGGCGGCCCAAACCCATCCATGGTTGATGGTGCTGATGGTGATGGCGATGCTGGAGACCATCGGAAGTTTTGCCTGGCTCTTCTGGATTTTCGGTTCGGCGGTGCCCGGTGAACCCTCGGCTGAAGTGGCAGCGGCCACGCGCCTCGCGCCTCAAATCCAATTCGTGCTCGGGGCGCTGGCCTTCCTGACGCTCGTCTCCGGCTACTTCGCCGCCCTGTGGATGGGTTGAGGATAGGAGGCAAGGATGTCGAGTGTGACTCTGGTCAACAGCCTGACGGGCTTATTAATTCTGACTTCACTGCTGGTCATCGAGGTCAAACGCCCTCGCTGGTCGGCGTTAATGTACAGCCTGCAATCCATCGTCCTCGTAGGCATTTTTGTGGTATTGGCATATGCGATGGAGGCCGAGCAACTCTATCTGTGGGCGGCCAGCGCGTTTATCACCAAGGTTGTACTCGTTCCGTGGCTGCTCTACCGCGCTCTGTCTCAGGTGGGAGACCCGGAGAAACCGCGCAATGCGATGGGCGCCACGCTTTCTTTCTTCCTGGCGGCTGTTGCCGTGGCGGTTTCTTTCATCGTGGTGAGCCAGATCCAACTGAAGGCGGCGGCGCCGTTCAAACCGGCCCTGGCTGTTTCGATGGCCCACTTTTTCTTTGGCGAGTTGTGCATTCTCACTCAGCGCAATCTCTTCAAACAATTGCTCGGCTTCTGCCTGATGGAAAATGGGTCGCACCTCACCCTGGCCCTGCTGGCCTACAACGCGCCCGAACTCGTCGAAATCGGTATCGTAACTGACGCCGTGTTCGGCGTCGTTATCATGGTGGTGCTTGGCAATCAGATCTACAAGCGCCTGCACACGCTGGACACGTCCGACTTGAGCACGCTGAAAGGATAAGTGCCTGATGACCGAAACAACTTATCTGACCTGGCTTTTGCTCATTCCTTTGGTCTTTTCTCTGGCGGCCTTTGCGGCGCGTTGGCTGGGAAGCGTCTGTCAGGTGGTGGTGGAGATTGCCCACCTGTTGAGTGTGACCCTGGTGCTGGTGATGTCGTTTCTGACAGTAAACGCCGTGCTTGATTCTGGGCAGCTATTTAGCATGAACCGCTGGTTGCACGTGGATGCCCTCAGCACAATCTTCCTGCTCATCATTGGCGTGGTTGGCTTCCTGGTAGGGCTTTATTCCATCGGTTACACCCGGCATGATTTGGAGACCGGAGAATTCGACAACAACCGGCTTAGCACTTATTACGGCCTGTTCAGCCTGTTCCTGTTTTCCATGTTGTTGGTGGTGACCGCCAATAATATCATCATGATGTGGGTGGCGGTTGAAGCCACTACCCTCGGCTCCGCCTTTCTGGTCGGGATTTATGGACGCCACGCTTCGCTGGAGGCGGCCTGGAAATACATCATCATTTGCACGGTGGGCGTGGCCTTTGGCCTGTACGGCACGATCCTAGTCTATTCCGATGCATTCAATGTGATGCAGGTTCCGGGAAGCGCGGTGCTGTGGACAGAAATCGTGAAGAACACGCAGGCGCTTGACCCCGCGCTGATCAAGATGGCGTTCGTCTTTGTGCTGGTCGGTTTTGGCACCAAGGCCGGCCTGTTCCCCATGCATGCCTGGCTGCCCGATGCCCATAGCGAAGCGCCCAGCCCGATTAGCGCCATGCTCTCGGCGGTGTTGCTCAATTGCGCCCTGCTGGTCGTTTTTCGCTTTGCGACGATTTCCAATCTTGTGCTGGGCCCGTCTTTCGCGCAAACCCTCTTCCTCATCTTCGGCACAATCTCGATCGCGGCCGCCGCATTCTTCATGGTCGTTCAGCGTGACCTCAAGCGCCTGCTGGCCTATTCCAGCATGGAAAACATCGGTCTGATTGTGCTGGCCTTCGGGCTGGGCGGGCCGACGGGAATCTTTGCCGGGTTACTGCAAGCCATCAACCACAGCCTGGTTAAGGCGCTCATGTTCTGCGCCACCGGGAATATATTAATCAAGTACCACTCCCGCAATTTGGATCAAGTGAAGGGGATGTTGCAGGTAATACCCGCCACCGGGGTGCTGATCCTCGTCGGCGCGTTGGCCCTGGTGGGCACTCCGCCCTTCAATATCTTTGTCAGCAAGTTCTTTATCATCACGGCTGGGGTGGGAACGGGTCACACCTGGCTGATGGTTTTGTGCCTGCTGCTCCTGACGGTGGTCTTTGCCGCCTTTTTCCGGGTGATCGCGTCCGCGCTCTTCGGGGAAAAACCGGACGGCATGGGCCAGGGCGAATCGAACTGGTTGACGCTAATTCCTGGCGCGGTCTTAATCCTGCTGATCCTGACTCTCGGACTGTATATCCCGCCTCAGTTGATGACGCTGTTGAATGGAGCGAGCGGCCTGGTGTTGACCGGAACTCCCGTTGAACCAGCCGCGTTGTTGAGCGCGAAGGACTTCTGGGCGCCGCTGGCGCATTTATTGCCGTAGTAGAACACGAGGAGTACTAGCCATGACGGTAGCGATGACAGAGAGAACTAAGGTTGGCAAGCAATACGTCGAGGCCTTGCGCGCTCGCTTTGGTAGTTCGATTTTGGACGAAGCCTGGCAGGCCCCCGAACAAGTGACAGTGACCGTCCCTCTCAACAGCCTGCCCGAGGTGGTGGAGATGCTGTATTACCAACAGGGCGGCTGGCTGGCCTCGGTGGCGGTCAACGACGAGCGCCCGTTGAACGGCCAGTTTGCAATCTATTACGTCCTCTCAGTCGAGGGGAATGAGAACGAGGCCGGAGAGAAGGCTTACGTGGTGGTTCGGGCTCAGATTCCGCCGCACCAACCCGAGTTCCCGTCGGTCACGCCGAAAGTCCCCGCGGCGATCTGGTACGAGCGGGAAGCTCGCGACATGTTCGGCCTCCAACCCGTCGGCTTGCCCGATGAGCGCCGCCTGGTGTTGCCCGACGACTGGCCCGAGGGTTTGTATCCACTGCGCAAGGATACGATGGACTATCGTTACCGGCCTGAGCCAACCACGGAAAATGAGACCTATGATTTTATCAAGGTGGAGGGCGAAGGCATTGTCCAGGTGCCGTTGGGTCCACTCCACATCACCTCCGATGAGCCGGGCCATTTTCGCCTGTACGTTGACGGCGAGCACATCGTGGATGCCGACTACCGCTTGTTCTACGTCCATCGCGGCATGGAGAAGCTGGCCGAGAGCCGCCTGAACTACGACCAGGTGACGTTCCTGGCGGACCGGATTTGCGGAATCTGCGGCTATGCTCACAACGTGGCCTACAGCACGTCGATCGAGCGGGCGCTGGGGATTGAGGTGCCAGAGCGCGCCCAGTACATTCGCACGATTTTGCTCGAGGTCGAGCGCCTGCACAGCCACCTGCTGAATCTGGGATTGGCCTGCCATTTTGTCGGCTTTGACACGGGTTTCATGCACTTCTTCCGTGTCCGCGAGAAGGCGATGAAGATGGCGGAACTCCTCACAGGCTCCCGCAAAACCTATGGCGTCAACTTGATCGGCGGCGTCCGGCGCGATATTCTGAAAGAACAACGGACCACGACCCTGCAACTGCTCGGTGAACTGCGGGCCGAGGTTACCGACCTCGTCAATATGCTGTTGGAGACCCCCAACATCCTTCAGCGCACACAGAACATTGGCCGGCTGGAAACACAGGTGGCACGCGACTACAGCCCCGTCGGGCCAACGCTGAGGGGCTCCGGCTTCGCCCGCGACATCCGTGTCATCCACCCCTATTGCGCCTACGACCGCATCCCGTGGACGGTGATTGCCAAAGACGGCTGTGACGTTTTATCGCGCACGCTGATTCGGGCCGAGGAATTCTTTGAGTCAGTCTCGATGGTGGAACGTTGTCTGGACGCGATGCCTGAAGGGCCGGTGCTGACCGAAGGCTTCACCTATAAGCCTTACCAGTTTGCCCTGGGATACGTGGAGGCCCCCCGCGGCGAAGACATCCACTGGAGCATGTTGGGAGATAACCAGAAAATCTATCGCTGGAAGTGCCGCGCCTCCAGTTACAACAACTGGCCCTCTCTACGATATATGTTGCGCGGCAACACAATTTCCGACGCGGCCCTGATTGTGGCCAGCATTGACCCGTGCTATTCCTGCACCGAACGGGTGACGGTGGTGGATGTTCGCAAGAAGAAAGCTACCATCGTGCCCTACAAGGAAATGGAGCGCTACTGCCGCGAGCGCAAGGACTCGCCTCTAAAGTAACTACTCGATCAGGCGGCTTTTGAGTCTTGCAAGGCTCTGTGACGGAGGCTAGCATTATGCTGAAGCTACTCAAAGAAGTATTGAAGGTCGGCGAGGCCACCTTGCCTTATCCATTCAAACCGCTGGAAGTGATGCCGGGCTTTCGAGGGAAGCCGCATCACGACCCGGAACGCTGTATGGCCTGCGCCGCCTGTGCCATCGCCTGCCCGCCCAACGCGTTGACCATCACGACGGACCTCGATCAGGGAATCCAGACCTGGTCCCTTTTTATGGGCCGCTGTATCTACTGCGGGCGGTGTGAGGAAGTCTGCCCGACGGGCGCCATCACCCTCAGCCCGGACTTTGAACTGGCCGTCATGAACAAGGACGACCTGTACGAGCGGGCCGATTACAAACTGGCCGCCTGCCGCCGCTGTGGAATGTATTTTGCGCCCCTCAAAGAAATCGAGTATGTGCTCACTCTGCTCCAACAGAGCGGCCTGCCCGAAGAAGGGTTAGCGAATGCCCCGGCCTTGCTGAAGGTTTGCCCGGAGTGCAAACGCAAAAACGACGTTCCCAAATTGGTGCGCCTGTATCAGGAGGAAGACTGATGTTCGGCGATAAAACCACCGTCCAACAGATAGCAGAACGTAGTGCGTATGCCATCCACCCGGAACCGGAGACGGCACAACTCAAAGCGGCGCTGCTCAAGGATATCCAGCGCTCGGTTTACGTTTATCGTGTGGACTGCGGTGGATGCAACGGCTGTGAGATCGAGATTTTCGCGGCCCTCACGCCGCTCTTCGACGTCGAACGTTTTGGAATCAAGGTGGTTTCGTCTCCGCGCCATGCCGATGTGCTGGTCTACACGGGTTCGATGACGCGCTCGATGCGCGTCCCCGCCCTGCGGGCTTATCATGCCGCGCCCGACCCCAAGATTTGCGTGGCTTATGGCGCGTGTGGATGTTCGGGAGGCATTTTCCACGACCTGTACTGTGTCTGGGGCGGGGCGGACAAGTTCATCCCCATTGACGTTTACATCCCCGGTTGCCCACCGACCCCGGCGGCCACCATCTATGGCTTTGCCATAGCTCTCGGCATGCTCGGGCAGAAAATGAAGGCCACCCATCATGTTCAGGGAGAAGATGAACACGTCCTGCCGCGCCATCCCGGAATTCCCTTGGCCCTACGCGTGGAGATCGAACGGGAGGCCCGCCGCCTGGCCGGCTACTTGTATGGAAAGCAAATTGCCGAGGCGTTTCTGCAGATCTTAGAGAACAACCCTAAGCAAGTCGCAGAGAATGTTCAGGCCTATTTGGTTCAGCAGGATGACCCGCGCCTCACGGAAATTGTGAGCCGGCTGGAAGGGATTTATCAGGCTCACCGGGGAGAATCTTGATTCATGGCCGAGCGGGCAGTGTTCTATCAGTTGACGCACAAGTTCGTCAACAAAGAGCAGGACATTCCGGAAGGCCCCCGGCAAGTGATGTATTACTCGCTGGCGATTGGTCACCACGTCGGCGTGATGGACTGCTTCCAAAGCCTGATGGAAATCCCGCTGGAAGAGTATCGCCAGTGGCTGACCCAACTCCCCGAAGGGGTTGGCCGCCACAAATTGGAGGGCCTGTTGAAATGGGGCGAGATCGAGATCAACCGCAGTCACGCCAACGACCTCCTCCCGGTTTTGAAAGACTCCCTGCCGAAGATGGACGCGGCCGGGGCGCGGTGGGTCGGGGTGCTGGCCCAATGCCTGCAAAAGATGATCGAAGAACCGGCCCTGTACTTGATGGTGAGAAAGTGCGCATGAAGAAAAAACTGGTCGTAACGGTTGGCAACCTGATGATGGGTGACGACGCGGCGGGGCCGCTCCTGGCTCAGAAGATGCAGGGCGCGCCTTTGGAAAATTGGGGCGCGCTGGACGGCGGGGCCGCGCCGGAGAACTGCCTGTATCTCATTCGGGGGCTGACGCCAGAGCAGGTGCTGGTTATTGACGCCGCCGACATGGACCTGGCGCCCGGCGAGATCCGCCTGATCGGAACAGACAGGATCGAAGACCCTTTTTTGATGACGACCCACACCCTGCCGCTCTCTTATCTGGTGCAATCCTTGCGCGAGTTCGTGCCGAAGGTTGACCTGGTTGGCATCCAGCCGCAGGTGGTGGCCTTCGGCTATCCCGTCTCAGCCGAGGTGAGGCAGGCGGTAGGGCGCGTCTATGAAAGCTTGAAACAGGATGAATTGGCCTGGGATTGCTTGTAGTAAAAGGATTGGGGAAATGCCTATTAAAACAATCCGCTCTCTTGAAGATCTGAAACGATTCCGAGACGAGGCGCTTGAGGCGAAGAATCGCCAAGCCAGCCTTGGGGAGATCCAGGTGATCGTCAGCCTGGGCAGTTGCGGGATTGCGGTTGGCGCTCTCGACACCCTGAAGGCCGTACAACAGCAGATTGAGGCGAACCAACTGAAGGATATTTCCATTTCCCAAACCGGGTGCATTGGTCTCTGTAAACACGAACCCATCCTTGAGGTCATTGTCGGCAATACGCCCAAAGTGACTTACGGCCGAGTTACCCCCGAAGTAGTCGGGCGCATTGTTCGGGAGCATATTCTCGGCGGCAGGATCGTCGAGGAATTTGTCATCGAATCCATTCCTTTTCCGACCATCTAAAATGATTACGAGAACCGATTGAGGTGAGATTATGGATCCGGAAGTCAAAGAAGTGGATGTTGCCAGCTTGGTAAACAAGGCTATCGCCGAGCACGGGGCTACGCGCGAGGCTGTGATCCCGATCTTGAGTGAAATCAATCGGGCGCTGGGATACATTCCAGCAGCGGCGCTTCCCGAAATCCGGCGGCACATTCACGTTCCAGAGGAGGGTGTGTTCCTGGCCGACAGCCATCTCTATTCGGCCGCCAGTTTTTACCAGTTGTTTTCGCTCCGGCCGCTTGGCCGGTATGTGATCCGTTTTTGCGAAAGCGCTCCCTGCCACGTCATGGGCGGGCGTCAGGTCATCCAGGCCCTTCAAGATGAACTGGGGTTGGAACCGGGAGAGACCAGCGAAGACCGGAAGTGGTCATTGCTCATGACCAGTTGCCTGGGCGTGTGCGGCGTCGGACCGGTCTTCCTCGTGGACGACGATATTTACGGGAATGCCACGCCGGAGCAGGTATCTGAAATCCTCGCCCGGTACGAGTAAGAGCCTATCCGCTAAACCCTTAGGGTCTCGCGAAGCGGACCCTAAGGGTTTAGCGAGTTATCTAAGCAGCGCCAGGATAAGCCGGCCTTAGCGAGATGAGGTGAGAGATGAAAGTCATCCGTTCGATGGTTCTAGTTTCGGTGGATCAGGCCAGCCTGGAACGCGGCGCCGAGGAAGTATTTCACGCGTTCCTGGATGAGATTGACGAGTTCGGCCTGTCGGACCAAGTCGCGGTGACCACCATCCGTGACGTTGGCTTCCGAGATGACATCCCACTGGTCATCGTCTATCCGGACGCGGCCGTGTACGGGCCGGTCAAGCCTGAAGACGTTCACACCATCGTTGAAGAACACCTGCACAAGGGCAACATCGTCCCGCACCTGCTGGCGATGATGCACGAACTGGCGCCGGAGATCGCCTGGATGCGCGACCGCAAGGGCGCCCTGCCAGTCCAGAAGCGGATTGTCTTGGAACGGGCTGGCATTGTGAATCCAGAGAACCTTGAAGATTATGTCCTGTACGATGGTTTCCAAGCCCTGGGTAAAGCGTTGACTCAGATGACACCGGCCGAGGTGATCGCCGAGGTCGAAAAATCAGGCTTGCAGGGCCGCGGCGGGGCGGGCTTCCCGACCGGTCGCAAGTGGAGTTTTGTGGCCAGCACGCCGGGCAACCCCAAGTACGTCATTTGCAACGCCGATGAGAGTGAACCCGGCACCTTCAAAGACCGTTTGATCCTTGAGGGCGATCCGTTCAGCATCGTGGAAGCTATGACCCTTGCCGGCTATGCCATCGGCGCTCACGAGGGCTATATCTATATCCGGGGCGAATATCCGCTGGCCTATCGGCGCATCGAAAATGCCATTCGCCAGGCCGAGGCGGTTGGCCTGCTGGGCGATCACATTTTCGGGACGGATTACAGTTTCCACATCCATCCGCACGCCGGCGCGGGTGCGTATATCTGCGGCGAAGAGACCGCTCTGATCGAGTCGCTGGAGGGCAAGCGCGGCATGCCGCGTGCCCGCCCGCCCTATCCGACGACGTACGGCTTGTTTGGCAAGCCCACCGTCGTCAACAACGTGGAGACCCTCGCCAACGTGCCGCCCATCCTGCGCAACGGCGCCGCCTGGTATCGCGACGTTGGTCTGCCCAAAAGCACTGGCACCAAGCTGTATACCATCCTGGGGTGCGTCAATTTCACCGGGCTGATTGAAGTTCCGATGGGCATCACCCTGCGCGAGGTGATTGACATCTACGGCAAGGGCATGAAAAACGGAAAAAAACTGAAGCTGGTGCAAACGGGCGGCTCCAGTGGAACGATTGTTCCGGCCAGCTTACAGGACACCCCGATGGACTTTGACTCGTTCCGCAACGCCGGCGTGTCGCTCGGTTCCGGCGCCCTGCTGGTCTGTGGCGAAGATACCTGCGTTGTAGACCTGGCGAAGGTGATCCTGCGTTTCTTCCGCAATGAGTGTTGCGGCAAATGTACGCCCTGCCGCATCGGTACCCTGCGGTTGTACGAAATCATGAGCCAGATTTCAGAAGGCAAGGCTTCGTTGAACGATTTGGATGTGATGCAGAAAATATCTGAAGCCATGTCCGAAGTGTCCAATTGCGGCCTGGGCCAGACCGCTTCCACAGCATTGCGCGATATCCTGAAATACTTCCGTGAAGAGGTTGAAGCACACATTATCAATCACGTCTGTCCGGTCGGCGTTTGCCCGATCGCCGAGCATTCACCGGCATTGCTTCTGGTTCAACAGCCTCTTCACGCAGGATAAAGGAGAGAAAACCATGATCAGTTTGACGATCAATGGTCAGACCCTGGAAGTCCCCGAAAACACAACGGTACTCAAGGCTGCCGAGCAAGCCGGCATCATCATCCCGACCTTGTGTAACCACAAAGACCTGACTCCTTACGGCGGCTGTCGCTTGTGCTCGGTGGACATTCAGGGATTGCGCCTGCCAGCCACTGCCTGCACGATGCTCGTCGCTCCGGGGATGGTGGTGCGCACCGAAAGCCCCGCGCTGACCCGCTACCGCCGCACAATTCTGGAACTGTTGCTGGTCGGGTTCTACGATGCGGGCTACACTCACCCCAACGGAACAATCGAGCCTGCGCTCGATACCCAGTTTGCCTACTGGGTGAATTACTACGGCATTGACATGAAAAGTACGATGGCGAAGGAGCCGTTTCGCCGGATTGACAGCGATCCTAACCCATTCATCTGGGTGGATAAGAACAAGTGCATCATGTGCACCCGCTGTGTACGGGCCTGCGCCGAAGTCCAAGGGCGCTTCGTGTGGACGCAGGCCTATCGCGGCTACGACCTGCGCATCGTGGCCGGGGCGGCCACCACCATGCTCCAGGCGCGCTGTGAATCCTGCGGGGCCTGCGTCGCCCACTGCCCGACTGGCGCTTTGGATAATAAGATGTCAGTGCGGCTCGGCCCTCCCAGCCGGGTGGTTACCACCACCTGTTGCTACTGTGGCGTCGGCTGTCAGCTCGACCTGAACCTCAAAGATGACGCGCCGGGCGGACGGGTGCTGAGGGTTACGTCGAATGCAAAGGCTCCTATCAACGGCGACCATCTGTGCGTCAAGGGGCGTTATGGTTATGATTTCATCCAATCGCCGAAGCGATTGAAGCAACCGCGCGTCCGCCAATATCTACTGGATGGGACAATCCGTCCCCACAATCGCGGCCCGTGGGTGGAAGTGGACTGGGATACCGCACTGGATGTTGCTGCCAAAGGTCTACAGGCTGCCCGTGATCAATACGGCCCCAATAGCATTGGCTTGCTCGTTTCAGGCAAGTGCCTGAATGAAGAAAACTACCTCATGAGCAAACTGGCTCGCCAGATGCTTGGCACCAACAATATTGATTGTTGTGACCACGTCCATCACGCTAGCGTCGTGGATGGGTTGAACACTGCTCTAGGCCTGAACGCTCAATCGAACTCGCTGGACGATGTGGCAGGCGAGGCGAAGTCCATACTGATCATTGGCTCCAACACCAGCGAGCAACATCCCGTTTTTGGAGTCAAGCTCCGCCAGGCGGTGTTGCGGCGAGGTTGTAAATTGGTGGTAGCCCACCCCGATTTCATCAACATGTCAGAATACGCCGCCCTGCGTCTGATTCACAAACCGGGCGCGGAGACGGCCTTGGTGAACGGCCTGATGCACCTCATCCTGAAAAATGGGTGGGAAGACCGTACCTTCATCGAAAAACACGCCGTCGGGTTTGAAGACTTCAAGCGGAGCGTGGAACAGTTTACGCCTGACCAAGCGGCGAAGTTGACCGGTGTTGACGAGAAAACCCTGCAACAAGCGGCAGAAATCCTGGCGACCCACCGCCCGATGGCAATCGTCTGGGGCGCGGATTTGGCGACCTGCCCCGCAGGCCGCCGCAACGTTGAGAGTCTGGTCAGCCTCCAGTTGTTGTTGGGGAATTTCGGCGTGCCCGGCGGCGGCCTGATCCCGTTACGGACTCAGAATAATTCTCAGGGCGCCTGCGACATGGGCGGCCATCCGAACTTCTACCCTGGCTACCAGCCAGTAGAAAGCGAGGCGACTCGCAAGAAGTTCGAAGCGGCCTGGGGAAAAGGTTTGCCCACCAAACCGGGCATGACGGCAACACAAATGATGACCGCTGCCGCAGAAGGCAGGTTGAGGGCGCTTTTCATTCTGAGCGAAGATTTGCTGACAGGCGACTCCAACAATCTGCAAGTGCGCCGCAGTCTCCAGAACTGCGATTTTGTCGTGGCGATGGAGGTGTTCGATTCGGAGACCTCACGCAACGCCGATGTGCTGTTGCCAGGCGTGACGTTCGCCGAGAAAACCGGCACGTTTACCAGCACCGAGCGGCGTATCCAAATGGTACATCAGGCCCTCCGCCCGCAGAGCGGCTCCCGCCCGGATTGGCAGGTCATTATCGAGTTGGCTCGACGCATCCGCAGGAATGGTTTCAACGGCGACTACGACGCTTGGGATTACAGCGATACGTCGCAAATCATGGCTGAGGCCGCCGCCCTTGCCCCGATCTATGCCGGCGTTTCACACGAACGGCTGGAACGCGTCAGCAGCTTGCAGTGGCCGGTGAAAAACTTCAGCCACCCGGGCACGCCCATCCTATCGGTAGAGCACTTCGCCGGCGGTCATGGCAGGTTCACGCCCGTTGAATATCACCTGGCCGAAGTCGCCTTGTCCAACTCGTGACCCCTATTTCGGGACTCAACCGCTTGATGCTGGCATGACTCGCCACAGGCAACGGCAACCAGTTTTCGCGTTGTGCCTGCGAATAGCTCGGCGGACAACCTACATTGCGCTTCGTAGCGCCGAGGCTATCCAACAAGGGTCGTCTCTTTTTGTTTTACGGAGTCGGCTCGTCAGGCGGCTCGGTGTAAGTGCCCTCGATGACGCTCGAGTCGTCATTGGTCGAAGATTTTGTCTCTTGTTGCGAGTCCACCGTCCAGCCGTCGGTCTCGCCCCGGAGCGCGCGCCGGTGTTCTTCGACGGCGTTCTGCGGGCATAGGCTGATGAAAGTGCTGAGGCCAATGAAGATCACGGCCAAATCGTCGAGTTGGCCCAGGATCGGCACGACGTCGGTCACAAGGTCAAATGGCATCAGCAGGTACGCCACCGAGCCAAGCGGCAGGGCCTTGAG
Organism: uncultured Anaerolineales bacterium; assembly: GCA_964431175.1. Lineage (GTDB taxonomy): Bacteria > Chloroflexota > Anaerolineae > Anaerolineales > VGOW01 > VGOW01. Next base: position 17,016 of record CAYSIV010000013.1, read on the forward strand.
CCAGAGCGGCACGCGCGGGTCGCGCATGAGCAACCACACCAGCCGCACCTGCAAAATAAGATTGCGAAAGAAATTCAGGTTGTTGTCGTAGAGAGTCGGGCGTTTATCATTAGGCATGGATCACCTCCATCACTAATAGCTCGGCGTTGATTGCGCTTCGCGTCCAGCCGGAGCATCTAATAGTGATTATACAATCAGTTTCAGCCCCCAGAACACCGCCAGGCCGACGAGGATCGTCAGCAGGGCGTTGCGGGTGCGCCAGGCCACAATTGCAGCCACCAGTCCGGCCAACAGGCGTTCATTCTGCCACGAGATATTGATCGGCTCGCCACCGGGGCGCAACAATTCGGGCAGGATAATGGCCGAGAGCACGGCCGGTGGCACGTAACGCAATGCCCGCCGCACCCACCCCGGCATTTCGATCCGGCCCCAGGCCATGATGAAGGACAGCCGCGTCAGGAACGTGACCAGGCCCATCACAATAATCGTCAACCAGATTTCAAGAAGTGTCATCAAAGATTGAACCGCGAAGACGCAACCCCGCAAAAAGAAGCGAGGCAGGTGAACGCAAAGTTTTATTTGGTTTCTTCGCGCCTTCGCGGTGAAAAGGATGCGAGACGTTCGGCGATCAGCCCGGTGAGGATGCCCGCCAGCGCCGCGGCGATGAGACCGAGCTTGTAGGGCCAGTCGTAGGCGGCCACGGCCACAACGGCGGCCACGACTGCCGCCAGCACCGAAGGCCGGTCCGTCAGCGCCGGGACGACGATGGCGATAAACGTCGCCGCCAGCGTAAAGTCGAGTCCCCAACTCGCCGGCACTTGCGCGCCGAAGAACACGCCGACGGCGGTTGAGAGTTGCCACGTTCCCCACAGCGCCAGCGCCGTGCCAAGATAATAGAAGTGCCGGGCGTCCCCTTTGCCGGCCTCAGCCGGATGGCGATAGCGCACGATGGCGACGGCATAGGCCTCATCCGTCAGCAGGTAAGCGATCAACAGCTTCCAGCGCATGGGCAGGTAGGCTACGTAGGGCGCAAAGGAGGCCGAGTAGAGCGCGTGCCGCAAGTTGACGACGAAGGTGGTCAACACGATGACGACAAAGGGCGCGCTGGAAGCAAACAAACTGGCGCCGATGAACTGGCTGGAACCGGCAAAGACGACAGACGACATCGCCTGAGCAACAGGGGCCGGCAAGCCGGCGCCGCGCGCTAGCACACCGTAGATCATGCCAAAGGGGGCCACGCCGAGCAGGATGGGAAGCTGGGCGCGAAAGCCGGCGAGAAATTCGGAGCGGGACATCTTCACGAGTCAAACGACAAGCGTCAAGAGCTATTTCGTTTGACGTTTGCCGCTTGTCGTTTCATTCAGCCAGCAAATATTCGGCAATCAACTTCGCCGTGTTCAACAACGACTCTTGATGGCTGCGCTCGTAGTTGTGCGAAGCGTCCACGCCGGGGCCGATGAGGCCCACCTTGACATCGCCGCCGGCCCGCCAGTAGGCTTCGCCGTCCGAGCCGTAGAAGGGGTAGATGTCGGTCTTGTAGGGAATGTTGGCGGCTTTGGCGAGTTGGACAAGTTTGCGATTCATGTCAATGTGATACGGCCCGCCGGAGTCTTTGACACAAATGCAGGCGCTGAACTCGTCGGAGGCCTGGCCCTGACCCACGGCGGCCATATCGATGGTGAGCAGTTCGACCAGGTCGGGTGGGAAACCGGCGGCGGCCCCGTGGCCGACTTCTTCGTAGTTGCTGATGTGAATCGTGGTGCGTTGGGCCGGTTTCAGGCCCGCCTCCTGAATCGCCTTCAGCGCGGCCAAAATGCAAGCCACGGCCGCTTTGTCGTCCAGATGACGCGAGCGGATGAAACCGGCCTCGCTCACTTCCACGCGGGGGTCGAAGGCCACAAAGTCGCCGACTTCGATGCCGAGGGCGCGAGTCGCGGCGGCGCTTGCTGTCCGCTCGTCAAGGCGCACTTCCATCGTGTCGTCATCGCGCCGCGTCTCGTTTACCTCGCCGCCGTGAATATGAGAGGAGGCTTTATGGAGAAGAAGCGACCCGCGCAGGCGGCGACCGCCATCGGCGAAGACCAGGCACCCTTCGCCTTCCACGGTGTTCCAGGCAAAACCGCCGATCTTGGTCAACTTGAGTCGCCCGTTCGACTTGATCTCTTTGACCATTCCGCCGAGTGTGTCCACGTGGGCGGTGAGGGCGCGGGGCGCAGAGTCGGCCTCCCCGGCCCAGGTGGCAACCAGCGCGCCTTTGTTGATCAACTTTTGTTGAACCGGAAAGGCGGTGAGGGCCTCAGCGGTGTAGGCCACTGCCTCGCCAGCCATGCCGGTGGGGCTGGGAATGTTGAGCAGGCCGACAAGGAAGCTCGTCATATAATCGGCGTCGAAGTCAAGTGTGGGTGACAATGTCGCGTCTCCTGAAAAAGAGGTGAGGGTCAGATTGCTGAGTGTACACAATCATTCACGTTTCAGCAATAGAAAAGCCACCTCCGTTTTTCAAGCCTATGCTATACTCAAACTATGGCGTCCATCCTTGTCGTCGAAGATGATCAGGCTATCGCCCAGATGATCAAACTCATTTTGAGCAAGCAGGGGCACTCTCTGCGCCATGTGGTAGACGGGCGGCAGGCGCTGTCCGTCATCCTGGAACGGCAACCCGACCTGATTATCTCAGATGTCATGATGCCCGGCATGGATGGTTTTGCCATGGCCGAGCAACTGCAAAAAAGCGATCTGACCAAGAGCATCCCGATTGTGTTTGTGACGGCGATGTCGCAGACCGAGAACCTGAGTCACGGCCTCAACCTGGGCGCGGTCGATTACATCACCAAACCCTTCCGGGCGCTGGAGCTTGAGGCGCGAGTCCGATCCGCGTTGCGGCTCAAGAATATGCAGGACGACTTGCGCCGGGCCAACGCCGAACTGACCGACCTGGCAATGGTGGACAGCCTGACCGAGTTGAAGAATCCGCGCTTCGTGAATGAGTATCTGGCGCAGGTCTTGCCGAACTCAGCCCGCTACGGCGAGCCGCTCTCTCTTTTGATGATTGACTTGGATCACTTCAAGAAGGTCAACGACACGTACGGCCACCTGGTGGGCAACGACGTCCTCAAAGAACTGGCTGGCATTTTACGCCTTCAAGCCCGCCAGGCCGATGCGGTGTGCCGGTATGGCGGCGAAGAGTTTCTGCTCATTTGCCCCAACACGCCCATCGCCGCCGCCAGTTCCCTGGCCGAAAGGTTGCGTGTCGCCGTGTCCTGTTTCGACTTTCCAGGCGTGCCCTGGCCGATCACCGTGAGCATTGGCATTGCCACCTACGAAGCCAAACGCGACCGGGACTCAAACGCGCTAATCGCCCGCGCTGACTCGGCGTTATATCTTGCCAAAAACGAAGGCCGAAACACGATCCGCGAAGCGCCTTAATCGCCTCCGCACCCGCCCACGGCTTCAACTGCCACCCGCCCATGTCCCCGGTTGAGATTGAACGCCTGTTACAGGAAGGCATCGCTTCGGTGAAGCGCGGCCACAAGACTCGCGCCATCAAATTATTGATGCAGGTGGTGAACGCTGACGAGCAGAGCGAGCAGGCCTGGTTCTGGCTGAGTATGGCGGTGGACAAAACCGAGGAGAAAATTACGGCCCTGGAAAATACGCTCACCATCAACCCGAACAATGCCACCGCCCAGGCTAATCTCAAATGGTTGAGCAATCGCGCCGTCACCGAAAAAGCCCCGGAGCGCAAAACCGCCCCGCTCTCCGAACGAACCAAAGCGCCCCGTTCAACGTCTGCCGCGCCAGTGGCCGGCGGCGGTTACGCCCCCCTCTCGCCGGTAGATGTCGAAGGCGCTTTGGATGAGCCGTATCAATGCGTGTATTGCGGCGCTCCCGCCGGGCGAGACCTGAGGCGATGCCCCGAGTGCGGGCGCAGTTTGATGACCAAACGCGCTTACTCCAAGAAAATTTCGAGTTCAATTCGCACGGTTGCCTTTTCGCTCATCCTGCAAACCGGCCTGGCCATGGTCGAAGGCATTGCGGTGTTGATTGTCAACTTCCAGGGCCATAACGGACTCATTCAATATGTTTACGAGACCGTGCATCTGCAGGATGTCTTTGGCGACTACCTGAGCTGGTCAGCGGGGTGGCCGCCCATTCTGTTGTGGGCCGCCGCCGCCCGCATCGCGCTGTTCATTCTGCTCACGCTGGCCCTGCTCTCCCAAATCACACCCGCTTATTACGCCACCGTTGGGGTGATGGTCGTCGACAGCGTATGGACCGTCTTCCGCTGGTTCAATAAATTCACCGGGCCGTACCTGGCCGTGCTCGACATCGTCTTTGATCTGGTCACGCTGGCTCTGGTCTTTGCCACCGACCGCGACTTTGCCGTCAACGAGGAGCGCATTTTGTGCCTGCCGCAACCGCACATCAAAGGCGGAATAGAGTTCAACCGCCTCGGCCATCTCTACCGGCAAAAGGGCATGTGGGCCATGGCCGTGCGGCACTGGCGGTTGGCCGTGGGGGCCATGCCGCTCCGCGCCGATTTTTATAAGGACCTGGCCGTCGGTTATGCTCAACTCGGCTACTACCAGCGCGCCATCGGCGCCCTCAACGAAGCCCAGCGCCAGTCGCCCGACGACACGGATATGCGCCAACTGGCAAGACTCATCGAAGAGAAAAAAGCTAAAGACCCGCGCCCGCGCGGATGATCGAGACAAGACCGGTCAGGTCTGGTGGCGTGCGGCTTGCAACAAGAAGCACCCCAGACCTGACAGGTCTGGGAAATTACCATGCAATTCCTGGACGTTCTCTGGCAACTACTCATCAACCCCGACATCGTTTACCTTCTGCTCATCGCCGGGTTGTGGTCAACGGCAGTGGCTTTCGTCACCCCGGGCACCGGCATGCCCGAGGCCGGCGCCGTGCTCTTCCTGGGCCTGGCGATGCTGGGGCTGGCCCGCATGCCGGTTAACATCATCGGCCTGGCCCTCATTATGCTCTCGGTCATCCTCTTCCTGCTCGAACTCAAGTTCTCCAGCCACGGCGCGTTCATGGTCTCGGGCGGGTTGACCCTGGGCATCGGATCGTTGTTTCTGTTCCGGGCCGATGCTGCCACCGCCGGGGTGTCGCTGTGGGTCATCGGATTCACTGTGCTCAGCACCGCCGCCCTGTTCGGTTTTGGCCTGAGCAAAGCCTGGGCGGTGCGCAACCGCCCGCCCTTCCAAAATCCGGACGCCGTGATTGGCACGCAGGGCGAAGCCAGGACTGACATCTCGAACGAAGGCACGGCGCAAGTGGGCAACGAGTTGTGGACGGCGCAAGCCGACGAGTTAATCCCAGCCGGAACAAAAGTGCAAGTCGTACAACGCACAGGACTCCGGCTCAAAGTCGTTCGTATCGGATCAGGCTCAAAGGCCTGAAACTTCAATTTAGTAACCCTAGGAGACTAACAAAATGCAAGCATTTCTGATAAGTATTGTTCCACTGCTGTGTGTCGGGTTGATCGTGTTGGCGATTGTGGCCGTCGTCGCCGGCAACGCCGTCCGCATCGTGCCCGAATACCAGCAGCTGGTCGTCTTCCGGCTGGGCCGCACCATCGGCATCAAGGGGCCGGG
>CAYSIV010000013.1:22637-37541 GCA_964431175.1 uncultured Anaerolineales bacterium
TTCGTCGACTCGGCCATCAAGATCGACTTGCGCGAGCAAGTGCGCGAAGTACCGCATCAGACGTCCATCACCAAAGACAACGCGCCGATCTCGATTGACTTTCTGTGGTATTACAAAGTCGTTGACCCGGCGGCGAGCGTGATCCAGGTTGGCAACTTTGAGCTGGCCGCGCAAGGCATCGCCACCACCACCCTCCGTTCCGTCATCGGCGGCATCGCCCTCGACGAAGTGCTCTCACAACGTGAGCACATCAACACGACCCTGCGCGTCAAGCTGGACGAGATCACCGAGCGCTGGGGCGTGAAAGTCACCAACGTCGAAATCCGCGAAATCATCCCGCCGCGCGACGTGCAGGATGCAATGAATCGCCAGCTTTCGGCAGAGCGCACCCGCCGCGCGCTGGTCACCGAGTCTACTGGCGACAAAGAAGCCGCCGTCAACCGGGCCGAGGGCACCAAGCAAGCCGCCATCTTGCAAGCCGAAGGCGAGCGGCAGTCCAACATCCTGCGCGCCGAGGGCGAGAAGCAGGCCCAACTCCTGCGCGCCGAGGGCTTCTCGTCGGCGTTGGACAAAATCTTCCAGGTGGCCCAGAACGTGGACGGCAAGACCATGTCGCTGCAATACCTGGAAACGCTCAAGAGCATTGGCGCCAGCCCGTCCACCAAGTACATCTTCCCGATGGAATTCACTTCACTTCTCTCTGGATTCGTGAACAAGAAAGAATGACCACCGCCGGCGGCAGACGACTGACAACTGAAGATAGATCGCGCGCGCCTCAAGCGGTCGGGAGTCAGTCGTCTGTCGTTCCGGCCGTCATCACCCAGGCCACCTTCCGCGACGTGGGCCAGGCCCGCGCGGTCGAAAGAATCTGCTTCGGGCCGGAAGGCTGGGGCTACCTCGAGTTGTTCTTCGCCCTGATCTTCCCGGACACCGTCCGTCTCAAAGCGGTCGCCGACGATCAGCTGGTTGGGTTGATCATCGGCGACCGCCAGGGCCACCAGCGAATGGGTTGGGTGTCCACCATCGGCGTTCTTCCTGGCTACCAGCGGCGCGGCATCGGCGAAGCCCTGTTGGCCGCGTGTGAGTCGGCGTTGAACCAGTCGCAGGTCCGCCTCACTGTCCGCGCCTCCAATGCCGCCGCCATCGCCTTCTATCACAAAGCCGGCTACCACCAGGTGAATACCTGGCGCGGCTACTACTCTGGCGGCGAAGACGGCCTCATCATGGAAAAGATCAGAAGTCAGTAGGCAGAAAGCCGTGGGCAGTGAGTGAATAGGCTCCTGCCCACCTTTGTGCCTTCTGCCGGCTGTCTATGCCCGCCCTTTCAACCGTCTCGCTCGCCCACACCTTTCCCTCGCCGCGCGGCCCGGTCGAAGCCCTGAGTGGCGTCACCCTCGCGGTTGAGCGTGGCGAGTTCTTCGGCCTGTTCGGCCCCAATGGCGCCGGCAAAAGCACCCTCATTCGCATTCTCACCACCCTCATCATTCCTACCAGCGGCCAGGCAACGGTGATGGGCTATAACGTTCTCAGCGAAGCCGACAAGGTGCGCGACAACTTCGGCCTGGTCTTCGCCAATGAGAACTCGTTTTATGGCCGCCTGACCGGGCGGCAGAATCTGGAATTTTTCGCCGCCCTGCAAAACATCCCGCGCTCACAAGCCAGGCGCCGCGCCGACGAACTGCTCGACCTCTTTGGCCTCAGCAAAGCCGCCGACGCCTACTTCCAGAGCTATTCAACCGGCATGAGGCAAAAGATCAATGTGGCCCGTGCCCTGCTCCACAACCCGCCCCTCCTCTTCCTCGACGAGCCAACCAAAGGCATGGACGTGGTGACCGCCGAAAGCGTGCGAACCCTGCTCCGCCGCGAACTCGTCGAGCGGCAAGGCAAGACGGTGGTGTTGACCACCCACGATTTGGATGAGATGGAGACGCTTTGTGATCGGGTTGCGATTTTGGAAGCGGGGAAGATTCGGGCTTGCGGCGCCCCGGTGGAGTTGATCCGGCAAGCCAGCGCCAGCGTTGTATATCGACTCGAAATTGCAACACCGCCGGCTGGCATTGTTCAGCAACTCAGCCAACTCCCCGGCGTAGATTCAGTGGAAGCCGTCTCTCAAACCTCAGCCACCACTGTCCTTGAGCTAACCTTCCGCAACCCAACCACCCCGCCCGACCTGTGGCAAACCCTGGCCGCCCGCAACATCGCCGTCAAACGCTACGCCCCCAAAGACGACGGTTTGCGAACGCTAATTCGCAACAACGGCCTCAACGCCTCTCCCCCCGCCTCCAACACATTATCCGTCTGAATTTTTTCACCGCAAAGACGCCAAGAGCGCAAAGAAACCAAAGAATTTCTTCGCGTCCGTCGCGTCTTCGCGGTTCAGTTTATGGCTTGTCGGTGCTGGCGCAACGGAAGCCGACGTTATTGTAGGCGGCCCTATCGTCGGCGCTGTAGCGGCGGGAGGCGGCACGGATGTTGGCGAAGAGGTCGTTCCAAGAACTGGAGCGCAATGCATGCACGCCGCCGAGAAATGAAGGCGAGGGTGTAACCGTGTTGAACACCTTCACAAAGTACGAGTCGTAATAAAAATCTTCCACCCACTCCACAATGTTGCCCGACATATCGAGCGCGCCGTAAGGGCTGGCCCCGTTCGGGAACGATCCGACTCGGGTGGTGTCGCCCGAAGCCAGGTTGAAGTTGAGCAGAGTGTTGTCTGGCGGTTGGTTGCCCCACGGGTAAGCCCGGCCATCCGTGCCGCGCGCGGCCTTCTCCCACTCGGTTTCGACAGGCAAGCGGCGGCCCGCCCACGCACAATAAGCGGTGGCTTGTTGCCAGTTCACCCAGATGACGGGGTAATCTTCAAAAGCCGGGGAGTCGTAGTAGCTCGAACGAGTCACCGAGTCCGTTCGCGCGGGGGGTGCGCACGCGCCTGCCGACAGGCACAATTGATATTGGGCGTTGGTCACTTCGGTGCGGTCGATCCAGAACGAGGCCACGCTCTCGCTGTGCGCCGGCTTCTCGTTGCCAAAGGCTTGCGGGTCGTCGCCGGGCGATCCCATGATGAACTCGCCAGCGGGGACAAAGACCAGCACCATAGTATCAGCCGGCGAGAGGGCGGTTGTGCCGACTTCGGGAGTCAGATTTGGCGTTGGGGTAGCCGATGGTGGCCGGGGCGAGGATGTTCTGGTGGGCGCCGGGAGGGTGTTCGTGGGCGTAGCAGAAGGAACATGCGGAGAAGACGGTAAGGGGGCAGTGGCGGTGACATCGGAGACCGCCGGTGTTGGCGTGGCGCGAACGGCGGCGATGAGCGGATCGCGCAAAAATAGAGCGCCGGCGATCAACAAAATAATTATGATGAGGCTGATAACGATCGGTTGTGGTTTGACGCGCGGCGTGCCGAGAGCGAGATCGACTCGCGCTTCGTGGGTGCTGGGCTTGGCCCGGCCCAACGCTTTACGCATTTCGCGAATGGTGGCAAAGCGCGCTTCGGGGCGAGGCGCGAGCGCGCGTTGGATGACTTGCGCCGTAGGCAGGGTGATATCAGGATTGAACTTGCGCGGCGAGGCTTGTTCTGGCAGGCGGGCGGTGAGGAGGGCAAAGAGCGTAGCTCCGGCGGAGTAGATGTCGGCCCGGGCGTCGTCGCCGCCTTCGGGCGCGGCGAAAGGGGCGCGGTCGGGCGGCGCAGTGAGTTCGGTGAGGCCGGGGCCATAAAGTTTGGCCTGGCCGCCAGGGTCAATCCAGAGGTGGGCCGGGGAGAAACCACCCCGACCGAGCGGCAGGTTGAGGGCGCGGACGTAGTCGAGAGCGGCGAGAATGTGGCTCACCCATTGGGTAGCTTCGTTCTCGGCCAGCTTGCCGTCGCGTTTGAGGCGGGCTTGCACGTTTTCGCCCTCGGGCCATTCGAGGATGACGTAGAGACGGGAGTCGAGAGTGAAGTGATCGTAGAGAGCGGGCAGGTTGGGGTGATGGTGCGAGGCCAGCGCTTCGGCAGAGCGCTCAAACAAAGCGGCTTCTTCGCCTTCAAACTCCTTGATGGCGCAGGCGCGTTCTTCCTCAACATCGTAGCCGCGATAAGCAAGTAGATTGCCTTCTGGCAAAGCGTCAATGCGGTAACGGTCGCGCAGTAGTTGGCCGGGGGTAAGCATGAAGAGGATTATACAGGAGTCAGGAGCCAGAATTCAGGAGTCAGAAGAAAGAATGGTCGAAGAATATGCTTCAAGGATCTTGCTGACCTCAGCAATTTGAGACAACAGATTTCGAGTATCGGCGCAAGCAAGGTCTTTGGCTAAAATTAAGTAGTAGCGACTTTCTTCAAGTGAGCCTTGGGCAATGTTCATGAATCTTGCCTTGTCCGCTCTGCCTCTTTTCTTGAAGCCCTCAGCAATATTAGCAGGGATTGACACCGCCGCTCGTCTGAGCTGTGCCGTCAGCCCATACAGTTCATGCTTGGGGAAATCAATCGTAAGGCGATAAACTGCAAGAACAAACTGATGAGCTTTCTGCCAGACGATCAAGTCCTCGAAGCTCTTTGCCGGTGGTCGTTTAGCATCCATTTTGGTGATCCTTTCACGAACGGGTTTCAGGAGTCTGACTCCTGACTTCTGACTCCTGGATACTCTCCTCAGCCAGCTTCAACAAGAACCTCTTATCCTCCTCGCTCAACTCAGCCGTAAGAAGTAAATCGGGCCGCAACTGCCACGTTCGGCGTAGAGCTTGTTCGCGCCGCCAGCGGGCGATTTTGGCGTGGTCGCCAGATTGGAGAACGTCGGGCACGGCCCAGCCGCGAAACTCTGGCGGGCGGGTGTAGTGCGGGTATTCGAGCAAGCCGCTGGCATGCGAGTCGTCTTCGACAGCATCTTCATCGCCGAGCACGCCGGGGAGGTGGCGGGCGACGGCGTCAATCACCACCAGCGCCGGAAGCTCGCCGCCGGTCAGCACGTAATCGCCAATCGAAATCTCGTCGGTCATGAGGTGCTGGCGCACGCGTTCGTCCACGCCCTCGTAGCGGCCACAAATAAGGATCAGGTGTTCGTATTGAGCCAACTCGCGGGCAATCTCCTGAGTGAACTTACGCCCCGTCGGCGAAAGCAGGATGATTGGGATTTTGGGATTTTGGGATTTTGGAACTTGGAATTGGTGATTGGTTATTGATAATTGAAGCACGGCTTCCACCGACGCAAAAATCGGCTCCGGCTTCATCACCATGCCGCCGCCGCCGCCGTAAGGGGCATCGTCGGTGACGTGATGCTTGTCGGTGGTGTAATCGCGAATGTTGTGCGCTTGAACGGTGAGCAGGCCTGCCGCTTGCGCCCGCTTGAGAATGCTCTCCTGCAGGTAGACGTCGAACATAGCCGGGAAGAGGGTGAAGATGTCGATGCGCATGTCGGGAATTGTAACATTCAACTATGCTAGAATGGCTTGGCAAGTCTATACTCTAGCTCATGCCTTCACTCATCCTCGCTTCCGCCTCCCCCCGCCGCCGCGAACTGCTGGCGCTCATCGGCCTGCCGTTTGAGATGCGCGCCGCCGGCATTCCCGAAACGCCGCAAGTGAACGAAACGCCGGTTGGGTATGTGGGCCGGGTGGCGAGGGAGAAGGCGATGGCCCTGACCCCCGGCCCCTCTCCCGTCGAACAGCACGACAGGAGAGGGGAGATCATCATTGCCGCCGACACAGAAGTGGTCATTGACGGCGAAATTTTGGGCAAGCCGCGCTCGGCTGAAGAAGCAAGGGCGATGCTGGTGAAACTGCGCGGGCGGACGCATGAGGTGATTTCGGCAATTGCAGTTTTCGGCAGACGAAGCGGGGAACTTCAGGAAGAGTTGTGCCGCAGTGAAGCGCCGATGCGAAACTACTCGGATGAAGAGTTGGCCGAGTACGTGGCGACGGGCGACCCAATGGACAAGGCCGGAGCGTACGCCATCCAGCATAATGGTTTTCGCCCGGTGGAAAACTTTGACCACTGTTATGCCAGTGTGATGGGCTTGCCGCTCTGCCACCTCACCCGCGCTCTGCGCCGGTTCGGCGTCGAGCCGGAGGCGGATGTGCCCGCGGCCTGCCAGCAGTTCAACAACTATCAGTGCCCAGTGTATCGGGAAATTCTGGAAACAAGGGAAAGCAGGGAAGCGCCTCCGATCCGTTAAATTCGGCGAATCCGTTGTTCTAAACACAGATGTGACTCTCAAACGACCTCTCTACTTCATCATTCTGACATTGCTCACTGCCTGCGGCCTTGTTGCGCCGCCGCCCTCGGCCACACCCACCCTGCCGGGGCCGGTGGTGTCCACTTCCCTGCCGCCTAACCCTGAGGGCACCGCGGGCGCGTTCCTCAAAGCCTGGCAGGAGCGCGACTACGTGGGCATGTATAGCCTGCTCACGCCGCTCTCGCAGGCGGCTATTTCGCAGGAAGATTTCGTCAACCGCTACACCGATGCCACGGCTCAAATGACATTGAGCGCTCTTGAAACCACCATTGAGAACCGTTTGCAAAAAGAGCTGGACGCCGAAGTGCTGTTCAAAGCCACATTCCACACGGCGTTGGTGGGAGACCTGGCTCGCGAGATCACCATGCCATTGCGCTTCGAGGGCGGGCATTGGGGCGTGTCCTGGGACGATGGTTTGATCCTGCCAGAACTGAAGGGCGGCAACTCGTTGTTCATGGATTACAGGATTCCGGCCCGGGCCAACATCTACGACCGCAACGGGCTGGCCTTCGCCGCCCAGGCAGAGGCGGTTGCCATTGGTATTGTCCCCGGCCAGATTACGGACGAAGAGGCTTTGCTGAAGGAATTGTCCGACCTCACCGGCCGCCACCCGGAAGTGATCAAAGCCCTTTATCAGAACGCGCAACCCGACTGGTACATCCCGGTGGGGGAAGCCTCGGCCGAGCAAGTGGCCGAGCGTTTCAATATACTATCCACCCTTGGCGGCCTGCAACTGCAAACCTACTCGACGCGCTACTATCTTAACGGCCCGCTCGGCGCGCCGCATGCGGTGGGCTACGTGTCCAGCATCCCGGTTGAGGCGCTGGAGTTTTACCAGTCACAAGGGTATCGGGGCGACGAAGTGGTGGGCCGCACCGGGCTGGAGCTGTGGGGCGAAACATATCTGGCCGGCAAGCGAGGCGGCAAACTCCTGGTGCTCACTCCGGGCGGGCAAATCTCAGCCTCTCTGGCCGAAAGTGAGGCGGCCCCCTCTCAGGCCATCTACACCACCCTCGATCGCGATCTGCAGAAGCAGGTGGTGCAGGCGATGGGCGACATGGCCGGCGCGGCCGTGGTGCTCAACCTTAACACCGGCGAGGTGCTGGCTTTCGTTTCCAGCCCCTCGTTCGATCCCAACCTATTCGATTATACCAACCGTAACTCGTCGACGCTCGGCACGGTGCTGAGCAATCCTCATCAGCCGCTCGTCAACCGGGTCACGCAAGCGCTGTACCCGCCCGGCTCAGTGTTCAAAGTAGTGAATGTCTCGGCTGGCATGATCTCCGGCTTGTTCAATCGCGACTCGACGTACAATTGCACCGGCGTGTGGGACGAACTTGGCCAGAGCTTCATCAAGTACGACTGGACTGTATCTCACAACTTGCCGCCGCACGGCGAGATTAACTTGCCCGAGGCTCTTACCTTTTCCTGCAATACCTACAACTATCACATCGGCCTCGAGGTTTATAACAAAGACCCGGAGCTGTTGCCGAAGCTTGCGCGACAATTTGGATTAGGCGCACCGACCGGCATCATCGGCCTGTCGTCCGATACGAACGAGGAAGTGGGCGGCCTGGTGCCAGATAATACCTGGAAACAACAGAACATTGGCGAGGGGTGGACAGCAGGCGATAGCGTGAATATGGCCATCGGCCAGGGCTTTCTGCAAGTGACGCCATTACAAATGGCCAACCTCTACGCCGCCATTGCCAACGGCGGGACGCTCTACCGGCCCCAACTCGTGTCGCGCATCGCCGCGCCGGGTGAAGCGCCGGTATATGAATTCAAGCCAGAGGTCATTGGACATCTGCCGCTCACCCCGGAGCAGTTCGACGTCCTTCGCGAGGGCTTGCGCGGCGTGGTCACCAACCCCAACGGCACGGCGCGTCATCGCTTCCTCGGCCTGCAGATTCCAGTCTTTGGCAAAACTGGCACCGCCGAAACCACCTCTGGCGGCGCTCCCCACGCCTGGTTCGTCGGCTACACCCAAGCCAACCGCGACGACAAGCCCGATATCGCCATCGCCGTGGCCTTGTCGAATCGGGGTGAAGGATCAGAATGGGCCGCGCCCGTCTTCCGCCGGATTGTGGAAAGTTACTTCTTTGGACGGCCAGCCTCTCTTTATCCCTGGGAAGCGGAAATCGGGTTGACCGCCACCCCGAGTGAAACCCCCACCGCGACCCAACCCGCCCCGTTGGAGACGAGCACGCCCACACCGTGATGCAATCCGGCCTGATCATCAAAGCTCAATCCGGCTTCTTCACCGTGCATACGGACGACAAGCCGGTGATCTGCAAACTGCGCGGCAAGCTCAAGCGCGGCCGGCGCGAGTCGGATCTGGCGGCTGTCGGGGATCGAGTCGCGATTTCAAGGTTGGCTGACGGCTCTGGAGTGATCGAGTCGGTGGCCGCCCGCGACCGGGTGCTGGCCCGGCGCAAGCCGTCGCCAAAAGGCCGGGCCGAGCGCTCCAGCGATGTTGAGCGGGAATCCATCATCCTCGCCAATCCTGATCAGGCGGTGTTCGTCTTTGCCTGCGCTCAACCCGCGCCCCGCCTCGGCATGTTAGATCGTTTTCTGGTGGTGGCGGAAGCGAACGGCATTCCGGCCATTATTTGCGCCAATAAGGCTGACCTTGTTTCTGAAGCTGAAGAACGCGAGTTGTTTGCCGGTTACGAGCCGCTGGGCTACCGGGTGATTTACACCAGCATCCTCACCAGGCGAGGCGTGGCTGACTTGAAAACACAACTGGCCGGACGCATTTCGGCGCTTGCCGGGCCGAGTGGCGTAGGTAAATCGTCACTTCTCAACACGATCCAGCCCGGGTTGGGGCTGGCGGCCAAAACGGTGAGTCAGGCCACTCATAAAGGACGGCACACCACCGTTCACCCAGAGTTGATCCCGCTAGGCGATGGCGGGTGGGTGGCCGACACCCCCGGCATCCGGGCGCTGGCGCTTCACGATATTGATGCCTACGAGTTGGACGGCTACTTCCCCGACATCCGGCCTTATGTGGCAAATTGCGCTTTCAACGATTGTTCGCATGTTCGAGAAGAAGGTTGTGCCGTCCGGTTGGCCGTGGCCCAAGGTGAAATACAGCCTCGACGCTACGAGAGCTTTCTCAAAATCCGGACCGGACAAATCAACGAATAAAGGAAGAATTACTGGACGTCAGCGAGATGCTTACCAATGTTTAGTGACAAACATCCCGTTTAAGTCACTTGTCACTAAAGTGTCTAAAGCATATAATCTATGGTGTTGGAGCCGGAAAATTTGTGAGTGACCATCAGCCACTGACTAGAGGGCAGTTACGGGTCTGGGCGATCATTGCCCTCAGTCTCGCCCTGTTGCTGATCGTTGTTTCTGTTTCCGCCCAAACCCCGGAAGGCGAGCGCTACTTTGACGAAACCGGCCACTCTGTCATCGGCCCGTTCCTGAAATTCTTCGACGAGCGCGGCGGGCTGGCAATCTTCGGTTACCCGATCACCGATCAGTTTACCGATGCGAGCGGACGGGTGGTGCAATACTTCCAACACGCCCGTTTTGAGTGGCATCCCGAAAATCCTGAGAGATTTCAAGTTCAGTTAGGTTTGCTGGGTGACGAGTTGGGTTACTCGCGGCCCCGACTCGATCCCGGCAGTATTCCCGCCGCTAACAATCCGCATTGCCGATACTTCTCCGAGACGGGCCATTCCGTATGCTACGCGTTCCTCGATTACTTCAAAGCGAATGGCGGGCTGGATGTGTTCGGCTATCCGATCAGCGAAGCCATTACCGAGAGCGACCGGATTGTGCAATACTTCCAGCGGGCGCAAATGGAGTGGCACCCGGAGAAGCCGTCTAACCAGAAAGTCCAATTGGCCCCTATTGGTTCAATCGCCTTTGATTTCTTCAAGCTCGACCGAAAGCGCCTGACACCCACCTCCGGCCAGTTGCGTTCTGTGACGTCGCTGACAGTGTGGGCTTCGGTGCAAAAGCCGGTGACAGGCCGCTCCGGCTTGCAGACGATTTATGCATTTGTCGGCGATCAGCACAAGAATCCAATTCAAGGGGTGGCCGTTACGGCCCTCATCCATTTAGCTTCGAGCGACCAGACGTACACGCTACCCCTCACTAACTCCCGCGGCATGACTCAGTTGGAAGTTCCCTTCGGCCAGACCAAACCCGGCGAGAAGGTTTCGATTGAAATTACAGTGGTCTACAACACCCTGACCAATCGCACCCAGACTTCGTTCCTTCCGTGGTGGTAAGGCCAAAAAGTAGCAGCCGAAGGAAGTGACTGACTATTGCTTGTTGCTTTCTGCCTTCTGATCATCTTCATCGTCCTCCCAGCCAATGATCCAAACACATAGCCCGGCCACAAGCGTCGTGGCGACGATCAGCGCCACCCATTGCGTCGGCAACAGGCCCACGTCACGCGCTTCGTAAGAAATAATGGCGACCATGCCAATCGCCAGCACTAACCAGGCGCTCAACTTGGGATGGGCTTTCGCCCAGGTAATGATTTGATCCATCTTCTTCCTCCTTAAAATCAGACGCGGGGACAAGGAGCACGGGAGACAAGGAGAGAACCACCTCACATCTCCATGTTTCATTGTCTCCCTGTCTACTCGTTCACCTGTTTCCGGGCCCCTGGCCGCTTCCTGGCCACCGTCGTGTCATCGCTTTGGGCCAGCGGCAGGCGAACGGTGAACTTAGTGCCGAGGCCCGAAACACTTTCGACAGAGATCGCGCCGCCGTGCGCCTGCACAATCTCTTTGGTGATCGCCAACCCCAAGCCATACCCCCGGCCCGCCGCCTTCGATTTCTCCACGCGATAGAACCGCTCAAAAATATGCGGCAGGTCTTCTGCCGGAATGCCACTGCCGGTGTCGGTGACGGTGACCATTGCCCACCCGGCATCCAGTTTGGCCGTTAGAGTGATCGTGCCGCCATTCGGCGTGTACTTGAGGGCGTTGTCGAGCAGGTTGGCGAACACCTGCGCCAACCGATCCGCATCGGCCACCATGGACGGCAAAGGATCGATCTTCACTCGCAGGGCGATCTTCTTTTGGGCGGCGCGCAGGCTAAGCTTCTCGGCCATCGAGGTCAGCACCGCCGCCAGATCGGCCGGTACCCGTTGCAAAGCCGACTGCCCTGCGTCGAGCCGGGTCAGGTCGAGCAAACCTTCCACCGAGCGCCGCATCCGATCCGCCTCGTCGCTGATAATCGTCGCCGCGCGGCGGATGGCTTCGGAGTCGGCGGCGGCGCCGTCGAGAATCGCTTGCGAGAATCCTTGAATAGAGGTGAGCGGCGTTTTGAGTTCGTGGGAGACGTTGGCCAAAAAATCACGCCGGGTCTGCTGGCTGGCGTTCACCCGCGCCGTCATCTCGTTGAACGAGCGCGCCAGCGATTTGACTTCCGTCGGGCCGCTCACCGGCACCGACTGATCGAACTTGCCCTGAGCAATAGCCGCCGCCGCCGCCGACGCTTTTTGGAGCGGCGTCGCCACCCATTGCGCAATCAACAGAGCCATCACCACCGATAACCCGATCCCCACCACCGCCGCCTGCATGAGCGGCGTGAGGAAGTTCTCGCGCAGAAACTGAAACGGCGAGGCGCGTCGCGCCGCTAACAAAACCTGCCAGCCGGACACCCCGGCCGGGCGCGAAATGTAAATCCAGATCTGGCGGGCCGCGTCACGCACCAGCCCGCGCTGGGTGTTGGGTAGAATATCAACTTGCGGGATGTCGCCAGGTGAAACTTCCCCCGACAATACGGCGCTGTCCACCATCATCCGTCCGTTCCGATCCACAAACAGCACTCGTACTTCGTTGGCCGCCGCCACTTCAGAGGCAAAACGGTTCAAGTCATTAACAGCACCGCCGGCCGGAACTGCGCCGGGGCGCAAGGCCGTGCGCGCCGCTTCCGTCAGGCGATTGAGGTCAATGCGTTCGACAATGGCGTTGGAGCGAATGAAGAACCACAGCGAGACGCCGACGAGCAGAAGACAAACGACGACGACGATGATGTACGAAATGATGAGCCGGGAGCGCAGAGAGTTGAACATGGCTACCCGACCAGCTTGTATCCCACGCCTGTCACCGTCTCAATGCTTACCGAACTGCCGGCCAGGTTTTTGCGCAAGTGCGCCACATGCACATCTACCGTGCGCGTCTGCCCGTAAAAGTATACCCAATCTACCCATGCCTGACGTGCAGTTTGCTTTGATGGGGTCGTGGCACTAGATAACCCTGACGGCTCAACTGTTGAAAGTGTAACAGTGGCTGATAAACTGTGAGACGTGGTTGTGTGGCAATTCATGAATTTCGAGTCAACTTGAAACGTGTCTCACCATTTCTGATTTCGTCGTTCATTGCAATTTTTTGATATTGAGCCTTTTGTGTTATCCTTCCGCCATGCTCGGCGAACTGATCCTAATTAGTTGACGACGAACCCAATATCTTGGAACTGGCCAAATTATACCTGGAGCGGCGGCAAACTAGCACAAGTTTGTGCAACCACAATGCCAATCGTTGTTTCAGATGAATTTTTGAACGGTACGAATTAGTTGTCTGGACACTGTCGACCCGATTTCTGTGCGAATTCGCGACATAAGGTCAAAACTCGGTCTTTCGCCCCACCGCGGTTAGTTGTCAGCGGCTTGTCCGCCGTGCAAAATTGCAAGTGACTCAACGATTCGGGCGCCGATTGCGCAAAACTTACGTGGCTCATGTGGGCTCATGTGTAAAGAGTGTGCAAAACCGTTATCGCGTAGCAGGCGTTCTCTAACGCCAGCACAAAGGTTACACATGAGCCACTTACGTTAGCTCGCCTGCATCCGGCTTATTAGAGCAAATTCCACTTTCGTTTACGGCCTGCTCCCGCTGGATTGTCAAATCCAGCGGCGGATTTGACAATCCGCCGCGAGCAAAAATACGTAAACCGACTCGGAAACTGCTCTAGATGATCGCAATCCCGGAACAGGTGATAGCAATCACCCGGAACAACTGATCGATTTCGCCGGAATGCGCACACACCCCCTCCCAGGAAGATATCCTCGCCTTTTTCCAGCGATTCCAAGCCGTTTTGCTGGCCCGCCAGCTAGTGCCCAAAGGCATCACCACTGATGGTTCGGCACTCTATCCCCCAGCCATCCGCCACGTCTGGGGCGACCTGCCTCATCAAGTCTGCGAATTCCATATCTTGGCCAACCTGAGCCAAGCCGTGCTCCACGCCGTGGCCAAAGTGCGTAAGACCCTGACTGCGCGCAAGCCGCCCGTCGGCCGCGGCCGACCGACGAAACGAACCCGCAAATTAGTCCAACACCGTCAACGCCTCGAGCAAAAAATCGCCGATCTCTTCACCTATCGTCATCTCTTCGTCCAACGTCACTTGACGGTCAGTGAGCAAAAGACTCTCCAGCGGATCACCCGCGGTCTGCCGCAATTGCGCACCTTGCGCCAGATTATGGACGAAGTCTACCGTCTCTTCGACCGCCGCTGTCGGACGGAGACGGCGCTAACCAAACTAGCTCGCTTGCGCCAGCGGGTCCACCGCTTTACCTCGGTTGGCAAAACCTTGCAGACCCTCTTCTCGGCCAATGTCGAGAAGACGTTGACATTCTTGGATGACCGGTTGCTCCCTGCGACGTCCAACGCGGTGGAGCGGGGCAATCGGCGCTATCGCAAGACTTCGTCGTGAGCTCAGTCGAACGATGCAAAAGACGATTTATCGCGTGCGAACTTACGTCCACCTCGTCGGGCGGATCGCTCTCGATATGTGGCGGGAGGCGTTCGCTCAGACTCGCACTGACGCCCTGGGCCTGTTACACCAGGTGAGATCCGCCCCGAATCCACTTTTAACCCACTAATGTTGCTACAGTCTCAACTTTCGCTCCATTTTTGCGTGACCTTCTTTTGCGCCACGGGGCTTGGGCGGTCTGCTTTCAAGTCGATTGCTCTTGAAATCCCGTGACGGGGGTTGCGACGAGTTGCCCGAAGTCGGGGGCGGCTGTTTCAGCTTATCAATGTCGACACCCAAACATTCGACCTCGTCAAACAGCCGCTCGACCAAGAGGGTCAAATCTTCTTTGGACAGCTCGTCCAATTCCGCGCGTGAGACTCGTGCCATGTTGTCGTCTATAACACCGCTTCACCCGAAAAGTTGTAAAACAATTGCCTTTTAAGGAAACTCGTGAGTAGTTACTAATTTAGTTCTTTGTCAAAAGTCCAAGCTATAGGTCAAACCATTTATCAGGTCAAGCACGGACTCTTTTCGGATTCCCTGCGCCAACAACTTCGTTCACCAGCGGTTCAAATGACGCTTGCGTAAGTCGGGATGGATAAAATCGAGTTATAGGGACACTATCGGAAAACGCTAGCGTTTGATTTCGATTCGTAGAACGCTATTGCACAACTGTCAAATTGGCATAGAATACATGACTGTCGAGCGGTTATACGCTTGCATAACCAAACGGTATTCATGGCAAAGCGCCTGATAGCCATTGATCGTGTGCCTTGATCTGATACAGTTCACGTGATGGAGGTTTGCAAGCAAGTGGACCCAGGCATGATCTCGATCAGCGAAGGCCTTACCGTTCGCTGTCACCTGTTTACCGAGGCAGGCCAGTAGAGACGCGCCGTGGCGCGTCTCTGCCATCAAAAGGAGGCCTTACATGCGAATCGCAACTGATATCGGGGGCACATTTACGGACCTGGTGTACCTG
>CAYSIV010000014.1:0-3871 GCA_964431175.1 uncultured Anaerolineales bacterium
CCCGGTTAGAATTTAGGCAAGAAACCGCGCACGATGTCGTGACTATTGACAGGTAAGGCCTGCCTCAACTATTATCGTTGCTTTTGATCGGATGACGAATGGGAATTATGTTTGTGATGAAGACCGGATGCAATTAGAAAATTGTGAGAGCGCAGAGATTTTCTCTGCGCGTCTCGCAGGATTCACTCTCATCCAATGCTCATGCCGGTTATTGCTCCGGCGCGCCCCAGTCAAACCAGTCTTTCACAAATACTTCAACTCTTTCGCCATCTGCGTCAACTCACTCCTGAATTCTGGGGCGGCGATGGTGATGAGGGCCTCGGCGCGCTGGGCAATAGTTTTGCCATAAAGGTCGGCCACGCCGTACTCGGTGACGATGTAGCGAACGTGATTACGCGAGGTGGTAACGCCCGCGCCTGGTTTGAGCATAGAGACAATTTTGCTCAGACCCGATCCATCTTTCTTTATTAGCTTGGAAGGCAGGGCGATGATGGGGATGCCGCCTTTGGAACGTGAGGCGCCATAAATAAAATCCACCTGGCCGCCCACGCCGCTGTAAAAACGGGGGCCAATACTATCGGCGCACACCTGGCCGGTGAGGTCCACTTCGATGGCCGAATTGATCGCCACCATGCGGTCATTTTGGGCGATGATGAACGGGTCGTTGACGTAGTCACTGGGGTGCAATTCGACGACGGGGTTGTCGTTAACGAAGTCGTACAGGAGCTGGGTGCCAAGCAGAAAGCCGGCCACCATCTTGCCGGGGTGCAGAGTTTTCTTTTCGCCGTTGATTACGCCCCGGTTTACCAGGTCGATCACTCCATCCGAAAACAATTCGGTATGGATGCCGAGGTCCTTACGATCCACCAGTCGCTTGAGCACGGCGTCGGGGATGGCGCCGATGCCGGTTTGCAGAGTCGCGCCGTCGGGGATCAAGCCGGCGGTATGGTCGGCGATGCGCTCGGTGACTTCATCGGTGGAGGCCATATGCACTTCGGGCAGGGCGTAGTCCACCGGCACGATCACGTTAAGCTTGGAAATATGGATGAACGAGTCGCCGAGGGTGCGTGGCATGCGCGGGTTGAGTTCGGCGATGACGAGCTTGGCCGATTGCGCCGCCGGTTTGGTGATACCCACTTCGACACCGAAGGAGCAAAAGCCGTGATCGTCGGGCGGGGATACCTGGATCAAGGCCACATCCAGCGGCAGGTGGCCAGACCGGAAGAGGTCGGAGATTTCGGAGAGGAAGCAGGGGGTGAAGTCGGCGCGGCCATCGTTCACAGCGGCGCGCACGTTCTCGCTGATAAAGAGGGTGTTGACCCGCAGGTGGCCTTCCATCTCCGGCGCAACGTAATCCGCCGGGCCAACAGTGAGCACTTGCGCGATTTCAACATCGGTCAATTGCGGGGCGCGGGCGGTCAGCGCCTCCAGCACTTTCTGGGGAACCGAACAGTTGCCGCTGAGGAAGACGCGCATGTTGGAGTTAATGCGCAGGACGGCCTGCTCGGCAGTCTGGATTCGATCCCTATAGAGATTCTGCCAGTTCATCAGGCCGCCTCTTCGGTGAGAGTGGGGGCCATAACTCTTCCAGCATGAGTGGCGATGCCACGGGCCAGGGCCGTGTTTTGGGAAATGGCCGCGTCGGCGCCGCTGTTGGCAATCAATTGCAAAAAGGGCCACATGGCGTTGCCCAGCGCGTGAGTGGCGGTGCGCCCCAGCACGCCCGGCATGTTGGGCACGCAATAATGGATCATGTTTTCGGTGATGAAGGTGGACGTGCGGTGGCTGGTGGGGCGGCTGGTTTCTACGCATCCGCCCTGATCGATGGCGACGTCAATGATGACCGAACGCGGGCGCATCTCGCGAACCATGTCGCGGGTGACAACGATGGGCGCGCGCGATCCCGGCACCAGCACCGCCCCCACCAACACATCGGCGAAGCGCACGGCTTTGCGAACATTGAAAGCATGCGAGACCATGGTGATGATGTGGCTGTCGAGTTCGGAGAGCCGTTCCAGTTTGGCAAGGTCATGATCCAGCACATAAACGGTCGCGCCTAACCCGGAGAAGGCGCGGGCGGCGTTGGTGCCCACCACACCGGCGCCTAAGATAACGGCTTGTGCGGGTGGCACGCCGGGCACGCCGCCAAGCAGGATGCCTTTGCCGCCGCGATCATTCCGCAAAAGAGCGGCGGCAATGTTAGCCGCCATGCGGCCGGCGATCTGGCTCATGGGCATAAGAACGGGCAGGGTGCCGTCGTCGGTTTGAATAGTTTCGTAAGCAATGGCCGTGATCTTCTGGCGAAGCAGTGTTTCGATGTTGTCGGGTGAGGCCGAGGCCAGGTGCCAGAAAGCCATCACCGTTTGCCCCGGCCTTAGCCAGGCGAGTTCGTCGGCGGTGGGGCGGGCCACCTTGGCCACCACATCGGCCCGGCCGTACGCTTCTTCGCCAGAGTACACAATCTGCGCCCCGGCGCGGGCGAAGTCGTCGTCGCTAAACCCCGCGCCCAGGCCGGCGCCTTGTTCAATATAAAAATAATGCCCGTCGGCGGCCAATAATTCGACCGCGGCGGGCGTAAGACCGACTCGATTTTCGTCAGCCCGACGTTCTCGGGGGACACCGATATTCATGATGAAGACTCCTTCAGTGCGGCTTTAACAAGACGTGATACATAAACGTAAACGCAGAGCGTTTGCGCTTTATGGGCCAGATATAGATCGGCGATCGGAAACGGGTCCGATGTTTTAGGCCGGAGGGTCGGAAACCGCTTTGCCGTTGGGGTTCACGAAATGGCTGAACTTCGTCTGAGCCAACCGCTTCACCAAGTCAGCACGGGCTTCACACCACACGTCGCGTACCACGCATTCGTCGCCCATCGGGCAGGCGTCAGAGTCCGATGTGCATTCGTTGAGCGCCATTGGCCCATCAATGGCCTCAACCACTTCCAAAAGACTGATCTCGTCGGCAGGCCGGGCCAGAGCCACGCCGCCCCGGGCGCCGCGCGTGGTGCGCAACAGCCCGGCGACCGAAAGCTGGGAGACAATTTTTGCCAGGAAAGTCAAAGGAATGCGTTGCTCTTCCGAAATCTGGCTGGTTGACGCCCGATGACCGACCTCCAACTTGGCCAAATGTACCACTGCTCTCACTGCATAATCTGCCTGTCGTGTAATTTGCATACTTTCCTCCATAAACCGGCCCAACGTGATAGGGCAACTCCTGATTAACTAACTTTACGGCACTTCATAGCAACCGGAAAGTGACTAATATCACTCCGAATTCTGACAGGTGTCCATTACTACGGCGAAACCGCCGGATTCAACGGGTAGCCGGGGGCCAAAAGTGCTTTGGCCACCCTCTTCACCACCTTTTCGACCCGCCTTCATGGCTTCTTCACATCTTTCCTCTATCTTCACGATCAGGAAAACACGGTCACACAACTGACCGAAATAAGATCGGAGGAAAACCATGAACAAGAAACTGATCGCTATTACCGGAATTACCCTGTTGGCCCTGGCTCTCGTCTCGCTGGCGCTAGTTGGCTCCACCTACGCTCAAAATCCAACCCCGCCTGCGCCGGGCTACGGCCCTGGCTCCGGCTATGGCATGATGGGCGGTTACGGCCAGCACGAGCGCATGATGTATTGGGGCGCGGGCAACGGCCTCATGCACGAGGCCATGCTCGACGAACTGGCGAAAGCCCTCGACCTGACTCGTGAAGAGTTGGACGCCCGCATCGCCGCTGGCGAAACCCCTGCCCAGATTGCACTGGTCCAGGGTCTCAGTAGCGAAGATTTCGCCACCATCATGACCGATGCTCGCAAGGCGGCTGTGGACCAGGCAGTGGCTAATGGCTACCTGACCCAGCAGCAGG